>DYIZ01000056.1 GCA_020723385.1 Candidatus Aquidulcis sp.
TAGGCCGCTTTTCGCAGGCTAAAGCCTGCACTCCGGAGCGGGTTCACCCCGGAATATTGAGAATATACAAAATGAGAATTACTGAATTCCGGGGGTGCATGTCTGTGTGGAACACAAAATGAAAAACCGGCCTCAAGCCGGTTTTTTGGTGACGGTTTATGTTAAATCGCGGCATTTATCAATTTCCATAGGTCTGCATGACTGACTGGCTCGCGGTTGTCGTGTACTCCACCGGGAAATTCTTCATCAGCTTGCAAACATGCTCCTGCAGCCGGGCGGCAAGCGCGAAAGCTGATATATCGTTAATTGGTTTTTCAGCAATCAAGAATTCGAAAATGGCATAGGTCTTCGAGCATTCCAGCCTTCGTGCCAGTTGGTAAGCATCATTCGGCGTCTCGATATCGTTGAGGGCGTTAACCGCTGAAAACTGGGCCGCGTCGCGCACATACGCCAGAAAATGGGGATCAGCCGGTGCTGACAATTGCTCCGGGCTTTTGGCTTTTCGGATAGCTTCCAGCTCGGCAGTGTGCATGGCCTCTTCCTGAGCGTATTCCCGCCAAAAATTCGCGACGGCAGGCAAATGAGCAAATTTGGCCTCCAGGCCACGGTAGAATAGTTCAGCGGCCTTTTCCGATGAAATCGCTATCTCGTACATAGCATTTGTGGAAATAGAATCGTCCATTGCAGCAAAACCTCCCGTTCCGAAATCACCCCGCCGGTGATTCCATCGCACAGACAGAATCATCGGTTTTGGCGCTGATGGAAATGGCCTGATGACCCCATGACATTTGATGTATTGATGTGTCCCATTCAGGCGTTTGATATTGGTATTGTTGCACAAAAACGGGAGGAAAATAATTTGAATTGGTTTGGATTTATTGGGAAAATTCTAATATATTGGGATTTCCCTCCATCTCGGCCAAAGGGGTGTTTCGACCTGATGATGGTCGCACAACCGGGCGGTAATGACAAGGTTGGATGATCCCTATTTTTGGGCCGGGATGACCCGCCGGCTGTCTGGCGTGCAGAACTCTTCGGGAAATGAATTGATAATTTTAATATAGGTGAACCTGCAAGCGGGCAGCCAATCCGACGCTGGAAAGTTGGGTCATGGATGACCCGGTAACCAGGAACTCGAAAACAGCGGTTGCTTCAGAGCCTTCCAGCATTTGCGCCAGGCGGTAAGCATCTTCGAGGTTATTGACGCCATTGAGTGCGTCAACCACTGAGAATTGGGCAGCCTTGCGGGCATAGGCCAGTATGTGAGGGTTGGCGGGTGCCGCCAGTCGTGCCTGGCTCAAGGAATTTCGCACGTTTACCAACATCAGCACGTGCGTTGCTTCATCACAGGCATAGTCTTCCCAGAATTGGGCGACAGCAGGGATATGGGTAAACCTGGTTTCCAGGCCGCGGTAGAATTGTTCAGATGCTTTCTCCGAGGTGATAGCTAACTCGAAGAGATCGTTGATAGTTGCTGTGTCAGTCATGGTTTTTCGATAGATCAGATAAGCTCTTAAACAGTAACTCGCCCTACGCGCCAACCTGAGCTTATAACCAATACAATGATCTGCCGGCGGCGCTTGTCAGGCGGAACTCTCTCGTTGGATTGATTGTGACATAAAAACGACTGCTGGAAATTGGAAATGATTGGGATTTATTAGTAAGTTGTCTATCTATGGTGTGATCGGTGTGATCTGTTTCAACCAGCGCGCGAATTCTTCCTTGCCTGCCCTCTCGACCAGCTCGTGAATGCTGGTTTTTTCAAGAAAATATCGAAATACCGTAGCGTACTGCCGATAGTCGCCCCGTTCCTCTGCTCCTACCACTTCCCAGATCGCATCTGCTTCCATGACTGGCGCAGTTTTCTCGAATTGGCTGGCGGTGTGGAGCGCGAATCCCTCGTAGAACCAGACCGGCCCCATAGCGTCTTCATCCCCTTTCAGGATGCGGATGTGCAGCCTGTGCGCCATCTCGTGGGTCAACAACTTCTCGAAGGCAGAATCCTCCTGGCCTGCGGGGAACAACTCTCGGTATAGATCGGGCGACACACTGATTAGCACCCCCTTTTCCAGCGCGGCGCAATAAGTTTTAGGCAGCTCGATGCTTGTATCAAGTTCGCAGAACTCCAAAAGATCGTGATCGAAACGGGCTTTGTCATCGTAGAAGCGAGCCAGCTTTGGAAATGGAGCTTGTATATGCTCCCGCCAGCCATGCTCGATGGCGAAGCGCGCCAGCCGTTGTTGGGCTGCCAGCAGCGTTTCTCTCAGCGCCCCACGCTGCTCTTCGAGCGAGCCTTCCAACTGGATCGGGATATCGAAAACACCCTCGGAGATAGCTTGTGGAAGCTCGGCGTCGTTTTTGGGTGAAAGTGTGGTCATTGTTGCTCTCCTGCGCCCAACTCTTTCTCGTTTTACGGCCGGTTAGCTGGATACCAGTCGAAAGCATCATACGTCTCGGCTTCGATCAGATCGGGCAACCTGGCCATCAGCCAATCGGGGTTGGGGATCGCTGCGACCGGTTTCCCGCCCAGGTCGAGCAGCAGGAAACACAGCAGCACGGTTTTGAACGCCTCCAGCGCCGGGCGTTGTCCGTAAACGCTGTAGAAATGATCTCTCCAGGCCAGGTTGCCGATTACCGGGGCCAGTTGGAGCTCGTTCCCCACCAGGTCGAAGATCGGATTGCCCGAAGACGCCGCCTCGAAATCGTACAGCCCGGCGGCGCGCCAGCCCGAGGGGCCCCGCACGACATGGATGTGAAATGGGTGATAATTGTTGATCACGAGGCGCGGCGGCGAGTACCCCGGCCCCACCGAGACAGGAATCGCCTCGATCATCGCCTCGAAGCTGGCGCACAGGTTGGGAGAGAGCAGCGCCTTTTTCGCCTCCAGTATGCCCGAAGCCAGCTTTTGGTAATTCGCCTCTTTCTGACAGGCGTGCGTATCCCACCAATAGCACTCGCGTGGGTCGAGGGCGAGCGGCATATCCGCATCCCCGCAAAATTCGATGTACCCGGCTGTCGCAAATGTCAGCTCGTGCAGTTGCCTCAGGAAATGCGCCAGCGCGGCCAGGATTTGATCGCGTTCCCCTTGCGACTCGACGAGCGCCGTGGGAACCGGTATTCCCGGTAGCTCGCTCGAAATGAGCACCGACCGGCTGACGATGCTCCGGCTGCAATCCACCCAGGTGTCGTAGTTGAGTGGAATCCCCTTGCGCTTCAGCATCTCGCTGACCGCCTTTTCCCGCTGCACCACGAGATAGGTGTCAGCCGCCTCTTTGTACCATTGCGATGTATGGAACTTGACGTAAAAATTGCCATCCCGCTCGGTGACGACTTTGAACACGTCATTGGTGTTCGAGATGTGCTGAACGTCAAGGATTGGGCTGTCGGTGATTGCTGTTAATAACTTGCTGGCAGCGTCAGTTGATAGCTGAAGGGAATCCATTTGTGGCCTCTACTCCTATTTTAAGGCATTCTATTACTCTTTTCCTCGCCGCTACGTGGTAATACTTATCCCCAAATCCATCCTCGACCATCTGAAATCCTGCCGCCGCCAGCCGCCGTTTCTCCTCGATCCATCTCGCCCTCGTAATCTCCACTTTTGCTCCCACTTGCCCCTTGCTTATTTGCCCATTCGCCCCTCTCACGGCGTCGGCAAATTATAGAAGTTATACACCGCCCGCGACAGATCCGACACCAGCTTGTTCGACGGGTCGAACACGAGCTGCACCGGGTGCCAAAGATATACCGCCAGCACATAATCCCCGCCGGGCGTGTACACAATCGCCGCGTCACTCATATCGTGGATCACCCCGAACGCATCCACCACCCAGCCGTGCTTGTGCGCCACTTTCGTCCCATCTGGCACGCCTGCCTGGATCAGCAGCGCAATACGGTCCTCGATCAAATACCGCATCATCGTGTCGCACTTGGCGGGCGTGATCTCCCCCGGGAATGCCGCAATCAATGCGCCGCCGCCTTCATTGGCGCAGAGGTAGATGTCCTGCATCAGCATCCCAATCTCGTCCGGCGAAGTCTGGCTATAGGGGTCTGGCTCGGTCGAAATATCATCGCGCTGGTTGGCAGGAGTCTGAAATCGCGTCAACAGCGGCGCGCCGGGATAGAAGAATCCCGCCAGGAAGGTGTTTTCCAGCCCCAATGCCTGCATATCTTCTGTCACGATCAGCGGGCCTCGGATCGAGTCAAGCTCCTGCTCCATCAACCAGTCGGTAGCGGAATTGATGGATTTTCCGATCATCTCTTCGAGATATTGGTTGGTTTCATCGTCCGGGGTTTCCGGCAGCCGCCGCATCACAGATACCATCACCGGAATCTTGATCGTGCTGCTGGCGCTGAACGCAACATTTGGCGGCATTGGCAGCGGCTCATTCTCCTGCATGACGAAATAGATATCTTGCCCGCTTTGCAGATCGAGCACGTAGACGCCGATCACCCCGTCGAAACCCGACAGGCGGATCGTCTGCTTGAGCAGGACGCTCAAATTGGTGAACGCTGGCCGCAGGGGATCGGTGCGTTCGAGCGGGAGACTCACCACCCGGCTGGTCGGCGAACGCAGCGCATTCTCGATCAGCAGCACCGCCCGGTCAATATCCAGCGCCGTACCCTGTTGGCCGGCCTGAAAATTCACTGTCCCCACTACTGGCATTGCTGGCAGCGGCGCTTGATCGTAACGCGCCCCGATCTCGTAAGTGAGATACGATCGCAGGCGCTCCTCCGAGAAATTGGCGACCCGTAGGGGAATATCAACCGGTGTAGCGGTGCGTCCCCAAAGATAATCCCAAAACGCATTCCAAAACGGTTGGCGCACGCGTTCCTGATCGGCAGCCGCCAGCATACTTTCGATATCCAGCTCCACACCGAACACCCCAGGGCTGACTTGAATCACCGCTTCCCCATAATGCAGCTCGACCGGCAGGGAATACACCTCCAGGATGCGCTGCGCCGCCTGTTGGCGATCCAGCCCCTCCACTGGGATTCCAGCAATCGTCAGACCTGCCGGGAAATAGCCCCACAACCGGCTGAAGCGTATCAAGTTGATGGTGAACAGCACCACAGCCCCCACCACCAGCACCACCGATAACCAACTGAGAGCAGAAAGCGGGCCACGAGATCTCATGGCGGCAATCATACCACGATCAGTGATCAGTTATCAGTGATCAGTGCGCCGACTGTTGCTCGTTGACTGCTCCCGCCCCCTGCCCCCTAATCCCCTGATTACCTAATTACCTGATTACCTGATTACCTACCTCGACACCACCAGCTTCACCAATTTCCCCTGCGCATCCAGCGTCAGCCTCGCATAGTGGCGGTGGACGTGCGCCGCCTGTTCTACCCGCTTGCTCAACGTGACCACCTGGCGGCTCGGCGCGTGCGCCGGGCGGGACTTGGCCCCGAACTGGCTGGTCGGGCAGGTATGGCCGCCATCGTGGCACTCCGATTTCTCGTGCGCCAAGGCCACCGTCGCATCGGCCATGCCTGGCAGATATTGGGCAACCACGTGTTTGACGTGCGCCATCACCTCCGCCGGGACGGGCGCTGGCAGGTCGGTTTCGGCCCGGTCGCACACCACTTTGATCGTGGTGGGTGTTGTCAGGGGACGAAGTATCGCCTTTGGGGTACGCGGCTGTCCCATTGGCTGCGCCAGCGGATCGCCGTACAGCACAAAGGAGATCAGCGTCTTCTGGTCTTCCCCGTCGAGATAGCCTTGGCGGCGGTGCATCTCCTTAGCGAGGTGAATCTTCGCCCGGCGCAGCGCCTCCCCGGCGGGAATCCCCTCCCGCAGGTAGCTCCAAAAGGCAATCCCCAGCAAATCGGCGGCGATGAGCGGCGTCGTCACCGAGCCGTAAGCCGTCACCGTCGAGCCGACCACCGCCTGGCTGCCCGAGGTCAGGAATTTCAGCGCCAGCGTCTCCTCGATATTTCGCCCGATGATATGCGCCCCATAGCAGGCCTCGCTGAAGACCACTTTCGGGGTATAGCCGTGGTTGACGTCGCCGCGATGATTGGTATCGGTGCGGTGATTGGTGTTGCCCAAATCCTCGGGGCGCAGCGCCACCGGGTAATCTGCCCCGGACTCGCTTTCGAGCGGATCGCGCTGCCCATACCATTCCGCCGAATCAACCACGCCGTGCAGGTTGAAATAGCCCAGCCTCGACTTGGGGAAGAAGACGTTCACCGGCAATCCAGTGCGCTGGTCGCACATCCCTTTGCCCGGCTCCACGGTCACCGGCGGCGAGACCAGCAGCCCGCGCGGATCGCCGATTGGATGGAATACCGAAAGGGACGCCCGCCGCCAGATTTCTGCCGTGTACCCGAGGCTCGCCCGCGTTTGAGAATTCTTTTTGAAAAGTGATGCTGCCCGCTCCAATAACCGGCGGTACCACGGTGCGCGCCTGGCTTGCTCGACGTGCAGCGCCGCCAACTCGCGCAGCAGATGCCACAGCGGGTCGGGGTCGCTCCCTGCGCCTCCCGGCAGGCGGCCTACCGGCCACTCTGGAATGAAATAATTCTCGTCGCGTGTTCCATAAGGATTATCCGATGGAACCTCGGCGTCGGCATCGTCCACCGGGTTGGGCAGGCGGTGGAACGGCACGATCTCCGGCCCGCCCACGATGAGCAGCGCCCCGATCATCTGACCGCGTTTTCGCAGCACGGCATCCAGGTCAGCCAGCGCTAATTTGATCGTCCAGGCGTCATTGTGGCGGGCAGGGGTCAGGTTGTATTCGGCCATGCATGCCGCGTCGTCTGCGTAGAAGACGATGGCGTTCCACCCGTTACGGGTGCGTACCGCCGCCGCCAGCCGCCTCAGGGAATCATCCAGGCGGGCTGCGCCTTCCGCGCCATATTGAGTTTCCAGCCCCAGCCGGGTGCAGAGCACCACGTAAACCGGGAACCGCCCATCCGAGTGAGCCAGGTAGGGCTTCTTCAAGCTGGCAGCCACCTTCTCCAACTCGGCCTGGATGGGTCGCAGCGTTTCGGGGATTTCGGCGGGAGGTGGTTGACGGTTGACCGTGGACGGTTGACCGTGGATGGTTGATGGTTGACGGTTGACGGTTGACGGTTGATCATTGACCGTTGACTGATCACTGATAACTGATAACTGATAACTGGCAACTGATCGCTGACTGCTGACCGCTGACTGCTGATCGCTGCCTCCCGTCAACAGATTCCACCCCATCACCGCCGCGACCGCTGCCGGGATGGGGATTTCCTGCGGCGAGGTCGGCCCAAAGGCCTGGATTTCGAGCATCTCCGGCCACAGGCTGGCGTAGGGATGTCCCGTTCCCCACAGCCGGTTGGGGATCTGCCCTGCCACATCTTTGGCGGCGGCCTGGTGGAGTAGCGCCACGGCCATGTCTGATTCGCCGCCCTCCATGAGCGTATCGGCCAGGATGAGCATAAATAGCAGACAGTCGGGCCAGCGCTCGTGATAGGACTGCGCCAGGCTGCAAATCGCCTGCGTGGGCAGTTTCCGGCTGGCGTACAACACCCGCAGATGGGTTACCGCGCCCAGCGGGTGTACCGGGTTGGTCGGCAAGACCTGGTGAACGAGGGCTTCGGCCTCTGCCAGGCTGCCGCGCGCCAGCGACTGCCGCGCCCGTTGGAGGGCGTGCGCCCCTTTGGGCAGGGGAATCCTCGGGTCGGGCGCCCCGCCCAATGCCAGGACGTTCCCGGCAGTTTCGCCAGCCAGCGGGTCGCCGATCGCCTTCTGCACGCTGGTCAGCAAGTCCTGCGCCTCGAAGAATTCCGGGTCGGCGGTGATCAGCCCTTCGATGATCGTCAATGCCGACTTGGGGCTGCCCCCCTGGTAGAGCGCCTGCGCCTGCAGGAGGCTGATGAGCAGATCGCCGGGGTAGGCTGCCAGCCAGGCCAGGGCGGCGCGCTGGGCATAATGCGCCTCACCGACGGTCAGGGCGGTGCGGACGAGGGTGAGCAGGGTAGCGCGCTTGAGGGGCTGCTGGGCGAAAGGGAGGGTGGATGGCAGGGTCATGTTTTATATTTCAGCGTGCTCGACGGCTGGCTTCCGGTTGTGAACCAGGTTGAGGGCCACGACTGCGGCCAGGTTGCGGCGGATACTGACATCATTGGGTGATAGGGCAGCGGCACGGCGCAGCATAGCTTCGGCGGCAGGGTAATCTTTGCCATCTTTGAAGGCCAGCGCGGCGCAGTAATACGGACGGGGGTCGCGCGGGGCAATCGTTGTGGCCTGTTTGAAGATTTCCAGCGCCTTGACGTGCTGGCGGCGTTCCTGATGGGTGTATCCCAGGTCGAGATATGGCTCGACCCAATCCGGCGATTGGCGCACTGCCTCGCTCAAATGTTGGATGGCCTGATCGAGCTGCCCGGATTTCCGCAACAGGCTGCCGACCAGATGGTGGAGTTTGGCGCGCCCGGCTATATCCAAAGCTTCTGATCCATTCTGCAGGGGTGCGCTCTTCAGCGCTTTCTGTGCGGTGGCGATGGCTGTATCGTACAGCCCGGAGTCGGCCTGGGTATGCGCCAGCACAGACAATACTTCCGGATCATCCGGGTGATGGTGAGCCAGCTCGGTGACGGCGTTGAGCGCGGCGGTCGTATCGTTCAACTGGCGCAGCAGATGGACACGTTCGAGAAGAAGCGGCAGGGGATCGTCGGCCAATGGAACGGCATCCTCGAGGGCAGCCAGGGCCTCTTCGGGGCGTTTGAGCGCTTTGAGGGCGCGCGCCAGGATGAGAGCCGCCGGCGGCTGGTTGGGCTGCAACCGCGCGGCAGCCTGGGCGCTGGCGAAAGCGGTCTGCGGATCGTTGCTTTGCAGGGCCAGTTCGGCGCGCATTATCAGCGGTTCGGGCTGTTCGGGGGCCAGCGTGATCGCTTTATCGGCGCAGGCGACCGCTTCGTCAAGATGGCCGGCCTGCCGCTGGGCGTGGGCCATTGCCAGCCAGGCTTCGACATTTTCGGGAGCCATCCGGCAGGCGCGCTCAACTGTTCGCAGCGCCCGGCGGATATGGCTGGCTTCGATGTTTGGTTCGGCCAGCAGCGCCTGCCCCAGGGCGAGGTGATGCCCGACGTTTTTCGGCTCCAGTTTGACTGCTTCCTCGAGATAGGCGACCGCGCTCGCCAGGTCACCCTCGGCCAGGCAGATTTCAGCAGCCAGCGCCTGCCAGCGGGGCTCGTTGGGCCACAGGCCGAGCGCCACCCCGATGGCTTTTTGTGCTGCCGTATCATCGCCGGTTGCCAGTAGCAGTCGTGCTGCCAGCGCGTGGCTGATGGCAGACAACGGATAGCCGTCAACCGCGGGTAGCGACGATGCAAAACCGTCTTCGACTGCGCTCAGACTGCCCGGTAAGGCGCCCTGGGCGTAGTCGAAGGGGGCTTTTGCGCCAGAAACAATGCCCTGAATCGCCGACAGCGCGGCGCGCGGGTTTTCCTCGGCGATCAGCAAACCAAGCTGCAACTGAACGAGCGGGCGCCGGCCGCAAGCGCGTACTGCCTGGGTGGCGAGGTGCAGCTCGGCATTTTTCGGCTCCTTGATGATGCGCAGCGCGGCCAACCGGGCGGCTACATCCTCGGCGTCGGGCTGCGTCCCGGAGAGGGCGGCCAAGGCCTGGATGGCTTCGATACTGGGTTGGAAAACCGCCCGTCCGCGTGCCCGCCAGCGGGCGATTGTCTGGCCGCCGGTCTCTGTGCTGCCGCCTGGTTGGTTCCCAGTATCACCGGTGTGTTTATTGGCAGCCGTTATAGCCTTTTCGAACGATTGGCGGGCGTGATCGGCCAGCGCCGATTGGCCGGGGGCATGTTTGATCACCCCGGCGGCCTCGCACAACCGCTGGAACTCGGCGCGCCGCACAAGAGCACGCGCCAAGCTCAGGTGGGTGTAGGGTTCGAGCGGAGCCGCCTCGACCGCCTGCCGGGCGAGATAAATCGCCGGGTCCCATTCACCCAGGTCGAGGGCAGCTTCGGCCAGCGCCGCAGATGAGCGATGGTCTCCGGCGGCTTCTACCGCCTCCTGAAAAATGCGCAGCGCATCGCCCGAATCGCCACGCCGGGCGGTGAGGCGCGCCTGGGCGGCCAGGATGCGCGCCTGGTTGTGCGCTTCGGGGGGTGTGGTCTCCAGCGCCGCCGACAGGCTGGCGGCAGCGTCCACGTCTGCGCCTGCTTCCAAAGCCAGCTCGGCGCGCAGGCAGTAATATGGCAAGAAACTGACATCCACCAGTGGGCTGCTGAGAAAGCTGCGGGCGCGCTCGGGCATCAATAGGGCGCGTGCCAATTCTGCTGCCAGGGTACGCGCCTCCAGGCCGCTGGTGTCGGGTTCGGTAGTCTGCGCCGCAGCGTCGCAGGCGGCAATCATGCATTCGGCATGCGCCAGGGCTGCGGCAAGTTTGCCGCCTGCCCGCAGAATCAAGGCCGCCCGGCGGCGAAGACCGGGGTCATTGGGCAGGTGGTTGATGGCTGCCTCCAAACAAACCAGCGCCTCGGCAGAGCGCCCGGTCTCTTGCAGTAAATCGGCTTTGAGATGATACAGGCAGGCGTTTTCCGGATCGAGCGGGATCGCCTTCCCGAGCGTTTCCAGTGCGGCTTGTGGATTTCCGGCTTGCCGGTAGGCTTCAGCCAGATCGGACAGCACCGGGACGGCCGCTATGCCGGCAGCTTGCAGGTCGCGGGCGGCCCGTTCCAGGCAGGTAGCCGCCGCTTGTACGTCACCTATGTCGAGCAGCATCCGGGCGGCCTGTTGCAAATCGGCGGGAGTCGCCTCGGGTGCAACGATGATCTTGCGCAGCGTCTCCGCCCCCGTTGCGTTGTCGCCGAGATCGGCCTGCATTTTGCCCAATCGCAGAAGCAGGTCAGGACGGCCGGGGGCCAATTGGGCGGCGCGGGTCAGCGAGCCGGCCATCTCGTTTTGAAGCTCTTTGGCGGGCAGCGAGACCTCACCGGGCTGCGCCTGGATTTCGAGCACCTGCTCGGCAAACCAGATCAATGTGTCGAGGTCGCTGGACGCCAGATGGAGCGCCATCCGGGCGGCTTTGAGGGCGTCGTTGGGCAGCCCGGCGGAGCGGTAAGCCGCGGACAGCATCCGGTAAGCGCGCGCATCCGACGGAGCGGCCTGGGCGGCTTCTTGCAGCGCGGCGATGGCCACATCCGGTTGATTCAAATCCAGCGCGACCTTCCCCAATCCGAGCGAGAGTCGTTCCCGCCAGCCGCTATCGGCGACCAGGGGGGATTTGAGCGCCGTCTGGTAAGCTTTCAGCGCAGCAGGCAGATCGCCCAGCGCAGACAGCGCCTCGCCGAGCAGCGCCTGGGCCTCATCGAGCGCTCCATCAGAGGCGTTCATCTCGAGCACGCTCTCCAGGGCGTTGACGGCTGCTTCCGGGTTGTGACTGGTCGCCAGCAGGGTGCGGGCGTAATCCAGGTAGGGCGCGGCCTCATCGGGGCCGGAGGCGACTGCTGCGCCGAGTGGGGCCAGCGCGGCGAGCGTGTCGCCCAGGTCGAGCAGCGTCCGGGCGTAACAATAGGCCAGCCCAGGGTAATCAGGCTGCCGCGCGTAAGCGGGAGCCAGCGTCTGCTGGGCGTTTTCGATGTGACCAAGCTGTCGAAGCGCCTGCCCCAGCCGGAACGCCGCCCGAACGTCGGACGGCGACAGCGCGGCCGCGCGCTGCAACGGCTGCAGGGCTTGAGTGGGTGAATCCGCCTCCAGGCAGGCTTCGCCCAGCGCCAATTGCAGGCTGGCATCGCCGGGGATAGATTGGATGGCAGCGCGCAGCGTTTCAATGGCTTTGTTTGACTGACCGGCCTGTCCGAGCGCTTCAGCCAGCGCCAGCCAGGGGCGCGGCAGGTGCGGGGCCAGCCGCGTGGCGGCGACGAAGTGTTCCTGGGCTTTGGCGGGGTTGTTCAACGCCAGGTATGCTTCACCAAGAATAGCGCAGGCTGCCCCGTCTTTGGCGTCGAGCGTAAGCGCCTGCTGGCAGGCTGCAATGGCTTGCTGAGGATCGCCCGCGCGCAACGCGCACTTTGCTAATGCATGCAGGTCGCTGGCGGGCGCGCCTGGCTCACCGGCCAGGCGGACGCGTTCGGGCAGGGCGGCTTCGAAATCGCCGCCTGTTTCCAGGCTGTCGGCCAATCCCCGGCGAAAATCAATGATCCCGGGGGCCAATAAAACGGCTAATTGATACGCCTGAGAAGCATCCGAATGCTGGCCGCTAATCGAAGCTGCTTTGCCCAGCAAAGCCAGCAGGCGCGGGTCGTTAGGCTGCTGGTCGAGCGCGAGCGATGCGGCGTGTGCGGCTTCGACCGGCGCGTTCAAATCGAGCAGCAGCCCGATGAGCGACGGAATGCCATCGGTCGAAATGCCGCCGGCGGTTGACAGCGCATCGTGAACATGGCGGCTCACCGCTTCAACGTCGCCTTTGCGGGCTGCCAGGCGCGCCAGGACGCTATTCCACGCCGGGCCGGCGGCGGTTTCGGTGTCGAGTAAAACGGCCATGGCTTCATCGGCGCGCCCGGCGGAGAGCAGCGCATTCACCAATCCAGCGCGGTAAACCGGCTCATTGGGATCAAGTGTGATGGCTTGCTGCCAGGCGGAAACGGATTCTTCGGGGCTATGGGCCAGCGTTTGTGCGATTTGAGCGTTCAGGCTGGCTTGCAATGAGTGGGAGCGCTCCCGCGCCTGATTGAGAAAATGGGCTGATTGCGACTGTTGGGATGCGAATTGGTACATCTCGGCCAGGCCACACAGGCGGTTGATATCACCGGTCAGCACGGCATGGCGGGTTTGACGCTCATCTATCCGTTGGCTGGCCGGGGCGTTTGCCAGGATTTGCTGCGCTAACTCCAGAGATAATTCTGGCCGGAGCGCAGCCAGGGAGCGCAGCAGAATCAGCGGGCTGGCTTGGGTGGAAGACAATAATTGCTCGATGGCCTGGATCTGTTCACGAACAGGGTTGGGGTTGCTCAACAGAGTGTGCAAAACAAGTGTGTAGTGGTCGGCGCTGGCATCGGATGGGAGCAGGGCTGCCAATAATTCCAGAGGATCGGCGATGAGGCCGTAAAGGCAAGCCAGGGGAGTCTGCCACACGGGTAAAGGAAGATGGCGCAGCGCATCCGGTAAGCCATCCCATTTACCGGTGAGCCTGCGGCGCTCGCGCAGCGCCAGCGCCAGGAGACCGGCTTCTGGCAGGGAGGCTGGCGGTTTCGACGAAGGGCTGCGCTTTTTGGTAAAAGCCTCGAAAGCCTGATTGGCGCGCTGAGCCAAAGCCGGGTCGAGCTCGGGCAGGGGTAACAGCCGCAGGCTCTCGGCGCAGGCTGGTTGGTCGAGGGCAGCCAGGGCCAGCGAGGCGGGCGACCAATCTTTGGGTCTCGGTAATCCCTGTCTCTTGAGGCGCCGCGTCAACTCAGGGTCGAGAACAGCCTGCCAGGTTAACGAATCCTGCCGCAGCGCGGCGATCACCGACTGCCAATCTGTCTCTGGGAGTGATTGTTTGAGAAGTTCGATGACAGGCAACATAAGGTTTATCCGAGGGGAAATTGGATTTTAAGTACCATCCAAAAGGCAATGCCCATCAGTGCGATGCCGGTGATGGTGAGGAACAGGCCGATGCCAGTGGTGGTGCGGATCAATTCGTTGATGGTGCTGAGCAACGCCGAGGCGTTACCCACTAAACCGGCTACGTCTTCGGCCAAACCTTTTTGCGCCAGCCGGGCGGTTTGGTTGGTGAGCGAGCGCAGATCCCTTCCCCAGGTTTTGCTGACCAGGATGTAAAGGCCGATGAGGAAGGTTGCCATCCCCATCATGAACATCGAGCTTGCCATAACGAGCTGGATGGTGCGCAGAAAGGTTGTGTCCATGCTGACTCCAAAACGTTTGATAGCCGCTTACCTGGTGGCTGCGGATTGTTTTTCAAAAGTGGGGAACTCGCATATCAGGTTGTCGCTTGTCGCGAGCATTGACTGCCATTCGGCGATGACCTGTTCGGGCGGCAGGTTGGTGGCGACGTGAGTTTTGGCCTGGCGATAGATGCCAGCCAGGTCTGGCGGAGCTGCCAGGCGGGATGACTGTTCACAAATGGAGCTGATCACCGATTTCTGCTGGTTCAACGCCTCGGACGGGTTTTCCCAGGGATGGTGAATGCCCTCGATGACCATTCTCCCGTAGTCTTCGCCGTAATAGCCGCTCCAGGTCTCGATAGCCAACGCCGCCGTGGTTTTATCCAAAACGAGGTAGCCGTCCCACAGGATGCGGCGTTCGTTTTCAAGAATATCAATAAACCCCTGATCGAGATGCTGTTTGCGATCCAGTTTGAATTTATCTTCCAATTGGTGGTTGGCGGCTTCGGCGAGGGCTTGCGCGCCGCTGCCGTCGCTCGGGTAAACGGGAAAGAGGATGAGCGGTTTGCCTGGTAACGTGTAAACCATCAACCAGACGCCTTCCAGCCGAGGCTCGACTGATTCCAGATCGTCAACGTACACGAGCAGGACATTCTTTTGGCCGGTTTCAGCAGTTGGGAGGCTGCGTTTGGATGGAAGGTAAAGCCGAATGTTCTCTCTCAGGGCAGAGCCTAGCCAAAATCCAATCGAAAGGGTCACTGCAAAGGCGAGCGAGGCAATCAACCGGTAGTTTTTCATGGCGCGGAGACTTTCTTGAATTCGATCTTCTCGTTGGTAATCTTAGAAAATACGATTTCGTAGGTATTTTTGCCATTCGGTGTGATGATCTGGCTGAGACGGGTATAGGCAGGGTGAAGGCTCATGTCAGCTTGTATGAGGCTGTTTGGGGCGGGCGACAGCGTGGGATCGGGGTTGATCTGGCTGAAGAACGCTGCCCCGATGAAGAGCTGCGCTTTGAGCAGTTGGTAAGCTTGCCCTAACCAGCGAGCCTGGTTTTCCCGCTGGTTGTAGGCCGCATCTGTAGGGCTGATGCTGCCAGATGGCCAGGAAAAACCCGTAATCCAGATCAGCCCATCTTTGTGGTCGTAATTACGCATCACCTGGCGAACCTCTTCGAAATGCCGCAGCACGCGGTGTTCCGTTGGGCCTGCGGCCAGCATGGGTTCACCGGTGATCTCCGGCAGACGCATCCCGACGATCGGCATGACGGGAGCGGCCCCCAGGCGATAGAGGTTGTCAAGGAAAGCCAGATCATCCATATCGCTCGGGTCCGGGTTCGAGCCGAGGGGTGTCAGGCCGGCGGCGACGATCAGCACGGCGCGGCGATCGTTCTTCAACGCGGTATCCACGGTTTGGAGCAAAGTTAAATAATCTGCCGGATTGGGTGAGGTTCCCCAGCCGTGAGTGGTGTTCGCCGCCGGGAATAGCTCGACGGCCTGGAATGACTCCGGGTACAGGCGCGCCAGCCCAATGACCAGGTTGGCAGTGATGGCGGCATCCGGCCCAGCGCTGGTCATGGCCCAGGCCGGGACATTCTTGATGCTAATCATTACGCTGATCTGTTTGTCATGCGCCTGCCCAATAGCCTGGCCTAATGCGTCCAGATTGGGCATCGTGTTCTGGTCAGACCACAGGGATGCCCAGTCGAAATCAACCGCCACCCATTCAAGCCCCAACCCGGCAGCAGCATTGATCGCCTGCGGGACTTGTTGTCCACCCAGGTCAACACGGCCGCCGTAACCGAAACTCGGCGAATTGGGCACGCCGCTAGCTGCATGTCCCAATGTTGGAACGGTGATGAAGGCGACTAGTAACGCCAAACCCGCAACTACGAAGAAAGCTCGCATTTCAATCTCCTGTTTGACGGCCTGTTACCAGGCCGGTATCCCCACCAATCCTAGAATGAAACCTGCGGCTAAACCAATTGCAGCCCACAGGCAAACCTGGGCGGCTGCTTGCTCTCGGCTCAATGTGCGATTTCCATTCGAGACCGGGCGCAGGCGTTGAATGAGACTCATGAGCGGGATGATGGTGTTCCAAAACGCAATCTCGATTCGTGCAAGGATATGCGTGACGACCATAGGGCCAAACCTTTGTGTAGTTTGCATAGTTTTGCTTCTACCGGGATGTTGTAATTTTGATGATCTTGCCTTCATGATTTACAACCACACGCACCGCGCGTGGGATCGTTTTTCCACCGGGGAGTTCGCCTGTTCCTCGGAAAGTGAGCAGGTAGACTGGTCCTGGCTGGTTTTCGGGGGTCTCCTGGGTGCGCACCTTAGGCTGGCTCCCAGCGACTTCGGGGAAGCGTTGGTGGATTTGTCGAGTAATAGCGGCGACGATTTTCGAGTCGAGCATAATTTTAGATAGTTCCTGAGGCAAAGCCCCTTCGACTACGCTCAGGGTGTTTATGCGGGCGGTCTGAGCGTGACCGAACGAAGTTCGGCGTCGAAGGCCGTATCACATCAAAAATAGATAGCTCTCTCAATACCGGCGGCGCAGGAAGGCCGGCAGATCAAGCTGGTTGGGAAGCGAGGCTTCGACGGCGACTGGCTGAGTGATGGCGATGGAGGTTCGATCTCCCATCGCGGGTTCTATTTCCCGTTTGGGGAGAGGCGCAGCCGTGCGTAAACGCGCACCGGGCAGGGTCTCCTCCAGGGTGGGCGATCCCAGCCCGGTGACGATGAGAATAACCTGAGTGCGGTCGTCGAAGCGCTCGTCGGTGATAACGCCCATGGCGATCTCGGTGTTCGGGTTGGCCTGTTCGCGTAGACAAGAGACCGCTTCGCTGATTTCGAACAGCGATAAATCTGCGCCTCCGGTGAAATTGACCAGGATCCCGGCGGCATTGTCGAGCGAGGCAGTTTCGAGCAGGGGGTGGTGCAGCGCCTGTTCGAGAGCTTTACGGGCCTTGTTCTCGCCCTGCCCGTGCCCGATGGCCATGAGCGCCCCGCCGCCGAGTTTCATGACTCGCCGGACGTGAGCGAAATCCACGTTGATCAGGCCGGTTTCCGTGATCAGCTCGGTGATGCCCTGCACAGCCTGGCGCAGCACGTCATCAGCAAGGCGGAAAGACATTTCGAGCGACAGGTCCCGCGGGGCTACGTAGAGCAGCCGGTCGTTGGGGATGGCGATGAGGGTGTCTGTGTTGGGGCGCAAGGCGTCCAATCCCTGGCGGGCGTTGATCTGCCTCCGGCCAGCCTCGAACGCAAATGGGGTGGTGACGATGGCGATGGTGACTGCGCCCAGGTGGCGGGCAATCTTGGCGGCCACCGCGATGGAGCCAGTGCCGGTTCCGCCGCCCATCCCGGCGGTCAGGAAAACCATGTCTGCGCCCTGAAGCGCTTGCTCCAGCTCGCGGTAGCTTTCGACGGCGGCTTCCTTGCCGACTTCAGGCTTGCCGCCCGCGCCCAGGCCGCGCGTCAGATGCGGGCCAAGCTGGACTTTCACCGGGGCCAGGCTGTGATTCAGCGCCTGGTGATCGGTGTTGGCGGCGATGAAATCTACCCCGCTGATGCCTAACTCGATCATACGATTGACAGCATTGCTGCCCCCGCCGCCCATCCCGACGACTTTCAGCACGGGTTTATGAATTGTGGGCTGGGTGGGAGCTTCGGAGGAAGAAATGAGTGCAGAAGATGATTTTTCGATGGTCATAGGGGTCCTCTTACAGGCTTGCCAATAGGGTTGCAATTTCTGTGCCATCCCCGCTGATCCGCTCGACGCGGCGTCCGGCGGTTCTCAACTGCTCCAGCGTTGTCTCTGGGAAAGATTGCTCCCCGCCAATGACGGTAACGCGTGCGGCCTGGGCCGCCTCGGCGACCGAAAATCCGATGGCGGGCCGATATTTCTTGACGAATGGACGGATAACATCCAGATGCCAATCGGCGACGCCCCATTCGTAGGTGGGGAGGAGCAAATAATGTTCGATTGGGTATTGGAATGGTGAGAATGATGGGTTTAGCGCGGAGGAAGCAGCGAGGGGAGAAGGGCGAGGGGCGAGGGTGGAGGGTTTGGATGCAGCCCGCTGGCGGAATGCGCCGACGGTGGGGAGAGTATTGCCATTGGGCTGGAACCAGGCTTGCGGGCTGTATGGACTGTCGGGGGAGGCGGTGAGCAGCCAGAAGTTGCAGGCCAAGACCTCAGCCGGGATGGGTTCGAGAGTCTCGACAGCCTCGCCATCCATCAACCGGGCGATGGTCAGATTCTGCCGGGCGTGCGCAGCGTTATCAATCGCCGGCGCGGTGGGGTCATCGCGGTCCCCGGGGCGGCTGCCCGCTCCGAGAAGGATGATCCTGTAAGGGCCGCGCAACACCGCCTGGCTGATCGTCAAGTACCAATCGAAGATGCGAAAGCCGCGCTGATCCTGCTCGCCTGCGGGCGTGTTGTAGGGGCGTGCGCCAGGCCAGCGCTCGGGACCGCCGGTACCCCAATCGAGGCTGCGGTTTCCAGCCCAGGCATACGCGCCGATGACGAGTTTTTCGAGCAGTGGGGCGTATCCTCTCCGCTGGATGCTTTGCAGCGCGGCGCGCAGGAAAGCGGTATCCCAATAGTCGCCGCCCGGTTCGAGCGGGGGAAAGACCGGGGTAAGCCCGGCCTGCAGGGCGGCGTAGGCCAGCGGCAGGTAGAGATCGAGAAATCGCTCAACCAGGTCTTTCTGCGCCCAGGCGGTAGCGGGCCAGGCGGCGCGCAGGTTGGGACGGTCGAACAGCGCGGCGTAGCGCACCCCCCAGCGGGCGTAAGCCTCGAAGAGCGGGCGCAGACCCGCCGGCCGGTTGGATAGATCGAGCGGAAGGTGAAAATGGAGCACCGGCTGGATATTCGCCGCCATCAAGCCGCGAATGAAGGCCTCGGGGATGGCGCGGTCGGCGGGAGCGACGAGGGTGAGCCAGCTCGCGCCCAGGGCGCGCAGCTCCGGCAGCCAGGCGGCCAGGTCGGTGTCGCGGTAGTGGAGGGCGTCGGGGAAGTAGTGGAAGCCAATACGGTTTGTGTCGGGCATGGGGAGTCTCCGGGCAGGTCTGCCGGAGATGGTGCAAGAGGTGTGCCAGAACACAGGGGGGATGAGAATTTTCACTGCCGGTCAAATTCGATCACGAATGGCACGAATGGACGAATGACACGAATTTTGTAAAATTCAAAAGACATTCGTAGTGTTCATTAATAAATACATAATCGCTGCACATCTTTCACGATTTTGGGGTTTATGATAAAACTATTTCATTCGAGATCGATGTGGAGTGACCACCTGGAGCGCCGTGAAAAATGTCAAGTGATGCGCTGTTTGCGCCTGAAACGGATTTGTTCAATCGTTGTAGAATCGTTCTATTGCCTGGGTAGAGTGGACTTGGAACGTTATATCTTGCTCAAACTTGCCTGATCGCTCGCTATTACCAGTAAAGGAGGAGGAATGAAAAGGATAACGGAATTGCTTATACTAATAGCTCCATTATTCGTTGCATGTAATTCTTCTCGATTGTTGGTATCTACACCAACCAAATCCTTAACCGATACCCCAGCACTGATAATGACATCAACCATCACCGCAACGCCGACACTGACGCGTACATCAACCCGCACGCGCACTCCAACCGTGACGATTACGCCTACGCCCACCTTGCCCATTGGCTTGACGCAGGTCTCGCCTAAAGATGGCATGATGATGGTGTACGTGCCGGCTGGTGAGTTTGTGATGGGTTCCGACGATAGCAACAGCGATGAAAAGCCAATGCATTCCATTTACCTGGACGCCTACTGGATTGACCAAATCGAAGTAACCAACGCCATGTATGCGCTTTGCGTTCGAGCGGGTTCATGCTATCCGCCATCGTATAGCCACTCTCAAACTCGCAATAGTTATTTTGGCAATTCGCAATATGACGAGTATCCTGTGATTTGGGTATCATGGTACGACGCGCAAGATTACTGTGGATGGGCTGGACGCCAGTTGCCAACAGAAGCGCAATGGGAGAAAGCAGCGCGCGGGACGGACGGGCGCAAGTTTCCATGGGGAGAGACGATCAGTTGCACTCAGGCAAATTACGGCATCTGCGAGGGTGATGCGACGGCAGTGGGGAGTTATTCGAGTTATGCCAGCCCTTATGGCGTTTACGATATGATTGGGAATGTTAATGAATGGGTAGCCGATTGGTACGATCCAAACTACTACGCCTCGTCGCCAAACAGGAATCCCACGGGTCCAGCCGGTAGCCAGTCTCGGGTAATCCGCGGTGGCAGTTCGGGAGTTGCCACCCGCAACAACTTCTTGCCTGGCGTTAGCGGCGGTGGCCTCGGGTTTCGTTGTGCAGCTCCAGATAATGCTGTTTTTCCTCCCTTGCCAGAACTGCAACCGACAACGGCATCCGATTTTTCAATCGGTTCTACCGCGATTTCATCCAGGGATGGCATGACGATGGTGTATGTACCGGCTGGGGAGTTCACGATGGGCTTGAATGGTATTGTTGACAATTACAATGTCTACGAGGAGCCCCACACGGTATACCTGATCTCCTATTGGATAGATCAAACCGAAATAACCAACGCCATGTATGCGTTGTGTGTTCAGGCAGGCTCTTGTCAGCCACCGTCTAGCAGCGGGCCCCATATAGGCAGCAGTTATTACGGTAATTACCCTGTGGTCTATGTTTCCTGGAACGATGCACATGATTACTGCGAATGGGCTGGGCTTCGGTTACCGACCGAAGCCGAATGGGAGAAAGCAGCCCGTGGTACAAATTTGCGTGCCTATCCATGGGGCGACCAGACTCCCGACTGTACCCTGGCAAACTTTTGGCCCTATTCTGCGTGCATGGGCAGCACTTCGCAAGTAGGCAGTTACCCTAACGGAGCCAGTCCTTATGGCGCGCTTGATATGGCCGGTAACGTGATGGAGTGGGTCAACGACTGGTATGATAGTGGTTATTACAGCATCTCGCCGAACATAAACCCTACTGGACCCGAGAGGGGCAGTTACCGGGTGGTGCGCGGATGCGGTTGGAGAGATGATGCTTACGGCATTCTTGCGGTCGAGCGATCCTATGGAGATCCCGACATTGGTGACTCCAGCCTTGGTTTTCGTTGCGCGGTTTTCGCAGGGAAGTGATCTGCCGCAGCCTTGTCGGATCTTAGCAGAGGGTTATTTGCTGGTATAATCCCTCCACCTGGGGATGACAGGCTTCGACGGAGGAGGCTGGCCCCAGATTGCGAGCCGAGAGGCGCCGACCTCGTTAACTCAGCGCAAAACAAAGTGCCAAAAACACTTCCTACGCTGCTCTTCCCCTCGCTGCATAAGCGTTCGGAACCAGTCCTGACCCTCTAGCAGGGTCACGTCCGCCAGCCCCGCTCTCTGACCGGAGGTTGGACCGGGCGCTAAAATGCCAGAGTGCCGCACGCAATGCCGCTTACCGTGCGAAAGAGAAGCCCTCGGGCTTCAGCGGCTAACAGGGTGAGCGCCCTGTCGCTCGTGCGCCGCCTTGCGATTAACTACGAACGACTACGCTCGTAGATATCTGCGGGTCTAATCTTTCGGACGCGGGTTCGATTCCCGCCATCTCCACAAAAAGCGCATTGCCGTTCAGGATTGAACACGGCAATGCGCTTTTATTTTTGTGGAAGAAACTCAACCCCAACTCTGGGAATCAACCCGTCAAATGAGGGAAACTATTTCGATTCGTTTTCAGTTGCGGATTATTTCAGCGTGCGGATATAAGTGACCACCTGCCAGATTTCCTCTTCACTCAACGACCCTTTCCAGGCAGGCATTTGCGAATTGAAGGGCGCCATCATGCCGCCTTCGGATATTCGCCAATACAACAGCCCGTCGCTGTCGTCCGAAGTCGTGGTCAAATCGGTTGGCTTGGGGTTCAGCGCGCCGGCTGCCACGCCATCGCCTTTACCGCCGTCGCCGTGACAAGAGGTACATTTTCCCTGGAAAATCGCCTCGCCAGCAGATGCGGCATCGGCTTGTCCGGCATACGGATTGGTTTTGTTGGCGAATTCAGCGGGTACACCCTCTTCATCGCCAGTTTCGACACTCTCTGTCGCTTTACCGCCGCAGGCTGCCAGCAGCATCGTGCTCAACACGAGCACGGTCAACAAAATAAATATGATCTTCTTCATAAGTTTCCTTCCTCTGCTTAATTGTATATTTCGTTAAATTATACCCCGAATTGTCTTATTTATTGCTAGATTATTATAAAAATCCCCTTAAAAATTCGATTGCCCCAGGATTTCTCAAAGTAATTTTGCCGCCCGCAGTGCATCCTCAAGCGCCTCGAACGATGCAGGTTTGATGATTGTAGCAATCGCGCCTTCGCGTTGGGCGCGTTGCGCCGTGGTTTTTTGATCATCTGCCGTGACCACCACCACCGGGACCTTCAGCAGCCGCGGCTCCCGACGCAGGTAAGCCATCACCTCGAATCCATCCACCCCCGGCATGTTGATGTCCATAAAAACAATATCGGGAACCTGCTCGCTTAACGCCATAATCGCAGCCCGAGGGCCGTAAGCTGGATGTGCATCGAGGTCGAGGAGCGATAGCAGTTGGCATAGGCCATCTGCCGTATGGCGGTTATCATCAATTACAAGCGCTGTGTGCATAACTATCCGATCTCCGCAATGATGCGCCCCATTGGGGCTACATCGTAACCAGGCAAAGCTGCCACAGCCCGACGAAACGCTGGGTCATCCAACACCTGGAAGAGCGGCGCCAGCAGCGGTGATTGGTAATATTGGCGGGGGATCACCAGATCGTACCGCTCCTGAAACAACGGGATGAAATCCAGTTCCAGAGCTTGTGCCGCAGCCGCAATACCCAGGCCGCAGTCTGCCCTGCCGGAAGCCACCGCTGCCGCAACTGCCAGATGCGTGTATTCCTCTTGATTGTAGCCTCGAACCGATTCAGGTGCAATCCCCATTAAGTCTAATTGATAATCGAGCAGCACACGCGTCCCCGCGCCGCGCTGCCGGTTGACGAAAGCCACTTCCGGGCGGGCCAGATCGGCCAGCGAATGAATGCCCTTTGGATTGCCTTTCACGGTGAGCAATCCCTGCTCACGGCCCACCAGCGCCATCACCACCACCGGCACGCCCGGCAGATACTCGCCAATTGCTGCCAGGTTGTATTCCCCGGTTTCAGGGTCGAGCAGGTGCGAGCCGGCCAGGTGCGCCTCGCCCCGCCGCAGCGCCACAAGCCCCCCCTGGCTGCCCACGTTGGCCGAGGCCAGCCGGCGATCACGCTTCGAGAGGAACTGCGCCAGCACATCCAGCGTGATGTCGTGCGAGCCGATAGCAAATATTGTGCGTTCGATCTCGGCGGGCGAGCGATACAATCGCACGCTGACCTCCGCCCCGGCGGGCAGCCCTTGCGACCCCCTGGGGATAATGGCAATCCCATCGGCGCGCACCAGCGAGGAGATAACCCCCGCCCCGCGCGCCACCGGCGCGGCCAGCAGCTTTTCGCCCACTCTCCCGACGACCACGCGTAGAAAATCATCATCCCCGGCAGGCGATGTGACCTTGCGGGTCAGCGTCGCCGCCAGCAGGAGCGGTTCGACGGGCGGCCGCCCCAGCCAGCGCGAGATCAACGGCTCGACGAAAATCTCTCCCGTCAGCGCCGTCGAGACCGGATACCCCGGCACGCCGATGACCGGTTTTTTCCCGATTATCCCCAGGATGACAGGGTGGCCGGGACGCACCGCGACCCCATGCACCAGCAGTTCGCCCAGCGTCTCGACGACTTTGGATGAAAAATCCTCCGACCCGGCAGAGGAGCCGGCGTTGAGCAGGATGAGATCGTGCCCGGAGGCGGCTTCCTGCACCCGTTGACAAATAACCTCGAACCGGTCGGGAGTGATGGGAAACCGGGTGGCGATCCCGCCCCATTGGTTAACCTGCGCTGCCAGCACCATCGAGTTGTATTCGATGATATCCCCGGCCTTCACCGGCTGCCCAATGGCGACCAGTTCACTCCCGGTAGGCAGGATAGCCACGCGTGGCCGGCGGCTGACTCGTACCCGGTCGTGCCCGCAGGCAGCGATGGCCCCCAGGTCAACCGGGCGCAGTGTGTGCCCGGCGGGCAGCACAAGCTGTGTAGCGACCATATCTTCGCCCATCGGGCGGACGTGACTCCACGGGGTCACGGCTGCCCGGATGCGGATCGCCGCCGGGCGGCGCGCATCATCGGCAGGTTGATCCTCAGCGGTGCGCGGTTCCACATTCTCGATCGGGATCACCGCATCTGCCCAGCCGGGAAGCGGGTCGCCGGTATCCACGTAGGCGGCTTGCTCGCCGCACACCAGCGTCAACGGCTCGGAGAGCATTGCTCTGGTGGTATCGGCAGAGCGCACTGCGAACCCATCCATCGCCGAGGCATGGTAGTGCGGCGACGAGATTTTGGCCCACACCGTCTCGGCCAGCACGCGCCCGGCGGCCTGTTCATCGAGTGGAATATCTTCGACGCCCAATATGCCCCACAATCTGGCGGATTCGAGCGCCGTTTGCAGCCGGGCCTGGGCATCGGGGAGGGGGATGTCGTGGAGGTAGATGGACATAATGAGTCGTCAGTCAAATAGGCTTGTAGTAGCGACTTCAGTCGCTTTATCGTTGGACGACTGAAGTCGTCACTACGAACATCGCTACGGTGAGCTGGCAGTCTCCGTCGGTGTCGGTTCAGCAGTTGGCGTTGCCGTAGGGATTGGGCCAGTCCACGGCAGCAAACCGCCGAAACGGTCCAGATCGAAGCTGCCCTCGACCTCGCGGCGGATGAGGTAGTACACGTAGTTTGAGTAATGGGTTACCGCCGTTCCCAGCCACATCCCTGAGGTATAACCGCAATCTTTTACTTGTTGCACGATGAAATTATCAACCACACCATTTGGGTAAGCGAATGATAACACCGGCGCGCCGGTGGCGGTTTCGAGATCGGTGCGCGATTGGCAGATTTCGACAGCGGCTACATCATAATTCAGATTCAGCACATAATGACTCTGGCTGTGACTGCCGATCTCCCACCCGGCAGCGGCCATTTCTTTCAATTGATCGGCGTTGATATATCCGCCAGATTCCATGCGAAAGGTGACCACGTACACTGCGCCCACCAGCCCAAGTTCTTTCATCATCGGGAAGGCATTCGTGTAGACATCGAGATTGGCATCATCGAATGTGATGACAACCGGGCGTTCGGGCAGCTCGCCGCCGTTGACCAGCACATTCGCCAAGTATGAGGGGGTGATGGAGGTGTAGCCCCAATTGATCAACCTCTCCATTTGCTGGCGGAAATCGTCGGGGGAGATGTAATAACGGTTAGCCGGAGAAACATCACCGATGTGGTGATAGAGCAGGATGGGTGCGGTAACTTGACCCGCCCCAACGTGAATCCAGGTCGCCGTGGGTGGGGTGGTTGGGGCAGGTGTCGCTGATGCTGTGGGCGTCAGAGTTGGGGTCGGCGGGATGGCAGTTGCCGTAGGGAATACCGGTTGAAAAGGGGTTGGGGTCGGCGAAGCATTAGGGACCGAGATGAGCACGACCGGCGAATGGGCGGGTGTTGCCGCTGGGGGATCGGCTATGGCGGGGCTGGCGCACGCTGACAACGACAGCAAACAGGCGACGAGTATGAGCGGGGGAAGGATAAGACGCAGATTTCCCAAAAACAGGCAGGCTGAGCGCAGTCGAAGCCTGGGGCGCAGTCTAAGCGGCGTCTCGAACGCTTCCGCGTAGCGCACGCTCGACGCGCCTGAGCAGAAAAGTTTGCTGGTGATAGCGTTTTTCATGATGTCTCGGCGATGACGGTGTGCCCGGCCTGCTGCAAGGCTTGAATGGCGCTATCGAGCTGGTAGGCTTTGACCAGAATGTAATCGGTATCGAATGTCGAAAGGGCGAAAATGCTGACCCCCGCGGCCGCCAACGGGATACTCAATGATGCCAGAACGCCTATCAGTGTGAATTCCAGCGGGCCTTGTACTTTCAATGCGCGCATCCCTCGCTCAGAACGGCCGGCCAGTGGTACTGCGCTATCGTCACAAACAACCGTGATTTCTTGGGGGGTGCGAATAAGCGCCAGCAAGTTTTTACCGTGCGCCCAGCCCGGCGGCATGTGCGCGTCGGGATCCAGCCGGATGATTGCCAGTCGGTCGGGCAGGAGGGTGAGGGAGTGATTGGGCATCAGATCAACTGCACTTCGACGGTATCCCCGGCGTTCAGGCCGGTGGCATCGGGCGGGATGCGCACCAGACCATCGGCGCGGGCCAGGGTGAAAATCAGGTTGCTCTTGCCAAAGATCGGCTCGGCGTAGGGTTTCCCCGCCAGCGAATTGATACGCACGGGGATCCAGTCTTCGCGCCCGGCCTCGGATGGGATGTTGAGCGTCAGGCGGGCAGCCATAGCCTGCCGCGGGCGGCCGCGGCGCAGCCCCAGGAGAGTCTCCACCACCGGGATGACAAACAACCCGGCGATAACCAGCGCGCTGACCGGGTTGCCGGGCAGGCCGATCACAGCTTTGCCGTTGCAGACTGCTAGAATGGTGGGCTTGCCGGGGCGGACGCTGACGCCATGTACCAGCACGCCCGGCTGGCCCAACTCGCCGATCACCTGGGCGGTCAAATCACGCGTGCTGGCCGAAGACCCGGCGGTGATGACGAGCAAATCGCATTCCGCCAGGGCGCGTTTTGCCACTGAGAATAGCGCATTAGCTTGATCGAGGACGATGCCGTAGCGGGCGGGGATCGCGCCGGCGCTGCTCACAAGAGCGCTGAGGGTATAGGAGTTGACATCCCGTACCTGGCCGGGGAGGGGATCGCTTTCGGGTGGGACGATCTCGTCTCCGGTGGAGATGATGCCAGCCACCGGCATCCGCGCCACCGGGAGCGCGGCGACTCCCAGGGCCGCCAAGCCCCCGATCTCCGGCGCGCGCAGCCGCACGCCCGCGGGGATGACGATCTCATTGGCGGCTACGTCTTCGCCCACTTTGATGATATTCTCCCCGACCGCCGCGGCCCGCATCACTTCGATTTCGCCGGCGCGGGCGGCCTGGGTGTGTTCGACCATCACCACGGCGTCAGCGCCATCGGGCAGCATCCCACCGGTGTGAATCAGGGCGCATTCGCCTTTTTGGAGGCCAAAGACCGGCCTCCGCCCCATCGGCGCTTCTCCGGCCAGGCGCAGGTAAGCGGGCAGATTTTCACCTGCGCCGAAAGTATCGCCGGCGCGCACCGCGTAACCGTCAACCGTGCTACGAGGAAAGGATGGCAGCGAGTGCGGCGCGGTGACCGGCGCAGCGGTGACCCGGTCCAGCGCGTTGATCAGCGCTACACTTTCCGAGAGCAGGGCAGGTTCGAGGCGCGCCAGCAGGCGAGCCAGCGCGTCTGCGGGTGGGAGGAGGGTGAGAAATTCGGGCATTACCGGGTCCAGAATTCGAAGGTGAGCAGGTAGGCCGCTACCCCAAAGGTCGCTACCGCGGTGAGGGTCAATCCAAGCCAGTTGGGTTTTGACCCGGCAGCGATGCGGTTCATTTGCCAGATTTGGAAGACAGCCAGCGGGAGGGCCAGGAAGACTGGCCCGGCGATGGGTATAGGCAGGCCAAAGATGACGGCCAATCCGAAGATGACGAAAGCTGTCATGAGCAAAATGTTGTGGAGCAGCATCCCCCGCTCCCAGCCGATGCGGATCATCAATGTGCGTTTGTTATGCTTGAGATCGGAGGCATAATCGGGCAGCTCGAAAGCCAGCATCATTGACAGGTGAATGAGCACAAGCGGAAAAGTCGTCATCGCCAGCAGGCGGTGCAGCTCGCCAGTTTGAAGCAAAAAGGCAAAGGCCGGTGTCAGGCTGGCGACGAGCACCGATGTGGTCAGCTCGCCGTAACCGGACGAGGCCAGCCGGATGGGGGGGACGGAATAGTAGAAGGCTGCCAGGAATGCCATCAATAAGACAGCCGCCAGCGCTGGCGTGTTAATGATGGATTGGAGCAGGGGAATCGTGAACGATGCAACGGCAGCCAGGCAAGCCATCGCCAGCCACAAGGCCACGGGTCGAGGCAATTTGCCGGGGCCGAGCGCGTCGCTGCCTCCGGTGAAGAATGTCCGGTGGGGATTGTCGGCGTCTGTGGGGGAATCGAAATATTCGTTGAGCAGGTGGGCGGCAAGCTGGAGCAGTGTAACCCAGGCCTGGCCGAAGAAATACAGCCCCGAGTTGATCGGATGCCCTAGATAGTGGGCAATGCCCACCCCGAGGGCGTAAAGCAGCGCCGCGCCGAGCAAAAAATGGGGCCGCGTAAGCCGGACGAGAAGCCGAAAAGTGGTCATTGATTCAGAACCCGGCGGATATCTCGCAGGTGAATCTGGTTGTGCCGGTAGATCATTTTGACAATCTCGGAAAGCGGGGCGATGCCAAGATAGGGGTGGCGTCCCTGCCGGGCCAGGTCGCTCTCCCCGACCCGAGAGACCTTTTCGATGTTGCTCCGCCGCGCCTGCTCGAAGCGGCGCATCAACTCGATTGGCTGTACCTCGCCCAAAGCGGCGACTTCCCGCGCATTGAAAGCGTCAATGTCGAATCCTTCGGGCGCGCCCAGCCCGCCAGCCAGGAAATCATCCAACTGCCGGGTAAATTCGATCTCGGCCGATGCCAGGTGCGCCAAAATCTGCTGAATCGTCCACGGCTTATCGCCGCTATAAACGGTCTGCGCCCATTGATCGGGCGCGAGATCATGGAAGAACGCTAACAGTTTATCGGTCTCACTCGAGATGCGCTGGACAAGATGTTGTGTGATTGCGACCATTTTAGGGGGAAGTAGAACTCGTCGGATAACCGGCGGATAGCCAGCCCTGAAAACCGCCTAAGAGTGGGGTGACTTTGCTGAAACCGTTGTCAAGAAGCACTTGCGCCACACGGGCGCTGGATTGTTCGGCAGGTCAGGTGCAGTAGGTGATGATCCAGTCCGATGGGTCTAGCTCGCTGAGCCGGGTGGCGATCTCCTCCTCGGGGATAAGCAGCGCTCCTTCGATATGGCTCTGTTGGTAGGAAGCCACGGTGCGCACATCCAAGAATACGGCTGTGCCAGCGTCGAAGGCGGATTTGGCATCATCCAGGGAAACCCTCGTGATCACAGCCGGCGCGCTGACGGCAGCGGTCGTTGGCGCGGCGACTTCGGTCGGAATGGCGGTCGGCTGCGGTGAATTTGGCCGAAGCAGCCAAAAACCTGCAATCATAATGAGAGTAACACCTAGCACAATTGTAACGAGTGGTATAAGCTTGTTCTTATTGGACATTTTTCCTCACTTGTTGCTACCAATAAATTGGGTTGTTGCGCGCTAATTCAGACCACAACCCCCCAATTTTACCGCTTATTTTATAACGGGGCATAAGACGAAAATTAATACAATCTCAGGTCTTCAGTTTATGATCGGAAAACCCCCGGAATTGGGGTGCGAGAGTGGGCAAAGCCTATTCTCGCACCTCACACCCTTCTTATTAGCATGAAGCGTTATTTGCGGAAAAAATTCGAAGCCATGAACCAGACGTTGGCCGGGCGTTCCGCCAGCCGGCGCATGAAATACGGATACCATTGTGTGCCAAAAGGAACGTAGATGCGCACCGGATAGCCTTCGGCGGCAAGCTGTTCTTGCAAGTCGCGGCGAATGCCATTGAGCATTTGAAATTCCATGGCATCCTTGGGCAGGTTGACTTTTTGAGCATAGTTTTTAGCGAAGACGATCCGCTTTGCGTCGTGAGTGGCTAACCCCGGCAGGGGCGGTACGCGGCAGCCCTGGCGGAGACGCGGCGCGCCAAGTTTCAGCGAACCGTCAATCAATGCGGCTGCCAGCTTATCGTAATTGGCGTCAACATCTTTTTTCTTGGGGAAAGCCACTTCGGCTGGTTCTTTGTAAGCGCCTTTGCACAGACGGACTGAGATACCCCCTTCGGCTAACCGCTGGATATCTTTCTCGCTGCGATACAAATAAGATTGGATGACAATACCGACCTCGGTGTAGCCTCTGCGCCGCATCTCGTACAGTAGATCGAGGGTAACCTGGGTGACCGGGGAGTCTTCCATGTCAATGCGCACGAAATTTTTGTAGGATTTTGCGCGTTCCAGGATGGCAGCCAGGTTTTCGGCGCACAGGGATTTATCCAGCGCCAGCCCGATTTGGGTGAGCTTGATGGAGACGTTGGAACACACCCCCGATTTTTCGATGGCATCCAGCGTCTCAAGTATGCCTTGTGTAGCCTGGCGCGCCTCCTCGGGCGTGGTGGTATGCTCTCCAAGCTGATCGAGGGTGGCGTTGATTCCTCTTGAATTGAGCTGCCGGACGACGTTGATGGCTTTTTCGAGCGTCTCGCCGGCGACGAAACGGGAGGCCATGCGCCATGCCAGCGACCAACCGGTGACGATTTTCTTCGCCCAACCAGCTTTAGATAGGTAGATAAAAAATGAACGGAGCATGAGGATCCTCTTTGAGTGGAGTCGGTTACGATGCCGCCATTTTAGCATAATCATCGCTTTGGTGTGCTCGAATCTTCCTGGCATAAAACTTGCAACTTACACAAAACAGGCTATACTTGAGTGTAACCCATGCTGCTTCAACGACAATCCCCCTCCCTTCGGCCGCTCACCACCGCCCACCTGGCGCAGACGATGACTTTGCTCGGGCTGACGCTGGCCGAGCTTCGACAAAAAATCGAATCCGAGCTGGCTGCCAACCCGGCATTGGAGCTGGTCGAGGAGCGCCGCTGCCCGGTGTGCCGCAGGCCGCTGGCGGGCGGCGCGGTTTGCCCGATGTGTTCCCGCCCCCAAGGGCTGGGGGCAGACGAGCCAATCGTATTTCTTTCGCCTCGGGAAGATTTCCACCCCGGCTCAGGGCTTGCCTCAGCAGAAGATTTCCCCGATGATAACTTCATCGCCACGAGCGAAGATTTGCCGCATTATGTTTTGCGCCAGATCGCTGCCGAATTGAGCGCCGAAGACCGCCGCCTGGCTGCCCACCTCCTCACCAGCCTCGATGATGACGGGCTCCTGGCTGTGCCGCTTGCCGAGATCGCCCTGTACCACCGGGTTTCATTGGCAAAGCTGACGAGCGTGCTGCGCATGATCCAACGGGCCGAGCCGGTGGGCGTGGGGTCGCCGTCGCCGCAGGAAGCACTGCTGATCCAGTTGGAAGTGCTCAGCGAGTCTCGCCCCGTTCCGCCGTTGGCAATCGAGGCGGTTCGCAAGGGGATGCACCTCTTGAGCAGCCATCATTACCTCGAATTGGGCCGCGTGTTGGGCGTATCAGCCTCCGAGGCGCGCCAGGCGGCGCGCTTCATCAGCGATAATTTGAATCCATACCCGGCGCGCTCCTATTGGGGCGAGATTCACCAGGGAACGGCTGAGCCGATGAGGGTCTATCGAGACCCGGATGTGATCATCTCCCAATTGGAAAACCGGGACGATTCGCCGCTGGTGGTCGAAATCGTCGCCCCCATTTTTGGGCTTCTACGAGTCAATCCCCTGTTTCGTGATGCCCTCCGGCTGGCGCCCACAGACAAGGCCGATGAGTGGCGGGTTGACCTGGAAAAGGCTGAATTGTTGGTCAAATGTGTCCAGCAGCGCAACCATACCATCGTCAGGCTGTCTCACCGGCTGGCGGTTTTGCAGCGTGAGTACATCCTGCGGGGCGACGCCTATTTGCGGCCAATTACCCGCGCATCCCTGTCGAAGGAATTGGAAGTCCACGAATCGACCATCTCCCGTGCCGTCTCCGATAAAACCGTGCAATTGCCGAGCGGGAGGATCATTCCTATGTCGTCGTTTTTCGACCGCAGCTTGCAAGCGCGTACAGCGCTCAAAGCCATCATCAGCCAGGAAACCACGACACTCAGCGACTCTGACCTGGCGCGTCTGTTGGCTTGCCAGGGCTACCCGGTGGCGCGGCGCACGGTTGCCAAATACCGCGCCATGGAAGGAATCCTGCCGGCTCATTTACGAGAACGACTTCCAGCCGGGAATTGATATTTGATTATGAATACCCCTGCTTTTCGCTCGAATTTGTCGGTCTATAAAAAATCTGCCCTGGGGTGGATTGAATTCCAATCACTGCTAGATCTGCTGCCAGATGCCGTCATTCTGGCGGATTTACGCGAGGCCATCGTTGTATTGGCGAATTCGAAAGCCACCGAGCTGACCGCTTTTACCCGATCGGATCTGGCGGGGATGAGTTTGACAACCTTATTCCCATTGGCGGGAAAGGATTTTCTGCGAAAACCGGTTGGGCAGAACCGGGTGATCGAATTATCGCTGGCAAGGCACGGCGGCGCGAAGGTTATTGTCAGGGCGACGCTGCTCCCACTCGAAACCCAGGGTCGTTGGATGCTGTTGGCGCTGGAACCGGCGGCAGCGCATGATTTACGTCAGGCTGAGGCGCTCCGAGATGAGCAGCTTTGGGGTGCGGCGCAGCGGCTGGCCTCAGCGCCCTTGCTGCACGATCTGGATGCGGCGTTATGCCAGGCGCTGCAAGCTGGCAGTGAGTTGACCGGCGCGCCGATCCTGGCGATTTATCAGGCTGACGGCGAAGCCACGATTCTTCATCGCACCACCTCCTTTGGCCGCGCCGACTCGTTGCCCGAAACCCTCAAGCCAGGCGATTGGTTTGCCCTGCAATCCCCGTGTTTGTGGCTTCCTGGCAAGCGTCCAACTTCCGATTTGCATCGCTCAGCGCGTATCGAAGGTTTATCTTACGTGGGGAGCGTGTCACTGGGCCAGGCAAATGCTTCGATTGGCCTGGTCGCAATTGCCGGTGAGCAGACTGCACCGCTTGTCCATGCTCTGGATGCCTTGTCTGCCCTGGCGGCAGTGCTTGCCAGCATTATCCAGACACGGGTCAATGTGAAAAATTTAGGCTGGTGCGTTGAACAGCAGCGCCGCACGTTGACTCTTCACCACGGGATCCTGGAATCTGTATTGGATGGGGTGATCGTTGTTTCGGAAAGTCTCAATGTTTTGGAATTAAACCCGGCGGCTGAGGAGATTTTCGGCTACGCCACCCGCGAGGTGAGCGGCCAGCCGTTGGAGAGTATCCTGGTCGGCGTGGATACCCTGCTCTCCGCGTTGGAGGAAGCAAAAAAACATCCGGTGCTGCAGAGCCTCGGGAATGTCACGCTCTACCGGCGGAATGGGCAGGCTTTCCTGGCGCGCATCCGCATCTTCCCGGTGGAAGACGAACGGGTTGGAACGATCCTGGTTTTTGTCGAGGATCTCAGCCAGGAGGAGGAGTTCCGCATCCGTACCCAGCAGCTCGAACAACGCGCCCTCCTGGGTGAAATCATGGCGGTGTTTGCCCACGAAGTCCGCAACCCGATCAACAATATCAGCACCGGCCTCCAATTGATGGGGATGAATTTACCGTTGGAGGATGCAAATCAGGAAACGATCCACCGGCTGCAACAGGATTGCGACCGTTTGGAACATTTGATGAAGTCGGTGCTGGCGGCTTCGCGCCCGGTGGAATATAAAATGGAGCCGGTAGATATCAACTTGCTGCTGCTGCGGCTGCTCGACCGGTGGCATACGCGTTTGCTGCGTGTAGACATACAACATCACCTTCAGGTCGAAGCGGCCACGCCGCATGTGCAAGGGGATGGGCGCGCCCTGGAGCAGGTTTTTGCCAACCTGATCAGCAATGCCATGCAGGCAATGAGTGACGGCGGGGGAACGCTGGCATTGAAGATACGCCCGATCCAGGTGGGTCAAAGTACCCAGGTTGAGGTCAGCATCACCGACACGGGGCCAGGCATCCCGGATGATATTCGTGACCGGTTGTTCGAGCCATTTTTCACGATGAGTAAAACTGGAACCGGGCTGGGGCTTGCCATCGCGAAACGAATTGTCACCGCCCATCGCGGCTCGATCCAGGTTACCAGCGTCCCCGGAGGTACTGTGTTTCAGGTGCGGTTGCCGGCGGCGAAACCGGCGGAGGATTTATGAGTATTACCGTATTGATTGTGGATGACGAAGAGAATGCCCGTTTGAATATTGGCTCATTTTTAATGGGACGCGGCTACGAGGTTATCGGAGTGCCTACGCTGGCCGATGCGCGCGTGTGCGTCCGGCGCGGCGACGCGGACATTATTCTACTGGATGTGCAGCTTCCCGATGGCTATGGCCCGAATTTGATCGCCGAGACGGCCGCGCTGCCGGCGCGCCCGCCGATCATCGTGATCACCGCCTATGGCGATGTCGAAATGGCAGTAGATGCGATGAAGAACGGCGCTCACGATTTCTTGCAGAAACCCATACAACTGGCGCAGCTCGAAAAATCTATACAGCGCGCTCAGGAGATCGTCGCTATGCGGCGGGAGCTGGCGCATCTTCGGCAGGCGCAGCACCAGGAGCTTGACTTTGTGGTTGGACAAAGCCAGGCCATGAAAACACTCTTGGCCCAGGCGCAACGGGCATCGGGCGCTTCGGCTTCGGTGCTCGTCACCGGCGAAACAGGAACCGGCAAAGAAGTGCTGGCGCGTGCGATTCATCGCACCGGGCCGCGCGCCAACAAACCATTCATCGCCATCAATTGTGCGGCCATTCAAAGCACGGTGCTCGAATCGGAGCTTTTCGGTTACGAGGCGGGTGCGTTCACCGGGGCTGATAAACGCAAGCACGGTTTGATGGAAGTGGCCGATGGGGGTATCCTTTTTCTGGATGAAATATCCTCGATGCCGGTTGATATCCAGGCCAAGTTGTTGCGCGCCATCGAAGAGCGGGCGTTTCGCCGGGTGGGAGGCACCATTTTGATCCACGTGGATGTGGAGATTCTGGCGGCTTCCAATCGGGATTTGCCTACCATGATCGCCAATGAGAAATTCCGCGAGGATTTGTACTGGCGATTGAAAGTTGTCAATCTCCATATTCCCCCTCTCCGGGAACACAAAGAAGATATCCCCGAACTTGTGGGGTTATTCATTCGTAACAACAACTCTCGGATGGGTCTCAATATTGGAGATGTGACTTCACGGGCGATGGCGATGCTGATGGCGCACAATTGGCCGGGGAATATCCGCGAGCTGCGCAACGTCATCGAGCGCGCCATGCTCTTTTGTGATGATCCCTCGATTGATGTTCAGCACTTGCCTGTAGAAATAACCACCCTGTAATCCTTAGAAAGCCCCGAAAGCGGAAGTGCGCCCGAGGCATAGCCTCAGGCGCACTTCCGCTTTTCGGGAATTTGCTCTTTCCTTTTACGGATTTTCCCAAATATAGAAGGATTCCATGACGCATACCTGTGGCTGCACCTGACTGGCAACGCACACCTGATATTCGATCAGTGTGCCATTAAGCGCAGTGATTGGATCCAGTTTGAAGGAAGTTTGACCGGTAGCATCGGTGGGGTTCATGCGGTAAACGGCAATGCTGCCATCCGGCATCGTAACGTTGAGCGTCACGTCTACATCGGGCACTGGCACCATATTGGAAGTGAAAACACTCACGCCAATGATTTGTGACTGGCTGGATGAGACATAAGAGTCACCTTCCCACACTTGCAGTTTAATGCCCTCGGGTTGTGGGGTAGGTGAAACCTGAGCATCAAGGGTGCAGAGCGCATTGAGAAGACAGTAAGTATAGCCGAGCGACTGAACCTGGATTTTGAGTGAAGCCGGGGCCGTAGCAATTTTGTGCCGTAAAATGCACAGATTCGTAAAACACTGCCGGCTGATTGTGCGCGAGACGTTGTACTCTTCCATAATCGGCGCGCCGGTATTTTCCAATGTGCCGTGGGCGGTGATGTAATCCCGGATTTCCCCACAGATATTGTAACCAAGGCCGTCTTTCACCGGGTAGAAATCGCAGCCGGTTTTGGCTTTCATCAATGGACCAGATTGGATCGCCAGGCTTTCTGTGACTGCCAGGAAGTCGGTTTTCCCTAGATTATCTCGGTCAGCAATGAGGATCATGTTGTCGAAAATCTTCATGATCGTGTTTTCGTTGTACAAGAAAGCAGGCGTCAGGGGCAGGCTGGTCATATCCCAGCCGATTCGGTCGGCAACAATCTTGAAATTTTCGTCGGCAATGCGCAATTCATCGGAACTGGCAGGAGGTGGTAAACGCCGTGGGCCAGATTCTCGGATGTTGATTTGCTTCTGGCAAGGCTCGCCGCAATACCATTGGCCGTAGGGCATCAAGTGAATTTCTCCTACCGGGTCGTTCTCGTTGCGATAGAACCCCAAGTTGCTGAAATACTGTTCGTAGCGGTATTTTTCTGGGTTGTAGAAAACCTCAGTAAGCGGCACACCTACGATCCCTTGCCCGTGTTTTTTATAGAAAGGCGCTGCTTCCTCCCAAATCAGATGTCCATCTATATAAATCTGGGGGATGGCGGTAACATCTGGTGGGGTGATTTCCTGCCCATTGATGCCGAACTGCAATCCTAAGGAATCGAGCTGGCATTTTTTTATGGCTGGCGCCTGTGGATCGTATTTCAAAAGGGCATTTTCAGTATATTGGTAGAGGATACCATTGCGAACGAAAATATTGGTGGTCCCATAGCCTAACACAGTCGAGCCACCCAACGACTCATAGCAATCGGTGAAACGGGCATCAATGGGGATACCCGTTTGTGTATTTAGAGTGGCCTGGTATGTCGTACATGCGCTGGTAAAAATTACGATGATTACGATCAGCATGAAACTGAATCGGCGGCCCATATTATTGTAACCTCCCTGGAAACCAAAACTTCTTTTCGGATTGCAAGGTTATTCTCCTCAAACAGGCTACTTTCGTGAAGGGCATGGATGATTCGATTTCCGCAGAGTCGACAGATTTTGTTCTGTTAGAGCGAGGTTGATAACAAACCAACTCAAAACTTTATTTTTTGGGATACTTTGAAAATTTCCCATTCGTAAAAATAGCAAATGGCGCAATATTTTTCGGCTATCAAACATATTGCTAACAATAAAATTATACATCACCCCCTAAAAAGATGTATCTTAAATGTTATCAATGCTTCAAAAATGATCGTTTCCCTAACAGTATTGATAGGAGCAGAATCTCCGTTCCATGTGGCGGATCAGAAGATTCTTACCTCGGATCAGCCCGGATGAGTCTTCTCCTTCCCGGCCCCGGCCATGAACACGGTCATGCATCCTTGATCTCTGTGAAATATAGCTTTTCAGGAAAAGATTTAGGACGATGTGAAGCGGTTAGGCAGCTTCTG
>DYIZ01000057.1:0-30310 GCA_020723385.1 Candidatus Aquidulcis sp.
CTATTCGAGAAGGTGGTCTGACGGTTGGCGCCGGCGTGATCACCAAGATTCTGGCGTAGGTGAGACATGGCAAAACAAAAGATCCGCATCCGCCTCAAGGCTTATGATCATCGTGTACTCGACCAATCCGCCAAGCGCATTGTCGAGACTGCAGAACGCACGGGCGCACGAGTAGTTGGCCCAGTACCCTTGCCAACTAAACTAGAAAGGTTTACAATTCGGCGCTCGACTTTTATTGACAAAGATTCACACGAGCACTTTGAAATACGCACTCATAATCGTTTGATAGATGTGCTCGACCCGGATTCGAAAACCATTGATATGCTCATGCGCCTGAACCTGCCGGCGGGTGTGGATATCGAAATAAAAATCTAATAGTAAAACGCAAAGCGTAAAACGTAGCAGCTTACGAATCACGTTTTACGCTTTGTTATGTAGGCAACTCAAGAGCGAGTCTGCCCGCGAACCAATACCCCCTGCTTCGCGGCAAACCGTCTGACTGGGTTGTCGTTCGGGATGATGCAGCCGTGCCCAGGCTAACAGTCCCGTATCAATTTTGATAAGGAGAAAATGGAGATGTTGAAAGGGCTGATTGGCAAGAAAGTCGGCATGACCCAGATTTTCGACGCTGCCGGTGCTGCAATCCCGGTGACTCTGATCGAAGCTGGGCCATGCTATGTTACCCAGGTGCGTAGTCTCGAGAGCGATGGCTACTCGGCTGTGCAACTGGGATTCGGTGAGACCAAACCAAAGCGTCTTACCGGCGGTCAGTTGGGCCACCTCAAGCGCAATAATCTCCCTCCGTTGCGCTTTTTACGCGAGTTTCGCGTCAAAAGCCCGGATGTGGCGGCCGGCGACCAGGTGACTGTCGAAACGTTCCAGGTGGGTGAGCACGTGGATGTCGTGGGAACGAGCAAAGGCAAAGGGTTTGCCGGTGCGGTCAAGCGGTATCACTTCAAGGGTGGTCCGAAAACCCACGGCGCCTCCGACCGTCTGCGCGCTCCTGGCTCCCGCAGTTCAACGACGACCCCTGGTCGTGTGTATAAGGGTGCGCGAGGCCCCGGTCATATGGGTTTCGACCGGGTTACGATCCAAAACCTGAAAGTGGTTTATGTAGATCGTGAGCGCAACCTGATTGGCGTCAACGGCGCTGTACCTGGCCCCAAAGGCGGCCTGGTTGTGGTCAAGGAAACCCGGAAGCAGTGAGCCTGGTACCCGGCGAGCTTTTGGACCGAATTGGAGCAGAGCGATCATGGAAGTAGACGTTTTGAACATGAAGGGTGAGAAGGTACGCACGGTAGAATTGCCGGCGCAAATCTTTGAAGCCCCAATCAATATTGACTTGATGCACCAGGCTTACACTCGTCAAATGGCGAACGCCCGCCTGGGCACTCACGAAACCAAAGGCCGGCACGATGTGTCTGGCGGTGGCCGCAAACCCTGGAAACAGAAGGGTACTGGTCGCGCCCGTCAAGGCTCGACGCGTGCCGCTCAATGGGTGGGCGGCGGTAAAGTTCACACACCGCATCCCCGGGATTACACACAGAGAATGCCGCGCAAGATGAGCCATGCAGCGATACGTTCAGCCCTTTCAGTGAAAGCGGCTGAAAAGAGCATCGTGGTGCTGGAAGAACTGGCGCTGCCAGAAGCCAAAACAAAGTTGATGGCCGAAGCGCTAAAGCACCTTGTGGGTGAATTCACTGCCCTGGTTTTGATCCCGCAAAAAACAACCGCCTATGATGTGGTGGTTCGTTCGACGAATAACCTGCCTGACGCCAAAATCTTGATGGCCGGTTATCTCAACATCCGCGATTTGATAGGATACGATAAGCTCGTTCTGCCTGTCGAAGCGCTCGATGTCTTGAATACTTTCCTGGGATGAGGCGGCAGCCATGACAACTATTCACGATGTTCTCCTTCGCCCGCTCATTACCGAGAAGTCGAACTACCAGAATGCAACCCTCCACCAATATGCCTTCGAAGTTGCTGTTGGTGCGACGAAAACCCTGGTAAAAGATGCGATCGAAACGATGTTCGACGTTGAGGTTGTACGGGTCAATGTCATCAACGCGCCCGCCAAACGCACTCGGCGTTGGCGCAGCCGCCGACTGATGGTGCGCAGCAGCGGTTATAAAAAAGCTATTGTCACCCTGGCACCGGGTGATACTATCGAAATCTTTGAAGGGGTTAAGGGCTAAAACTATGGCCGTGAAAAAATATAAGCCGGTAACGCCGAGTTTGCGTGGCATGACCGGCTACACCTTTGAAGAAATCACCAAAAGCAAGCCGGAGAAATCCCTGCTTTTGGAGCGCCGAAAGCACGGTGGGCGCAATGCCTATGGCCGAATTACGGTTCGCCATCGCGGTGGTGGACAGCGCCGCCACATTCGTATCGTTGATTTCAAGCGCGAGAAGTACAATATTCCAGCCCGCGTTGCTGCCATCGAGTATGATCCGAATCGCACGGCGCGCCTTGCGCTGCTCAATTATGTCGATGGCGAAAAGCGCTACATCCTGGCTCCGGTTGATATGAAAGTAGGAGACACTGTGGTGAGCGGTCCGACTGTTGACATCCGCCCTGGCAACAACATGCCCATTGCCAACATTCCTGTTGGAACGCTGGTTCACAACGTGGAGCTCAAAAGCGGGCGCGGCGGACAGATGGTGCGGGCGGCTGGCGCAGCGGCGCAACTCCTCGCAAAAGAAGGCGATTATGCCCAAATCCGTATGCCTTCGGGTGAGGTGCGGCTGATTCGTCAGGCTTGTTACGCAACGGTGGGCCAGGTTGGCAATCTGGACCACAGTAACATCAAGCTCGGTAAAGCCGGTCGCAAGCGCCACCTGGGTATTCGCCCGACAGTCCGCGGCTCGGCGATGAGTCCCCGGGATCATCCCCATGGTGGTGGTGAAGGCCGCCAGCCCATTGGTATGGCCAGCCCGAAAAGCCCGTGGGGCAAGCCGACTCTGGGTTATAAAACCCGCCGCAATAAAACGACGGACAGATTCATCGTCCGCCGCCGTGGGAAGAAGCGCCGCTAATAGTCGTTAGTCAGATAGTCAGATGGTCTGTAGGTGATAATCGCAACCTAAAAGATCATCGGACGATGAGACTATCAGACTCTGAGACTAGGAGACTGAAAGATGGGACGATCTTTGAAAAAGGGGCCGTTCGTAGCCCCAAAACTACTCAAGAAAATTGAGGCCATGAACGAACGTGGCGAGAAGAAAGTCATTCGCACGTGGAGCCGCGCCAGCACAATCTTCCCTCAGATGGTTGGTCACACGGTCGCCGTGCATGATGGACGCCGGCATGTGCCCATTTACATTACTGAAAACATGGTCGGTCACCGCCTGGGCGAGTTCGCTCCCACCCGCACCTTCCGTGGGCATGTAGCTGAGAAGAAAGCGAAGAAAGGAAAGTAAGCCATGGCGACGGTTGATATTCGTGCTGAGGCCCGAAACATCTCGATCTCTGCTCAGAAAGTCCGTTTGGTGACCAATCTGATCCGGGGTAGAGATGTCAACGAAGCTTTAGACATGCTCCGCTTTGTGCCCAACCAGGCTGCCCGGCCAGTTTTTAAAGTTCTGGCTTCTGCCGCAGCAAACGGTGAAGAAAACTTTGGCGTCAGCCGAGATGATTTAGTCGTTCACACCATATTCGCCGATGAAGCGCCCACCCGGCGTTGGCGTCGGTTCGGTGCGCGCGGACGTTTCAAGCCCTGGCTGCGACGTTCATCGCACATTACCGTCATCCTTCGGGAACGGGAAGCGTAGGAGATCTTATGGGCCGAAAAGTTAACCCAATTGGTTTTCGTCTGAAGATCAATAAGACGTGGGAAGGCCGCTGGTATGCTGAAGGGCGGGATTATGTTGCCCAATTGCATCAGGATTTCGCCTTGCGCGAACTGGTACGCGAAGAAGCCCCTCGGGCTGGCGTATCTCGAGTCGAAGTCGAGCGTTTCCCCGGAAAAGTCAAGATCATCGTTCATACCGCCAAGCCTGGTATCCTCATTGGCCGCAAGGGCGACAATGTCAAGAAAGTTCGCCAGCGCCTCGAAGCTTTGGTCGGCAAGAAGATTGACCTCGAGATCAAAGAGATCAAGGCGCCGGATTTGGACGCATACCTGGTAGCCCACAACATTGCCGAGCAATTGGAACGACGTATCAGCTATCAACGAGCGATGAAGCGCGCCATCCAGCAGGCCATGCGCCAGGGGGCGTTGGGCGTCCGTGTGGAAGTTGGCGGGCGGTTGAGCGGCGCCGAAATGGCTCGCAGCGTAAATATGCGCGAAGGTCGTGTTCCTCGCCAGACTTTGCGGGCAGACATTGACTACTGCCAAACCGAAGCCCTGACTACCTATGGCCGCATTGGCGTCAAAGTTTGGGTTTATCGTGGTGAGATTTTGCCTGAGGCAGAAGAGAAAATCGAAGCTACCGAAGGCGTTTACGTCAGTGAGTAATAACCAGTGATCAGTTGTCAATGATCAGTAACCAGTAATCTGAGATTGCCACCAGCACTGAGATCAACTGCTAACTGTCAACTGACGACTGACAACTGATGTGTAAAGAGAGGTCGCAATTATGTTGATGCCAAAGCGTGTCAAGTACCGCAAGCAGCAACGCGGTCGTATGAGAGGTCTTGCTTACCGGGGCGCTGAAGTTAACCTGGGCGATTTCGGCCTGCAGGCGCTGGAGCCGGGGTGGGTAACCGCTCGCCAGCTCGAAGCTTGCCGCCGCACCATCGTTCATGCACTCAAGCGCCGTGGTAAGGTATGGATCCGGGTTTTCCCTGATAAACCGTACACCCACCGTGCTGCCGAAACCCGCATGGGTAAAGGCAAAGGCAACGTCGAATATTGGGTGGCTGTCATTCGGCCCGGTCGCATCCTGTTCGAGGTAGGCGGCGGTGTGCCCGAAGAGGTTGCCAAGGAAGCGTTGCGGTTGGCGCAGTATAAACTCGCCATCCACACTAAAATCGTTGGCCGCCATGACCAGGTAGGAGCATAAACCATGAAGTCATCTGAGATTCGTGATTTGTCTACCGATGCGCTTCGGGCGCGGTTGAATGATACAAAAGAAGAACTCATGAAACTGCGTTTCCTGCAGGCCACAGGCGGGCTGACTGATTACACCCGTCTTCGTTATACTCGCCACACAATCGCGCGCTTGGCCACAATCTTGAAAGAGCGCGAAATCGCGGGCGAAACAGAAGGTGAGAAATGAACAATCGCCGACGTTTGACTGGTATCGTTACCAGCAATAAAATGCAAAAAACGGTGGTCGTCGAGGTGTCTCGTACGTTTCGCCACCCCCTCTACAAAAAAGTTGTCCACAGCCGTAAGCGCATGATGGCGCACGACGAGTTGGGCTGCCAGATCGGCGACCATGTGACCATTGTCGAAAGCCGCCCGATCTCTCGGCAAAAGCATTGGGTTGTAGAAGCGATCATCCGGCACGATATTGATGCCGGGGAAATACCGGCGGAGGTATAGTCATGATCCAGCAGGAATCCCGGATGAAAGTTGCCGATAACACGGGTGCGCGCGAGTTATTGGTCATCCATGTCATGGGTGGTTCCACCCGCCGCTATGGCCGAGTAGGCGACATCGTGGTGGCCACGGTGAAGTCTGCTGCACCACAGGGCGCAGTCAAGAAAAGCGATATTGTCAAGGCCGTTGTAGTTCGTTGCGCCAAAGAGTGGCGTCGTGAAGATGGGTCTTATATTCGCTTCGACGATAATGCTGCCGTCATTCTGGATACAGATGGCAAAAACCCAAAAGGGACGCGTATTTTCGGCCCGGTGGCTCGCGAGCTGCGTGAAAAAGGTTTCATGAAGATCGTTTCGCTGGCCCCCGAGGTGTTATAAGCCACCGGAACAGGAGCGAGAACCGTGAGAATCAAGATTCGTAAAGGCGATAAAGTCGAGATCATCAGTGGCCGCCGCGACGACAAAGGGAAGCGTGGCGAGGTGATCAAAGTTCTACCCGACGAGAAAGCCGTCGTTGTGGCGGGCATCAACATCCGCAAGAAACATCAGAAGCAGGTGCAGTCGCAAGGCCGCACCCTCAAACCCGGCATCATCGAGTTCGAGGCGCCGATTGATGTTTCGAATGTGATGGTTGTTTGCCCGAAGTGCGACAAGCCGACCCGGGTGAATGTACAACGCGATGCCGGAATATCAACTCGAGTTTGCAAAAACTGCGGCGAAGAGTTAGATTAAGCCGGTTTGGAGCTGAGAAATGAGCCAAGTACTTAAGGATCGTTATGCAAATGAAATCGCGCCGGCTCTGATGAAAGCGCTTGCCCTGGATAATGTTATGCAGGTGCCCCGCATTCAGAAGATCGTGGTCAACATCGGCGTCGGCGAAGCCCTGGACAATGCCAAAGCACTCGACGCGGCTGTGGGTGATATGACCTTGATCGTTGGGCAAAAACCGGTAATTACCAAGGCCCGAACGAGTATTGCCAATTTCAAGTTGCGCGAAGGGCGTGCCATTGGCGTCAAAGTAACCCTGCGGGGTGAGCGCATGTGGTCATTCCTTGACCGGCTGATGAATGTTGCTCTGCCACGTGTGCGTGACTTCCGCGGTATTTCACCGGATGCTTTTGATGGTCGAGGTAACTACACCTTGGGCTTGCGCGAGCAGTTGGTGTTTCCGGAAATCGAGTATGACAAGATTGATAAGATACGCGGTCTCGAGGTTTCCATCGTCACGACCGCGCGGAACGATGACGAAGCCAGGCTCCTGCTGCAAATGCTTGGAATGCCGTTCAGGAAGGATGGAAAGTAATGGCTAAGAAATGCATGATGTATCGCGAAATGCGGCGGAAATATCCGACACGTGTGCGCAATCGCTGCAAAATTTGTGGACGCCCGCGTGGTTATCTGCGTCGTTTTGGACTATGCCGTATCTGCTTTCGCTCCCTGGCCCTGGAAGGCAAGATTCCTGGCGTTGTGAAGTCGTCCTGGTAAACCGGGCGGAGGTATAAGAATGTCTGTCTCTGATCCTATTGCTGATATGTTGACCCGCATCCGCAATGCCGTGGCCCTCGGCCATCCGACAGTGGCTTTGCCCAACTCGAAGATGAAAACGGCTATTGCCAAGATTCTCAAAGAAGAAGGTTTTATAACCAACTTCGAAGTTGTCGAAAGCAATCCACCTGCGCAAAAAACCCTGCGTATTCGCCTTAAATATATTGGCGAGCGCCGCGAACGCCGTCCAGTGATTACAGGGCTTCAACGGATTAGCCGTCCTGGGAATCGCGTATATTCCGGTAAACGGGAAATTCCCTGGGTGTTGTCGGGTATGGGTGTTGCTATACTTTCCACGCCCAAAGGCGTGATGACAGGCCAGCGCGCTCGCCAGTTGGGCGTGGGTGGTGAAGTCATCTGCAAGGTGTGGTAGCTCGGAGGTCGCTGTGTCACGAATTGGACGTTTGCCGGTGGCTGTGCCGAAAGGCGTAGAAATTAAAGTTGATGGCTCGCATGTGAGCGTCAAAGGGCCAAAAGGTGTGCTCGAACATACCTTCCCAATTGATATGATGATCACGATGGAAGATAACGTGCTCAAAGTTCAGCGCCCTTCTGATGAACGGAACCATCGCGCCTTGCATGGCATGACACGGGCGTTAATCAATAACATGGTTGTCGGAGTGAGTACCGGTTTCGAAAAGGTACTTGAAATCAACGGTGTCGGCTATCGTGCTGAGTTGGATGGCAAGAATCTCGTTCTACACATGGGGTTCTCGCATCCTGTGGTAGTGCCGCCTCCCGAAGGCATTGCTTTCGAGACTGACACCAAAACCCGCCAGATCAAGATCAAGGGTTACGATAAACAACAAGTCGGCCAGACTGCTGCGGATATCCGCAAAGTCCGCCCGGTGGAGCCTTACCACGAAAAAGGTATCAAATACCTGGGTGAGAAAGTCCGCCGCAAAGCTGGCAAGACAGGTAAGGTGTAATCTATGGCTACTCAATCACGTTCTGCAGCACGCATTCGGCGGCACGCGCGTGTCCGCAAAACCATCGCTGGTACTCCTGATCGCCCGCGCCTGTGTGTTTTTCGTGCCTCGATGCACATCTACGCCCAGGTGATTGATGACGAAGTGGGTAACACGCTGGCGTCGGCATCCACAATTGACCACGACCTGCGCGGCCAGATGGACGGCAAAAACAAGACGGACCAGGCCAAGCTGGTGGGCCAGGCAATTGCTGAGCGCGCCAAAGCCAAAGGCATCCAGAAGGTCGTTTTCGACCGCGGTGGATACAAATACATGGGGCGTGTCAAGGCCCTGGCAGATGGCGCTCGCGAAGGCGGTCTCGAGCTGTAACCCCTCGCAGATGGAGATAAAAATGTCGGACTATCAACCTACCGAATTCGTAGAGCAAGAATATGACGAGCGCGTCATCGAGATTGCGCGCGTTGCCAAAGTCGTCAAAGGTGGTCGCCGGTTTTCTTTCCGCGTAGCCGTCGTCGCTGGTGATAATCGCGGCAGCGTGGGGGTTGGCATTGGCAAGGCGAATGCCGTACCCGATGCGATGCGCAAAGCCACCGAACGAGCGCGCCGGAATATGCACAAGATTTTTATTATCGGGACAACAATTCCTCATCAGGTTATCGCCAAAGTTGGCGGGGCGCAGATTTTGCTCAAGCCGGCCTCTCCTGGTACTGGTGTTATCGCTGGCGGCGGTATCCGCGCCGTCCTGGAAGCCGCAGGAATTTCTGACATCCTGACTAAATCGTTGGGAAGCGGCAATGTCCTCAACGTGGTTTATGCCACCATCAAGGCGTTGGAGCAGCTCAAATCCCCACAGGAAGAAGCTGCCCGCCGAGGCAAAGCCGTCAAAGACGTTTTGCCGTTTTGGGAGCGGAGGAAACATGTCTAACACCGCTGAGTCTACTGAAAAAATCATTCGCATTACCCTGGTGAAAAGCCCGCTCGGGTATAGCAAGAAACACAAAGCCACTGTGCGGGCCTTGGGTTTACGCCGTATGCACCAGACTGTTGAGCATGTGGATTCACCTGTACTGCGCGGTATGGTGTATAAGGTGCAGCACCTGGTCAAGGTAGAAGAGTAAAGCCATGAAACTACACGATCTAAAGCCACAAGAAGGTTCGAAAAAGAACCGCAAGCGTGTCGGGCGTGGTATTGCTGCCGGTCAAGGCCGCACTGCCGGCCGCGGGCAGAAAGGCCAGGGCGCCCGCTCTGGCGGGGGTACACGTCTGTACCATCAAGGCGGGAGCTTGCCATTCTTCCGCCGGCTGCCGTTCGCTCGTGGTGAAGGTTTCACCCCCATTGGCCGGGTCGAATACAACGAAGTCAACCTCGATCAACTGGCTGGTTTCCCCGCCGGGAGTGAAGTGACCCCCGAAACGTTGGCAGAGGCCCGTCTTCTGCGAGATTCCCGTAATCCGGTGGTCGTCTTGGGCCGTGGAAATGTCAACGTGACCCTCAAAGTTCGCGTCCACCGCATCAGCAAGAGCGCCGCCGCAAAAATTACGGCTGCCGGTGGCAGCGTCGAAGAGATCCAGTAGTAGCCCACTTGGGCAAGATAAGGAGCCAAATTACATGAAGCGGTCTGCCTGGCGTTACCTTTGGTCGGCGCAAGATATCCGGCGGAAGTTGCTCATTACGCTCTTGATTCTGGTTATCTATCGCCTTGCGGCGCACGTTCCCGTCCCGGGCGCAAACCTCGACACGATCAAGGCTGTTCTGGGCGGCGGCGGCGCTGGCGCGAACCTGTTCAATATCCTGGATTTGCTCTCTGGCGGCACCGTCTCCAGCTTCTCTGTTCTGGCGATGGGCGTCTATCCGTACATCACGGCGCAGATTATCCTGCAATTGCTCGTTCCTATCATCCCAGCGCTCCAGAAGCGTATGGAAGAAGACCCGCGTGAAGGCCAGAAATGGATGGAAAAGTGGACGTACGTTCTGGCAGTTCCGATGGCGGCTTTGCAGGCGATTGGGCAAATCAATATCTTCAATAGCCTGGCTAACCAAGCCGGGTTACCAAATGTCCTGAATATCGGCTGGACGGGCGCTTTGTTGATCCCCACCATCTCCGTCATCTTCAGTATGACCGCTGGAACGATGTTTGCCATCTGGCTGGGCGAGCTAATCTCGGAGTATGGCGTTCGCAATCAGGGATTGTCGTTGATCATCTTCGCAGGTATCGTCGCTCGCATACCTGCCACTTTCGGCAATATTTGGGCTGATGAACAAAATCGTTGGATTGGCCTAGTTGTGATGCTTGTCGTTACAGTTATGACGGTCTTTGTCATTGTTTTTGTTCAGCAGGGCCGGCGCAATATCCCAGTGATGTATCCGGGCCGCCGTGTGGGACGTGGTATGTCTATGCCTGTCAAAGGCACGTTGCCCCTGATGGTCAATATGGCCGGCATGATCCCGCTGATTTTTGCCCAATCTTTTCTGACTTTCCCGGCGATCATAGCAGGCTTTATGGGCAGCATCAAAGTCACATGGGTGCAAAGCGTGGTAAACTGGACGACGAATTTTTTCAGCGGTAACGACAATCCATACTGGATAGTCTATTTCTTCACCGTGGTATTGTTCTCGTTCTTTTACACTGATGTTCTATTCTCGCAGCAGAACTACGGTGAAAACTTGAAGCGAGTTGGTGCGCAGATCCCCGGTGTGGCGCGCGGCGCTCCCACGCAGCGTTACCTGACGCGCGTACTGCGACGCATCACCCTTCCAGGTGCGTTGTTCCTGGGTATCATCGCCGTCCTGCCCTGGCTGATCGGCCTGATTTTTCCCTTCATCAGCAGAACCGGCGGTATGCTGATCACCTCCTCCGGTATGTTGATCGTGGTTGGCGTCGTGCGGGATCTCTTCTTCAACATTGACGCCGAGCTCAAACTGCACGGTTACGACGACACTTTGTTGGTGCGCTAACCTCCTGAAGTAAAGTTACGAGGAAGTTGAAGATGCCCGCATACATCGTCTTGTTTGGCCCTCCTGGCGCCGGAAAAGGCACTCAGGCCCAGGCAATTTCACAGAAGCTCAGCCTGCCGCACATCTCGTCCGGCGACATCTTCCGCGAGAATTTGAAAAGCCATACCGAGCTGGGTAAGCTGGCCGAAACATACATGAGTAAGGGCAATCTTGTGCCCGACGATGTCACCATCGCCATGATCCGGGAGCGGTTGACCCGCCCGGATTGCAAGAACGGCGCTCTGCTCGATGGTTTTCCTCGCACGGTTGCCCAGGCTGATGCTTTGGCAGCGATGTTGGCCGAATTCCAAGGCGGTGTGAATGCCGTGCCCTTTATCAACGTTCCCGAAGCGGTGTTGGTCGAGCGCCTGACCGGGCGCTGGACTTGCCGGGCGCAGGGGCATATCTTTCATGAAAAGAACAACCCGCCGCGCATCGCAGGCCATTGTGATTTCGATGGCTCTGAGCTTTACCAGCGCGACGATGACAAAGTGGAAACGGTCACCAACCGTATCCGCGTGTACTTTAAACAATCTGGGCCGTTGATCGAGTACTACCGCCAGCGCGGCGTCTTGGTCGAGGTAGATGGCGCCAGGCCGATCGAGCAGGTTACAGAAGACTTGCTGGCAGCATTGCCAACCGAATAGAATGAGCTGGGATCGCAACGTCATCATCAAAAGCGCATCCGAAATCGCTATCATGCGCGAAGCTGGCCGCATCAACGCCCTGGCGTTAGCGGCAGCACGCGAGCTGATCCGGCCGGGCGTCACCACTGCCGAGCTGGATGCGGCTGCTGAAGAAATCATCCGCAGGCATGGCGCTATCCCAACCTTCAAGGGTGTTCCTGGGCCGTATCCTTACCCGGCTGCGACCACCATCAGCATCAACGATGAATTGGTTCACGGCATACCGGGAAAGCGCAAGCTTTGCGAAGGCGATATCGTCTCGGTGGATTGTGGAACCACGTTCGAAGGATTTGTCGGCGACTCGGCTTTTACGACAGGTGTTGGCATTATCTCCCCAGCGGCTCAACGGCTGATCGAGGTTACTGAGAAAGCCTTGCAGATCGGGATTGACCAGCTTCGAGTGGGCAATCGCGTCGGAGACGTGGGATACGCTATCGAGATGTACGTCGAAGGCCAGGGATACCACCTGACCCGTATCTACACAGGGCATGGCGTCGGCCGAGAAATGTGGGAAGGCCCCCAGGTTCCCAATTTTGGGAGAAAGGGCCATGGCCTCCGGTTGCGCCCGGGGATGGTGGTTGCCCTTGAACCGATGGTGCTCATTGGAACCCCCGAGACGCGCGTCCTCCCCGATGAATGGACGGTAGCCTCGGCAGATGGCTCGCTGACGTGCCACTTCGAACATACGGTAGCCATTACCGATCAGGGCCAGGTTATATTGACTCTGCCGTAACTTTGCGGCAGGTCTGGACGTGAGATCGAACCACGAGTATAATCAAACCTTTGGGCTTGCCGCAGGTTTGATCTGACGGTATCAATCGTCTCGATGCAGTGCGCCCAGGCGCACGAAAAAGATAGGAGCAGGTATCATGAAAGTTTCATCATCCATCAAGAAGCGCTGTACGAAGTGCAAGATCGTCAAGCGCAAGCGCCGATTGTACATTATTTGTGAAAACCCAAAACATAAGCAGCGACAGGGATAGTGAACTATGGCACGTATTGAAGGCATTGATCTACCACGCAATAAGCGCATCGAAATTGGCTTGACCTATATCTTTGGCATCGGTCGCCCACGGGCTAACGAAATCCTTGCAGAGACAAGCGTCAATCCTGATACACGCGTTAAGGATTTGACGGATGCCGAGGTCGCCCTGCTGCGTGACTACATTGGCTCGCATTTCAAAGTCGAAGGTGATCTGCGCCGTGAAGTTCAAATGAACATCAAGCGACTGATCGAAATCGGCAGTTATCGTGGCATGCGTCACCGCCGCAACTTACCCGCGCGCGGACAACGCACCCGCACCAACGCACGCACCCGCAAAGGCCCCAAGAAGACGGTTGCCGGACGCGGTCGCCGCCGTGGCGCCACGAAGAAGTAATTTTCAAACAGAAGTGAGGTTTTATGGCTCAGACTGGAAGCTCCCCACGCCGCAAGAGCGCGAAAAAAATCAGGCGCTCATTATCTTCGGGTCAGATTCACATCGCTGCAACTTTCAACAACACCATCGTGACCATCAGCGATATAGATGGCAACACGATTTGTTGGGCCAGCGCTGGCTCTTCAGGATTCAAGGGCTCCCGCAAGAGCACACCCTTTGCTGCACGTCTGGCGGCTGAAGAAGCCATAAAGACAGCGCAATCGCTGGGTATGCAGGAAGCCGAAGTGTTTATCAAGGGCCCGGCCCGGGTCGCGAGTCAGCGATTCGTGCTGTTCAATCCATGGGCATGAAAGTGACGTCAATCAAGGATATTACCCCCGTCCCCCATAATGGTTGCCGTCCCCCGAAGAAACGCCGCGTGTAAATTAAGTCGAGAAACGAGGAATATAGCTTATGGCAAAGTATCGTGGGGCAGTATGTAAATTATGCCGTCGCGAAGGCGAGAAGATGTTCTTGAAAGGGGCACGCTGCTTTACTCCCAAGTGCGCCTTTGACCGCCGGGGTTACGCCCCGGGCCAGCATGGTAAAACTGGGCAGTTCTCCCGCAAGCGAGATTCGGATTACCAGCGCCAGCTCCGCGCCAAACAGAAGGCGCGCCGCACTTATGGCGCTATGGAACGCCAGTTCCGGCGTTACTATGAAGCAGCCATCCACAAACGTGGGCTTACTGGCTTGACCCTGCTCCAGATCCTGGAGTCGCGCCTGGACAATGTTGTCTACCGCTTGGGTTATGCTCAAAGCCGCGCCGAAGCCCGCTTGTTGGTAACCCACGGGCATTTCACGGTCAACGGCCGCCGCACGGATGTCCCGTCAATGATGATCTCCATCGGTGATGAGATTTCCATTCGGGATGGCTCCCGTAAACGGACGTATTTCAAGAGCCTGGCAGATGTTGCCGAGACTCGTACCGTCCCTGGCTGGCTAAACCGCGACCTGCGTAACCTATCTGGCGCGGTCATGCGCTTGCCCGAACGCTCTGAGATTGACGGCAACCTGGCCGAGCAGTCCATCGTGGAATATTACTCGCGATAACGATTGAATGTTGCAGGTTGAAAGTCGAAGATTGCCGCAACCTGCGGAACTTCGACTTTCAACCTGATAACTTTCGACCCGAAAGGGGTAGACCATGATCGGTTTAACAAACATGGTAACGCCGAAAATCGAGCGCGAAGCAGACGCGCACAATTACGGCAAGTTCGTCATCAGCCCGTTAGAGCGAGGCTACGGCATCACGTTGGGCAATGCCCTGCGCCGGGTGCTGCTTTCCTCGTTGGAGGGCGTTGCGGTTACCTCTATCCGAATTGCGGATGTCCAGCACGAGTTCAGCGACATTCCCGGTGTCCGCGAAGACGTCATCCGGGTGATGTTGCAAATCAAACAATTGCGTATGTACCTGCATGAGGTGGATACCGCCCATATGCATCTGGAAGTGCGCGGCGGCGGCGAAGTCACTGCTGCTGACATCAAAACGCCTCCTGAAATCGAAATCATCAACCCTGATCTGTATCTGTTCACCGTTGACGATAGCAGCGCCAGGCTTGAGATTGACATGACGGTCGAGCGAGGGCGTGGCTACTCCCCGGCGGATGATCGCACCGGCAAACTGCCGATTGGCGAGCTTCCGGTGGATGCGATCTACACCCCGGTGCGGCGCGTCAACTGGGAAGTGGGCAGCGCCCGTGTGGGCCAGAGCACTAATTACGATAAGCTTATCCTTGAAATCTGGACGGATGGCACAACAGCCCCTGAGGATGCACTGAGCACTAGCGCCCGCATCCTGATTGATCACCTGCGCCACCTGGCGGGGATCAGTGAAGAAACATTGGCTACGATCACGGAGACTGCTGAAGAAGGCAGCCGCCTGACCAGTGAAATGATCGAGACCCCCATCGAAAATCTCGATCTCTCGGTGCGTGTCTTCAACTCGTTGAAGCGCACCGGCATCACCACCGTTGGCGAAGTGCTCGAACTGCTCGAAAAAGGCGAAGAGGCGGTGATGTCCATCCGCAACTTTGGCGAGAAGAGCCTCGAAGAATTGCGTCAAAAGATGCACGAGAAAGGCTACCTCCGCGATCAAATTGAGAGTGAATCGGAGTAATGAATCATGCGACATGGAATAGCAGGACATAAATTGAGTCGCGGTAAGGATGAACGCACAGCGCTGCGGCGTATCCTGATCCAGCAATTATTTGAACACGAGCGTATTCAAACCACGCGCACCAAAGCCGAAGCAATACGCGGTCATGCGGAGCGGTTAATCACATTAGCCAAGCATGGCAATGCAAGCGGCGATGCGAAGATGGTCCATGCCCGCCGTCTTGCGGCAGCTCGTCTGTCTAACCCGAATGCGGTTCGCAAATTGTTCGATGATATTGCGCCGCGGTTTAAGGATCGCCCGGGTGGTTACACTCGTATGATCAAGCTCGGCCAGCGTCAGGGTGATGCGGCTGAAGTGGTGATTTTGGAGTTGGTCGAAGAGTAGTGATCAGTAATCAGTGACCAGGAATCAGTTTATCGCTGGTAACAGATGACTGATCACTGATGACTGAACATGGAACGTTACCAGGTTATTCTCGCTTACGACGGCACGCACTTTGAGGGCTTTCAGCGTCAAAGAAAAGCCCGGACTGTACAAGGCGTCGTCGAAGCTGCGCTGCGCTGCATTGGCTGGCAGGGCCGCACCATTCTTGCCGCGGGCCGCACGGATACCGGCGTACACGCCTCCGGGCAGGTGATTGCTTTCGATCTGGATTGGAATCATCCACCCGATAATCTGCGCAATGCCCTCAATGCCAACCTGCCGCCGGATGTGGCGGCTCGTGCTGTGTGGACCATCCATCCGGGTTTTCATCCCCGCTTTGATGCCATCTCCCGCCGGTATCGCTATCACATTTTTTGTGAGCCTGCGCGAGACCCATTGCGAGAGCGTTACGCCTGGCGGGTGTGGCCCGCCGCCAGCTTCGACCTTCTTCAGAAGGCAGCCGCCAATCTGATTGGCAGGTACGATTTTGCCGCTTTCGGCACCCCGCCCCGGGCTGGAAGCAGCACGACTCGCACTGTTTTTCAGGCAGAATGGTTTCAAGCCGATGCTGGTTTGTCTTTTGAAATCACCGCCGACGCCTTTCTCTATCACATGGTGCGGCGGTTGGTGATGGCGCAGGTGCAAATCGGGCAAGGGTGGCGCCACCCGGATGAGCTATCCCAGGCTCTTCGAGCAGGGGGCCACCCAATGCAAGGCAGCGCTCCGGCGCAGGGTCTTGTCCTCGTCGAAGTGCGTTATCCGTCTGGAGCGGGAAGAGAAATACCTGAAATTATTGAAAACGTTGTTTGAAAACGTTGGTAGGAGAAAATGACCGTGCAGAAGAGTTATTATCCCAAAGCTGGTGAGATACAACAGGAGTGGTTCCTGGTTGATGCGAACGCCCAAACCCTGGGCCGTCTGGCGACCAAGATCGCCAGAATCCTGTTGGGTAAAAACCAACCCACTTTTACCCCGGGTGTAGATTCCGGCAATTTCGTTGTCGTCCTCAATGCCAAGAACATCAAGGTGACGGGCACGAAACTGGAAAGCAAATTCTATTACCAGCATTCGCAGTATCCCAGCGGTCTAAAAACGACCTCCCTGCGCCACCTGCTGGAAAAACATCCTGATCGTGTGATTCGCAGGGCTGTGTGGGGTATGTTGCCGCACAATCACTTGGGCCGCAGCCTGATCAAGAAGCTCAAGATTTACGCCGGCGCTGAGCATCCTCACGAGGCTCAAGAGCCGAAGGCAGTCTAATGGTCTTAGTCCGACAGTCTGATAATCTCATTGTCATTCCAATAGATTATTAGACCAACGACTCTCTGGCTATCCGACTAAAGAAGGAGTTCTTATGTCTGTTCAGTATTTTGAAGGCGTGGGTCGCCGCAAAGAAAGCACAGCCCGTGTACGTATCGCCAGCGGTACCGGCCAATTCGTTGTCAATGAGAAAACCGTCGAAGATTACTTCACCCGGATTGGCGATGTGGATATGATCTTATTGCCCATCAAGACAGCCGGTGAAGAGCGAACACAGCTCGATATCACGGTGGTTGTTAAGGGCGGCGGCGTCACCGGCCAGACGACTGCGGTGCAATTGGGCCTGGCACGCGCTTTGCAGATTATGAAACCGGATGTTCATGCAGCGCTTCGCAAGGGTGGTTTCCTCACCCGTGATCCGCGTGCAAAGGAACGCAAGAAACCCGGTCTCAAGCGCGCCCGCAAGGCACCGACCTACACGAAACGCTAAAACGTAAACACGTAAAACGTAATGCGTAAGGGCGTAACGTGGTTATCACGGCTTACGTTTTACGCATTACGTTTTAATTTAATAACCCTATGAACACTCCTGGAATCACGCTCCTCGGTCTTGGCCCCGGCGATCCCCGCCTGCTCACGCTCGAAGCCTGGCAGGCGCTCAACGAGGCCTCAGAGATTTATCTGCGCACCCGCCAGCATCCAACTGTGGCTGGTTTCCCGGTTGCTCTGGCGATACATTCGTTCGATGATCTCTACGAACGGAGCGAGAGCTTCGCGGTCGTTTACGAGCAGATCACCACGCAGGTGCTGGAATTGGGGCGTCGCCCGCAAGGCGTGATCTACGCCGTACCGGGGCATCCCTTCGTCGCCGAGGCGACTGGCCCGGAGATCGCCCGCCGCGCCCGGCAGGAAGGCATCCCTTTACGGGTAATCGAGGGCCTCAGTTTCGTCGAGCCAGCCTTGACCGCTTTGGGGCTTGACCCTTTCCCTCACACGGCATTGGCCGATGCCCTCGAGCTGGCGGCGGCTCATGTCCCGCCGTTTCCTCCCGATGTTCCGGCTCTCATCGGCCAGCTCTATTCGCGCCGCGTCGCTGCGGATGTCAAGCTGACGCTGAGCGAAGTTTATCCCGACGAGCATCCGGTCAAGCTGCTACACGCTGCCGGAACGCCGGAGGCTTTGGTCGAATCCCTGTCGCTGTATGAGATTGACCGAAGCCCGCACATCGGCTTGCTGACGGCATTGTACGTGCCGCCGCTCGGGGCGGGTACATCGTTCGAGGCATTCCAGGAGATCATCGCCCACCTGCGCGCCCCCAACGGCTGCCCCTGGGATTGCGAGCAAACCCACCTGTCGCTGCGCCCCTACCTGCTCGAGGAAGCCTACGAGGTGCTGGCCGCGCTGGATTCGGGCGATTCACAGGCGCTGCGCGAGGAGTTCGGCGATCTGTTGCTGCAAATCGTGCTGCACGCCCAAATCGCCAGCGAAGAAGGTGAATTTCGCATGGCGGACGTGCTGAGTGGCATCCACGAAAAGATTGTGCGCCGCCACCCGCATGTTTTCGGCGATGTGACGGTGGATGGGGTGGGGCGGGTGCTGCAAAATTGGGAGAAGCTCAAAGCCGAGGAGCGCGAGGCTAAAGGGAAAGCTGAAGCCAGCTTGCTGGACAGCGTCCCGCTGGCGCTGCCGGCGCTCATCCAGGCCATCGAATACCAGAAGCGCGCCGCCCGGGTGGGATTCGACTGGCGCGAGGTGACGGGGGTGCTGGACAAGATCTGCGAGGAAGCCGGCGAGGTTCGCACAGCCAACGACGATCAGCGCGCCGCCGAATTGGGTGATCTGCTCTTCGCAGTGGTCAACCTGGCTCGCTGGTACAAAGTGGACGCGGAGAGCGCGCTGCGCGAATCCAACCTGCGCTTCCGCCGCCGTTTCAGTTACATCGAAAAAACAGCCCGCGCCCAGGGGCGCGAGCTGTCTGCAATGTCTCTCGAAGAGATGGATGCGTTGTGGGATGAGGCTAAAAGGGAAGAATAACAGCCGCTTTTCTATTGCTGATTGCCTCGGAGGAAAAATTGAGCCGATATCAATACCAGCAATCCCAACAGTGGGTGGATCAGGATTGCACACGCCAACCCCAAAAGACACACAATTGACAGGATAAGGAACAACCTATTGGGGATGGGAAATTTCGTTTTGATATGTTTTTGCCAATGATGAATCGAGACAAGACTGGTCCCCACGAAAACCATGCCGACAGCCAAATAGAGGACAATGCCGAAATAGACAGCAAATGGGATACCGCTCTGGCTGGTGACGACCCTATCTGCAATCGGGGTTCTGGTCAGGGTGAAAAGTAATATTGTCTCTCCAACGTAAGGGGCATCGGATATATTTGAAAGCAAGCGAGGGATCAACAGCGTTCCGTCGGGCAGAGGCCATGAAGCAACCAACGCTTCCGCACTCAAGGGATAGGCTTGATCGAGCCGGCCATTGACCCTGGCGGCGCCAATTCCAAATGCGCTGGCTGCCGTTCCGTATCCAGCCATGACCGGGCCAGCATCAACATCGAGTAAGAACCATTCTGCATAAGGTAAGGACGAGTCTCGGGGAAACTCACGGACGCCGACTGCTCCCCGGCCTTGCTGCCAATAATACTTGTCGTAATTGATATACCACTGGTTGGCCGTCTGAGGCCACAACTCTGGCGACCAGATCAACATGAAGGATATGCCGACGCCGCGCGCCGGTCCATAGCCAATCCCGGTTTCGGAATCAGCAATATAAGCAGGCAAACCAGTTTTCTTGTCCAGGCGAGCGCCTTCGAACGCCCGCACAGCCCGTAGCGCAAACTCCGAATGATCCGTCCCCAAGACTTCGTCAGCCCGGCGAATGGCGGCGATGGCTGGCAAAATATCAATGGGGTAACACTGACCCGGATAATCGTCCAGTAAGCCATAAGGAGAGCGGTCAAGCTCATCGGCCAAAGATTCGACTTGATCGGAGAGCAATTGTTGGTAGCTATCATCCCCGAGCAGCTTCTGGTAACTGGTCAAGCCGCTGATGAGAAGCATCCGGTAGAACAGATTCTCATGCTCCAGATAGTCCTCTCCCCAGTGTTCTTTAACCCACGCGGCGTGAGAAGGGTCGCTGACCAGCGCTGCGGCTGCTTCGATTGCCCCGCGTGCGTATTCCTTGGGCATGGTCGGCGAAAGGGTTGGATCTGCCTGCCAGGCTTCCTGCAGCGACTCGGTTGACCAAAGATAAAAGACCGAGCTGAATACGGGCCACTCTGTCCCAGATATATTTTGTGTGCTCAATTCCGTGGCTTGACCCGAGGCAACCCGTTCACGCGCCCATGGCTCAAATTCTTTGGAGAGCTTGCGGTGCCAGCGAAATGCAAAGCTTGGAACATTCCCATTGGATAGCGCCGGATCGTTAAGATCGTGTATCAGGATGGCGACTGGGGCTACGAACAGGTAGAGTGACAAAATCACCACGAGACCGGCGTTGATATAAACGCAGGCGGCTATAAAATCACCCCTCCACGGTTTTTCGGTCAAGATTCCCAAGTTTTTCCGTCCATCCCGGTTGCATTTTGCGTCTCATTCTCGCTGCGCGTCTGGCGCGACACCAAATTAATGCGGTCCGCCAGCCGCGCCAGCGGCAGGCTTTGCAGGAACAGCTTGCCGGGGCCGGTCATCTTTGCCAGGAACAGACCCTCCCCGCCAAATAATCCATTCTTGAAGCCGCCCGCGAACTGGACATCGAATTTCACCGATGGGGCGAATGCTGCCAGACAGCCAAGATCCGCCTGGATGGTCTCGCCGGGTTGCAAATTCTTCTCGACGACCGTTCCCCCTCCGTGGACGAAGGCCATCCCCGAGCCGACCACCCGTTGAAGGGTGAAACCCTCGCCTCCGAACATCCCGATGCCCAGCTTTTTCGAGAAAAAGATTTCAATCTCGACGCCTTGCGCCGCGCACAGAAATGAATCCTTCTGACAGATGAAGCTGCCCCCAAATGCGCCCAAATTGAGCGGGATGATCTTGCCGGGGTAGGGCGCGGCGAAGGCCACGTGCGATTTATCGCTGCTGTTGTTGATGAAGTTTGTAATCAGAAAATTTTCCCCCGTGGCTGCTCGCTTGAACCCCTTCAGGAAACCGCCGCCGGTGGTGATTTGCAGCTCGATGCCGGTCTCCATATATACCAGCGTCCCGGCTTCAGCACGCACCCCCTCGCCAGGCCCTAACTCGATTTCGACCAGTTGCAGATCATCGCCAAAGATTTTATAACCGCTGCCATTGGACATAAGACTCCTTCACTCGGAAGAAAATTCCTGCGTCATCAACAGTGAGATATTCACGCCCCCGGATATTGCTCCTCTGCCGGGTCGAAGCGCTTCTCCACCGGCAGCGCCAGGGGCGGGAATGCTCCCACGGCGCTGGCAATCCTTTCGGCTAACCGCCTGGCAATGTCGCCGACGATCTCATCCGGCACGCCGTCCACCGCCTTCGATTTCAAACGCAGATCAATCGGATCGTTGACGTAATCTACAACGATGAACAACCCATCCATCGAGAGCGCAATTTCGGTCGAGAACAAATCCAGCCCGCAAATTTCGGCGATCTTGGCCGTGATCTCGCGCAGCGGCCCCAAACTGAAGCGCACCTCCTCCTCTTCAGTGACGGGCGTGTACACATGCGTCTGCGTGTGCCACCAACTGGGGTATACCTGCCCATCGCAGAAAATGATGCGAAACCAGGCTTCGCGCCCCTCGAAGCTTGCCGGGACAACATAGGCTTGCAGCAGATATTGATCGGCGGGATATTCCATGCGGGCGGCGAGCACTTGCTCCCAGGTGGTCGCACCCGTGACGACGCCCAGCCCTCCCCCGCCGTGCGCCGGTTTGATGGAAAAACTCGTCCCCAGGGGGGTGAGATCCATCGGGCAGATTTCAGGTCGTTCCTCGTAGGATGGGAGGATCAGCGTGTAGGGGATGCGCAGCCCGGTGCGCACGAACCCCTCGTGACAGATGACTTTGTTCCACGCCCGCCGCGCCGACCGGAACGGGTTGATTTGGTGGATGCGGCGCTCTCTGGCCCAATTGACGAATGGAATGTAATGCCCCTCCGAATCAGACGCGCGGTCGTAAAACGCAAGAAATTCCAGCTCGCCGCTTTGCAAGGCCTGCGACATGGCTGTCACATTGTCAGAACCCAGGTGCAGCACAGACACACCCAATGGCTGGCAGGCGCTCTCGAGAAATTGGGCAAAATCAGAGTCGTACTGCCATGTCCAGGCGAAACAGAGATCATATTTCATGATGCCGAAATTAGAAATGACTCCTTTACGATCAAAGTCGAGTGATTATATCTCAATTCTATGGGCGGTTGGGAGAAAAGTCAAGCGTGTAACCATCCGTGATAGAATGCTGGCATGGAAAATAAACCCTCTTCACCCTTCAAATCTGGTTTTGTCGCCGTGACAGGCCGCCCGAACGTGGGGAAATCCACCCTGGTCAATGCTCTGCTCGGCCAGAAGATCGCCGCCGTCTCCCCTCGCCCGCAGACCACCCGCCGCCGCCAGTTGGGCATCCTCTCGTCCGAGAGCGCCCAAATCATTTTTGTAGACACGCCCGGCGTCCATCACCCTCGTCACAAGCTGGGCGAGGTGATGAACAAGGCCGCCCAGGAAGCGCTGCGAGACGCCGACGTGATCCTGTTCCTGGTTGACATCAGTGTTCTGCCTGACGATGAAGATCGGCTGCTGGCGGGGATGATTACGCAGGCGCACGGCGAGCGCCAGACGATCTTTGTGCTGAACAAGCTGGATTTACTCTCCCCGGCAGACCTGGCATTGCAGGCGGCAGCCTACCAGCAGATTTTACCCGGCGTGCAGGTTTTTCCCCTCTCGGCGGCGCGCGGCGACAACCGGGATGCCCTGCTCCCCGAAATCCTGGCGCGCCTGCCCGAAGGGCCGGCCTATTATCCCGACGAGCAGATCACCGATCTCTACGAGCGCGACATCGCCGCCGATTTGATCCGCGAAGCCGCCCTGCTGAACCTGCGGGACGAAGTGCCGCATGGCATTGCCGTGCGTATTGACGAATACGAGGATCGTGAGGAGCAGGGCGCTGGGATCGGGGCGTACATCGCCGCTACGCTATTCGTCGAGCGTGAGACTCATAAGGGCATCGTCATCGGCCAGGGCGGGACGATGATCAAGAAAATCGGCGCTTCTGCACGCCAGGAGATCGAAGCCCTCACTGGGCGCAAAGTCTATCTGGAATTGAAAGTGAAAGTGCAGAAAGATTGGCGGGATGACGAGAATGTATTACGAAGGTTAGCCTGATCGTGGGAGGCGCGTTGAGCGTAGTCGAAACGGGCCGGGAGTACCGAGAAGGTTTTGGATGCGGCGTTGAGGGTTGTTGATGGATTATAGAATTTTCTTGCTTCTGGCGCTGGCGGTCGCCCTGGCCGATTGGCTGACCATCGAGAAAGGGTGGACCTGGCGGGGATACATCACCAAACCGGGGGTGATGGTGGTTTTGATCGCCTGGGTGTGGCTGGCCACGGGGCCGAGCTGGTTCGTGCTGGGGCTGGCTTTTTCGATGGTGGGCGACATCTTCCTGATGATCCCGCCCAAACGGTTCATCCCCGGCATGATCGCCTTCCTGCTGGCGCATATTGCCTATCTCGTCGCCTTCGATCCGTTGCGGACGCCGTGGGGCGCTCCGGCGTTGATGATGGCGGTGCAGATCGTCATCATGGCTGTGCTGTTATTTAGGCGGCTGGCTGCGGGCTGGGCGGCCAACCGCATCGGGCGGCTGCGCTGGCTCATTTTTGCTTATGCGGGGGTCATTTCCCTGATGCTGCTCTCGGCAACCTGGGTTACCCTGCGGGCCGAATGGCATCCGGGGGCGGCGCTGCTGGTCAGCCTGGGGGCGTTATCTTTTTACGCTTCGGATACGCTGCTGGCATACAACCGGTTCGTGCGGCCCGTGCGGCACGGAACGCTGCTTGTGCGCATCAGCTATCATCTGGGCCAGGCGGCTATGGCCGCGGGGGTGGTGCTGCAGTCCACTGGAAAATTCTGAGTTAAAAAGAAAGACCTCACAGGTTTTCAAAACCTGTGAGGTCGGTGATTCCTACGCCACGCTGTCGTTCTTGCGGGTGCGCTTCGGTTTCGATTCGCTCTCCCCTTCTGCGAATTCATCGAGCGACGAGATGACCGTTTCGTCCGGGGCCGGAGTTGACTCTTCGGCTATGACTGGCTCACTCATCGGGGCCGCGGCGACCTGGGGGATGGGTGACGCCGGGGGCGTGGGCTTCACCGGAACCGGGGTCAATTTGACCGGCCCGGGGTAATCTACCGTCCCGAAGCCAGTCAGCATCGCCGATCCCAATCCCAGGCAGCCCACCACGATCAGGCCAATCCAGCCGATGCAGCAGCAAAATTGGTTGAACACGGTGTACACGCCGCCAACCAGGAAGGTCAGCGCAAACGTGCCGAGGCCTGCTGCGACCGCCGGATGCCATTCGGTTTTGAACATAGCCGCCATCCGCTGGCCGATCTCCAGCCCCAGGGCGATCCAGCCAAAGACGCACAACACCACCAGCACAATGAAGCCCACCAACGCCACTGGCGACAAAATGATAGTGATGGTCAGCAGGATCAATACTGCCGGGACGACCAGGATGGTGAGCAGGCCCAGCCCGCCGGTCATCAACGGCTGCGCCACGATGGCATGCGCCACGCGGGCGGTGTGTTGCGGCCAGAACATGACAATTGCCATCGCCAGGAAGGCCATGACGAACACGGTCAGAATGTAGAAGAAACCGTCCCACAGGATACCAAAAGCATCCAGATTGGGAAACGTTTGGAACTGGCGCATGGGGAAAGTATCCCATTGCCTGATGTCACCGAAATCCCACGCACCAACCTGTTCCTCGGTGCTCACTGTTCCCAAGATGGTTGCCCCGCTGTCTTGATCGAGGTAGCCCCCGAGGGAACTGACATCGCCGTTGACGACGGCGCTGCTGGTGAGCTTGATGTACCCGCCCATCACCTGCACATCGCCATCCACCTTACCGCTGATAGACAGGGTTCCGCCCATCACCATAACGCTGCCGGTGACGGTGGAGCCGCTTTCCAGTGTGGCGATCCCGCCAAAGACGAACAGGTTGCCATCGAGAGTGTCCCCGCTGTGCAGGGTGTAGGTGTTACCGAAGACGAACTCATCGTGCGGCCGGTCTGCGGCGCCGGCTGCCAGGGCTGTGCCGGGCAGCGCCAGTGCCGTGATGAGCACCAGCGCAATCAATAGGGTTATTTTTTGGGTGGCTTTCATGATCTAATCCTCCTTGCTGAGAGTTGTTTGTAGACGACGACCCACAAGACACTCCAGAAGCTAAGAGAACCGATGAGGAAAAAGCTGCCCACAATGGGGAAGATGATGTTGACGCCCGTCAGGGTATCCCACGCGGATTGCGTCGCCTGGCTGAGAGCGACGATCCGGGAGACGAAGTAAACCCAGGTGATCAACAGTTGCCCGGGCTGGCGCAGCACCGACAGGAACTGCGCTCCCAGCGCCAGGATCAATTCAGCGACCACCCCAAATGTCAGGATGAGCGCGGTCCAGGCCTGCCGCCGCTGACGTTCGAGGCGCTGGGCTGCCAGCCTGGTTTGCCAGCGGGCGGTGAAGCCGGGTGCGGGGGCAACTTCGGGCGTTACACGGAAAGTCTGCCGTACGCCGTTCCAGGCGGTTTCGAGTTGTTGGCAGTCTGCGCAGTCGTGCAAGTGATCGCGCAGCGCGTGGGCTTGATCGTCAGTGAGGGGTTCACCGGCGAGCAGCCAGGTTTCAAAAGGCTGGTGAGCGGACTTCGCCATGCTGCCTCCTTTCTGTGGGATTGGGTCGGGCGCTTTGATCGGCCCAGAGATCAGCCAGCTCGTGGCGGGCGCGGTGCAGGCGGCTTTTGACCGCGCTGACGGTCAGCCCGAGGGCGGCGGCGATCTCCTCGTACGAAAAATCGTACCAGTAGAGCATGACCACGGCGGCCCGGTCTTGCGGATTGAGCGACGCCAGCAGGGTTTGCACCCGCCGTTGGGTCTCGCCCGCTACCGTTGAGGCTTCTGGCCCGGGGGTCAGGTCGGGCGGGTCGAGATAGGGCATCTGGTCGAAGGAGAGCGTTGTGAAGCGCCGCCGCCGGATCTGGTCAATGCAATAGTGCGCTGCGATGGATAGCAGCCAGGTCGAGAAAGGCCGCTGGCTGTCGTAACGCTTGATACCATTGTATGCCCGTAGAAAAGTCTCCTGTGCGGCGTCTTCCGCCTCGTCCGGATCGCCTAACATGCGGTAACACAGGTTGTAAACCGGCCTTTGGAAGGCCTCTACCAGGTTACAAAATGCATCTGAATTGCCATGTTGAGCCGCTGTCAGCCATTCGGGCTCTGGGTTGATCACAGTTTTGCTCCTGAGCGTCTTTGGATCGTCTGCCTACATATACGCAGGTTACAGCCTGAAGGTTGCGCGAAGGTTGAAAGTTGCAGGTTGAAGGTTAGCGCCTTCCACGTGCGACCCGTTACCTGTAACCTGCCACTTTCAACCTTCAACCTTCTTGAACCCCTCTCCAATCGCCTCGTGAGCCTGCCCGATGACGATGAACGCCCCGGGGTCGGTCTCGCGCACCAATGCCTTGAGCTGGTTGACCTCCGAGCGTGAGATCACCACATAGAGCACATCCCGCTCCTGCCCGGTGTAAGCCCCTTTCCCCGAAAGGCAGGTGACGCCGCGTTCCATCTCGTGCAGGATCAGCCTGGCGATTTCATCCGGGTGGGAGGTGACGATCATTGCCGTGCGCACCACATTCGAGCCTTCGGCAGTCACCTCGGCGGTCAGCCCGCTGATGTACAGCATGACGATGGCATACAGGGCGTTTTCCCAACTGAACACCAGCCCGCCGGCGAACATCACCAGCGAATCGGTGATCAGGTAACTCTGCGAGATGGAGATGCCCCGCCAGTGGTTGAGAACCCGCGCCAGGATGTCGCTGCCGCCGCTGGTGCCGCGCCCCAGGTAGACCAGCCCGTACCCGATGCCGCTGATCACGCCGCCGTAAAGCGTGTTCAGCACCAGGTCGTGGGTCAGCCCATCCTTAGGCAGGAAGAAGTACAACCCATCTGTGAAGGCGGAAATCGCCACAACGGCGAACGCCGTCCGTAAGGCAAAGCGCGGCCCGCCGAGGAATCGCCATCCCATCAGGAAGAGGGGCATATTGCCGATGAAGATCATCAACCCGATGGGCCATCCCGTGAAGTGGTTGATGATCTGCGAAATCCCGGCGATGCCGCCGTTGACCAGGTTGGCGGGGACGAGGAACAGCCGGATTGCCAGGGCTTGCAGCAAACAACCCAGGGCGATGAGCAGGTAATCGCGGGCGGCGGCCCAGGTGAAGTGAGGGTGGGAGAAAGTGGATTTGAAGAATTTTTGCATGTCGCTTTTACATTGATCGAATGGCTTGCAAAAAAGCGACGAATTCCCCCTTCACCTGTGCCCAAACTTCTTCCAGCGGTGTCACCAGCTTCTCTAATTTTTCCCACTCCAGGAAGAAAGAATATGAGTGCCTGTAGAAATGCCGGAAACCCAAATAATCAGTCAGTCGTCCGGCTGTGTGCAGTGTTAAGAGCGGTGGACGATGGAGGCCAGGCCGGATCATGAGTGCTAATAACGAACGGTGAGATTCTGCTCCCTCTGGAATGTCGCCATCTATGCCTTTCGCTACCATGCTGAAGATGCTCTCAAGTCCGTTGTAGAACGAATGCAACACCGAGGCGATCGCTGTTAGCTCAACTACATCAGGCGTTTTATCCTGGACACGCTGGAGAAGATCAGCATAGATCTCGAAAAGCCGATCAATCTGCTGGATTTCGAACTCGATCTGCTCGAAGATTTCGTCAGCTGACATCTATCAGCTCTCCTTTTTGTTCAAGGCGGCGTGCAAAAGGGTCCTCACTATCCAGGTCAACGAGGTCTACAGGATGATCTAATTCCAATATCAGTTTTCCCAATAAACCGAAGAAGCTGCCTTTTGGGCACCCTTTGACCGCCAGGTCTACATCCGAACTGTTTCTTGGTTTGCCATTTACCAGCGAGCCGAAAAGATAGACGCGGCTACATCCAGCAGATTTCAAGATTTCAACTGCCCGCTGGATGTCTTTCTGATACCTGGTGGGGAGGTCAAGCATGATGGTTGACATATTTGGATTGTAGCATGGGCTATAGTGGCCGTCAACGCACGGTGCTACGTCTCATAGCATGGTTCCCGTAAGCATTTCGATGATCCCAATCACTGCCGAGTTGTCCAGCTCGCCCATGCCGTTTTGCAGCATGGCGTTGTAGAGCTGGGCGTCCAGGGCTGCCGAGGGCAGGGGGATGCCGTACTGGCGGGCGGTTTCGAGGATGATGTTCAGATCTTTAGCCTGCATGTGAGCCTTGAATCCGGGGGCACGGTTGCCGGCGAAGAGGCGCGGCGGCTTCACGTCCAGCGTCCAGCACTGCGCCGCGCCGCCCTTGATCGCCTCGACCACCTTCTGCGGGTCGGCGCCGGCTTTCTTGGCGAAGATGAGCAGCTCGCCCATCGCCACCATCTGCGCCGCGACCATGATCTGGTTGGCGGCCTTGGCAATTTGCCCGGCCCCCGCGTCGCCCACGTGGGTGATGGTTTTCCCCATCGCCTGGAAAACCGGCATCACTTTTTCGAGCGCGGAAGACTCCCCGCCGACCATGATCGCCAGGGTAGCGTTGCGCGCCCCGATGTCGCCGCCGGAGACGGGCGCATCGAGGCACTGCACGCCTTTCTCGCCCAGCACTTCGGCGATATGGCGGGCGACGGCCGGCTCGATGGTGGAATTATCCACCAAGATCAGGCCGGGGTGCGCGCCTTCAATGATTCCTTTCGGCCCGAGGGCGACCAACTCCACGTCGGGCGAATCGGGCAGGTTGGTGAAAACCACATCCACCTGCGCGGCCACCTCGGCGGGAGAATGCGCCGCAGTGGCTCCTTCGGCGACAAGTTCTTCCACCGCCGCCCGGCTGCGGTTGTGAACGACCAGCGGGAAGCCGGCTTTGTGGATGTTGCGGGCGATGGATTTACCCATCAGCCCAAGGCCGATGTAACCGATGGTGAGGGTATTTGGCATAGGGACTCCTGGAGTGTAAAACGGAAAGTGTGAAATGTAAGGATTGGTTGTCTGGCTTATTATAAACGCTCGTTATTATATTGCAGCCGGGTAATAACGGCGTGATATGATTGCGCAACCCGATTTTTCCTATGCCCGTATCCTTTTTGATGCGCTTCCGTTAAGCCATTGAAGCAAGGAGTCGACTCTTATGGCTTGTGATGATGCCGCCCTGGCGCAGCGCGCCCGCCAGGGAGATTCATCTGCATACGTTGAGATCTATGAGCGTTATCAGCCACAGATATACGCGTATGTTTCCTATCGCGTAGCGGATTCGTCTGCGGCAGATGACCTTACCGCTGAAGTGTTTGTTCGGATGGTCGCTAAGATTCACACGTTTGTCCCGTCGGATCGGCCATTACTGAGTTGGTTGTACACCATCGCCTCTAATCTGGTGATTGACCATCATCGCAGCAGCCGCCGAACTGTACCCCTGGACGAGAGTATCGTCTCGCATGAGACCAGTCCCGCCCGGCGGCTGGAGGAAAAGCTCGAACGGGCGCGGCTGCGTGAGGCAATCGAGCGATTGACCGAAGATCAGCGCCAAATCATCGTTTTGAGGTTCGTCGAGAAGTGCAAGAATGCGGAGATTGCTGTGGCGATGAATAAGAGTGAAGGCGCGATCAAATCGCTGCAACACCGCGCCCTGGCGACGCTCTCCCGCCTGCTGGAAAAGGATGGTCGTCCATGAAACCGGTCAGCTTCGATCATGCTCTGGATGACTGCCTGGCGCGCCTAGCTGGCGGTGAGACAATCGCGCAGTGTTTGAACGAATACCCTGAACACGCGGCTGGTTTGCAACCTCTGCTGGCGACTGCCGCACGCTTGCAGGCGATGCCGTATCCGCTCGCCAGCCCGAAAATGGTGCGCACGGGTCGGGAGCGAATGCTGGCGGCGCTCGCGGCGCAAAAGCAATCGCCGTTTTACTGGCTGGCGCGTCGCCTCGAACAGGCGTTTGCCGTTTTGCTGGTTCGAAGCACAATCGCCGGCCGTCCTCTTTTGACTGCGACGATCAACACCTTGCTTCTGGTCGTCTTAGTCGCCGGGCTGATCTTTGCGATATCATCTGCTGGACTGCTCGATATCTCTCGCACTGCAACGCCGACGCTCACGCCTACCGCCGCAACGCCATCCCCTACTCTGACTCCCACCACAGGGCGCAGCGAATCACAGTTTGGAACACCCACCCCCACTGGCCCCGCTCAAGACCGAC
>DYIZ01000057.1:30320-35978 GCA_020723385.1 Candidatus Aquidulcis sp.
GGGAGGCGGTTTCCCCGGGGAACTGCCTCCCCTCACGGCTCAGCCTACAGCATCTTCGGGTGGAGGCGATCCAACAGGGTCGCCCACCAGCGGGATCTTCGCTCCAACTTCCACCGCTGCGCCAGTTCTGGCGACGCGGACTCCACCCCCCGGCGTTGAATCGTCTGCTCCATCCCCTACGCCGACCTGTACGTTTACACTGACGCAGCCCCCGCCAACGTGGACAGCGATCCCAAGTTTCACCGTTACCAAAACCATGATGGCTACTGTCACGATGACACGCTCGCCGAACACGCCGACGCCCACACCAACCCGGCCAACCAGCACACTGACGCCCACGCCAACCCGACTAACCAGCACGCCAACCCGGCCAACCAACACACCCACGCCCACGCCAACCCGGCCAACCAACACACCCACGCCGACCCCAACCCGGCCAACCAACACGCCAACGACCACATCTACCCAACAGACAGATCCGCCGTTATTTCTTATGTTTTACGGCGTCGTCGTTGCTATTTCTGATGATGCGCTTTCGATCCTTGGACCGGGCGCTGTTGAGTTTGTTCTGACAGGCGAGACGGCCATCGTAGGTGATCCATCGGTTGGCGACCTGGTGTATGTCGAAGGGTTTGTGGATCCCGGCGGCTTGAATGTCGCGACATACATCGAGAAGCTGGAAGATGGGAATACACACATCTATACTGAAATCTACGGTTTTGTTGATGCGATTTCGTCCAGCCAACTGACAGTCACCAGCGATCCTGTATGGGGAACGGTGGGTATAGCCATCACCGGTGAAACCGTCATCGCGGGGTCGCCAGGTATTGGAGATTTCGTCCGCGTCCAGGCTCGGATAGAGTCCGACTCCTCGCTGACCGCCATGCATATCGAAATATGGGATGGCGGCGGCATGGTAACCACGACGGTGTGTGGTGTGATCGAGACGATCTCGGATGATCAGTTGACTGTCAGCGGCGATCCGGTCTGGGGGACGGTGGGCATCGCCATCATCCCCGAGACAACGATCGTCGGCGACCTGCAGGCCGGGGATTATGTGTGCGTCGAGGCGCAGGTAGCAGATGATGGCTCGCTGATCGCTCTTTCCATCGAGAAACTTTGACCAAAATCTTCCGCTTGATGCGGGTTAGGAGAATGAAATCATGTTATCTATCAAACGTAAGTTCATCTCGATATTCTTGCTATTCATGCTGGTTTTTACGATCCCGGCTGGCGTCAGCCGGGCGGGGGCGGCGCTGCCATCTGGCGATGCCCGACCGCTGGGGGAGCTAAAACCGGCGGATTTTTCGTCTCTCGCAGCGTCTTCCGGGAATGACAGCCTGCAAATCTATGGCTCCGTTACAGCCATCTCGGATAACTTGCTGACGGTCAGCGGCGACCCGATCTTGGGGACGGTGGATCTCATCATAACCCCCGAGACTGTGATCGTGGGCGAACCGCAGGTCGGCGATTTTGTCTACGCCGAAGCGCAACTGGAACCGAGTGGGGCGTTGATAGCCCTGTTCGTCGAGGCGCTCGAAGGCGGTAATCCTTATACGGCGATCTATGGAACCGTTGCAGCCATCTCGGAGACTCAACTGACCCTCATCGTCATAGGCGATCCCGGCTATGGCGACCCGATCACTCACGCCCTCGACATCGTTATCACCCTCGAGACGGTAATCGTCGGCGACCCGCAGGTGGGCGATTTCGTATACGTCGAAGTGCAGGCGGAACCAGACGGGGCGCCGACCGCCCTGTACATCGAAGCGCTGGACGGCGGTGGCAATATCGTCATACCGTTTTACGGGATTGTCACTGCCATCTCGGATACGCTGCTGACTGTGGCAGTTGATCCCTGGGGCGATCCAGGCGGCGTTACCGAAACGCTCGACATCGTCATCATGCCCGATACAACGATCGTCGGTGAGCCTGAAATTGATGATTTCGTGTATGTAGAGGCTCGGGCAGAGCCGGATGGATTGCTGGTCGCTTTGTATATCGAGGTTTTGGATAACGGCGGCGGCCTCACCATGCCTTTGTTCGGCTTTGTCGAAGCGATCTCGGAGACCCAGCTAAGGCTAAGTATCGCGCCCGGGGGCGACCCAGGGAGCGGCATCACCGGAACACTCGACATCGCTATCACCCCTGAAACCGTGATCGTTGGCGACCCGCAGGTAGGCGATTTCGTCTACGTCGAAGCGCAGATCGAGGCAGATGGCTCGCTGACTGCCATCTTCATCTCGGGTGAAAATGGCGGTTGTATCGTTTCTTTCACGGGCAGCATTGTCGCCATCTCGGAAACCCAACTTTCAATCAATATCTTCGAGAATCCCATCGGCGGCGATCCGATCACCCGCACAGTGGATATTGCCATCACTCCTGAGACCGTATTCGCAGGTGAGCCGCAGGTAGGGGATTATGTGTACGTCGAAGCCCAGATAACGCCGGATGGGTTGGCTGTCGCTTCGTTTATCGAAGTCCTGGATTACGGCAGCATCGCCGTTCCGGTGATTGGCTTTATCGAGGCGCTCTCGGCGACTCAGCTTACGGTAGCGATCACCCCAATGGGCGATCCCGGTCACGGCGATCCGATCACGCAATCAGTGGACATCGCCATCATCCCCGAGACAGTGATTGTTGGCGAGCCGCAAGTGGGCGATTTTGTGTACGTCCAAGCGCAGATGGACCCGGATGGGTTCCTAGTCGCTTTGTATATCGAGGTTTTGGATAACGGCGGCAGTATCACTATTCCGTTATTCGGTATTGTCGAGGTGGTTTCGGAGACGCAGTTAACCCTAAGCATTGCTCCATTGGGCGATCCCGGCCACGGTGACCCGATCGCCCGCATGGTTGTGATTGCCATAACCCCCGAGACGGTGTTTGTTGGCAATCCCCAAGTGGGCGATTTCGTTTATGTCGAGGCGCAGGCGGAACCGGATGGATTGTTCACCGCCCTTTCAATCGAGGTGCTGGATAGCGGCGGCAATGTTACCGTCCCGTTTTTAGGCTTTATCCAGGCAATCTCGGATACACAGTTGATCCTGAGCGCCTCATCTGTGGGAGATCCATGGGGCGGCAGCGCTGGCACGCTCACTATCGCCATCAACCCGGAAACAGTGATTGTCGGCGACCCGCAGGTAGGCAATCTCATCTACGGTGAAGCCCAGACGGAACTCGATGGATCGCTGACCGCCCTGTACATCGAAGTGCTGGAAGGCGGCGGCAACATCTCTATGCCGGTGTATGGCTTTGTCGAGACGATTTCAGAGGCGATGTTGACCTTGAGCGCGTCCCCCTTGGACGATCCTGGGGGTGTCATCACCCAGACTCTCGATATCGCCATCACGCCTGAGACAGTGATCGTCGGCGAGCCGCAGGTGGGCGATTTTGTCTACGTTGATGCGCAGATGCAGCCAGATGGATCGCTGACCGCCCTGTACATCGAAGTGCTGGACGGCGGCGGCAACATCTCTATGCCGGTGTATGGCTTTGTCGAGACGATTTCAGATGCGATGTTGACCTTGAGCGCGTTTCCTTTGAACGATCCCGGGGGCGCCATCACCCAGACTCTCGAAATTGCTATCACCCCTGAGACAGTGATCGTAGGCGAGCCGCAGGTAGGCGACTTCGTCTATGCTGAAGCGCAGATGCAACCAGACGGATCGTTGACCGCCCTGTACATCGAAGTGCTGGACGGCGGCGGCAGCGCAATCATTTCGATTTACGGTGTTGTGGAAACGATTTCTGACACGCTGCTGACGGTCAGTTTGTTGGACATGCCCATAAGCTGTACACTCGTCATTGCCATTACGCCTGAAACGGCGATCATCGGCGGACCGCAGGCGGGCGACTTTGTCTATGTTGAAGCGCAGATGGGGGAAAATGGCGACCTGGTTGCGTTGTATATCGAGGCGCTGGAATGCGGCGGCAACGTTACGGTTCCCCTCTTCGGTATGGTCAACTCTGTCTCAGAGAGTTTGCTGACCCTGACGGTCGAAGGCGAGCCTTATAGCGGCACAGTTGAGCTTGCTATCACGCCGGAGACGATTATCATCGGCGAGCCGGAGGTTGGCGATTTCGTCTACGTAGAGGCGTGGGCCGAGCCAGATGGGGCGCTGACGGCATTTTACATCGAAGTGTTCGAGGATCGTATCGTCGGTATTCTCGAGGAGATTAACGGTAACACGCTGATGGTGAATGGGCAGCAGCTTGTCTTCAGCGAGCGTACCGAGTTGGTGGGCAGCATCGCCGTCAATACAACGGTCGCGATTCGAGCGACCGTCGCCCCAGACGGCACAGTCATTGCCCGTTATATCGAGGCGGTTGTCATGAGTGTTCGCATCTTCTTGCCATTGACTCGGATGCCGTAACCTGGATGGGACAAATAAAGATGGCCGTGCAAGCTCAGCACGGCCATCTTTCTATTCGGTTATCCGACTCACTGACTGCCCCTCTTTCGTATCCACAACTTTCCACCCAAGCGCGGCAATCTGATCGCGCAACCGGTCGGACGCGGCCCAGTCTTTGTTCTGGCGGGCCAGCCGCCGCGTTTCGAGCAGGGCCTGCACCTCGGTAGAGACGTCCCGCCGGGACGTCTCTACATCCTGCCGCGATATTTCCGCTGCCTGGGCTGCTGCCCACACTTCGGGCGGCAGCCCATCGCCGTTCGCCGGGATGTGAAAATGCCCGATCCGCTTCAACGGGAAGCTTTCGCCATCCCGGAAGATGTGAACGTGGCTGTCACGCAAGTCGGCCACCTCCCGCAGGCCGGTCCCGGCCAGATCGGGTGTATCGTGTTCCGGGCCGGTGTGGATCAGCGTCACCCCGCCCAAACCGATAACGCGCCCCACACAGGCCTCGAAATCCATCACCAGCGCCGTTTTCTCGTCCAGCCCGATGACGGTGAGGTCCGCCGGGAGCATTTCCATCATCCTCGCAAAGCGCGCCTGCCCCATGAAGCAGCGGCTGGTATCCAGCTCATCGCCGCCATCGGAGTTGTTCCAGTGGGGCACGAACACCAGCGGCAGGCCGAACAGCCCAAACAGGTCGAGGCCGGGCTTCCAGTGCAGCGCCTCGCCGACTTTGTAGATTTCGTATACCGGCAGCGCATGAGCGCTGACCGCGACCGTGGCGGCGCTGGCCAGGGCGATGGTCGCCCCCAACCGGTGACGGGCGATCAGGTAATGCCAGGCCAGGCTGTCGTGTAGTTGCCGGACGGCGTAGGATGGACTCCCCGGCCCCATGAAGATCAGGTTCGATTGCAGGAGAGGCGCGGCGGTCTCGGGCGAATCCGGGCTGAATGGGGTGCCGCGCATCCGGGCAGGGACGGCGCTCACTTCGGGATGATAGTTTTGAAGCCGGACCCGAAGAAATTCAGCCACCCGCTCGATGACCTGCGCCGAGTTCAGTTCGAACCCGGCGGGAGTCTCCAACAGGGAAATCCTAGGGGCCGGCGGGAGACCACGCAGGAGGAAGTCGAACACTTTGCGCCCATGATCGGATGTTTCGCCAGAGCCGAAGAGGACGATGGGGCCGGGGGAGGGTGAGTGAGGCATGAGATTTCGAGGGGCGTGAGTGGTTGCGTAAAACGTGAAGCGTAAAATTGGACTTTTGACAAAGCAAATGGGCCTCGATCCGAATTGAGGCATGAGAAGC
>DYIZ01000058.1 GCA_020723385.1 Candidatus Aquidulcis sp.
AAGCTCTCCCTGCCACCCAGTTCTCATAGTGACTTTTGCGGTATTGCAAATAAAAGGCAACCATGACCGGCAATTGGTCAATCAAAATCCTGAGGATCATGGGCTTTCTGACAAATACGCCTTTCCGCTTTTGAATGGTTCTGAGCTAAGCTGGTTGAGGATGTTGCCTGCCAGCGCAGAAGTACAGAATGAACTTCTGCTGTTTCATGGTACCCCATCCAGTGACAAGACCTATCTTCTAGAATCGGTCGAGCATGGCAGGGCAAGGCTGGCCACGCAAGATGAAATCTCGAAACGACTTGGCGAAACGAAACAGCGTGTACTCTTGTGTGGACACACGCATATTCCCAGGGTGGTGGAAATGCCCGAAAATATATTAATCGTTAACCCGGGGAGTGTTGGACTCCCTGCGTATGATGATGAGTTTCCTGAATACCACGTCATGGAGACCGGATCGCCCCATGCTCGATACGCCATCCTGGAATACAAAGATGGCAATTGGCTTCCCGAAATGATTGCGATACCCTACGATCATGAAAAGGCCGCTGAACAGGCGCGAAAGAATGGCCGCCCCGATTGGGACATTGGACTCCGAACAGGGTTTATGCACCCCAGATAAATGACCCTTGCTCGAGCCTGAAAGAGACCAGGTTTTGAGGCGCCCGAGCGGATATGCTGCTCATGCACTTCAAAACCTGGATATTCTCCACATCATACCTAAAAGCCAGTAAAGCCCCCTCACACGCATCCGAAATCCATCATCCTCCCCCCAGCCCCTTCAGCAAAGCGCCGACAACATAGGCCACCCCTGCCGCCAGCCCGCCGACGATGAGCATCTCCAGCCCGCCGCGCCAGGGATTGCGTTCCGTCACCAGCACTTTGGCAGCCCCCAGCCCGAACAAGGCCAGCCCTGATAGTCCAAGAGAAACCGGGAAGGCAACCCCCGCCGGGATTGGCACAACCAGCCCCAATAAATAGATCAACATCGGCACAGCGCCGGCGACGACGAACGCGACCAACGTCGCCAGGGCGTTGTACAGCGGATTCCGTTCATCGCGCAGCATCCCCAGCTCTTCGATCATCATCGCATTGACCCACAACTCGGGGTCGCGGCTTTTGATCTCGACCAGCTTGTGCGCATCGTCTTCGCTGTATCCCTGACCCCGATACAACTCGAACAATTCGGCGCGCTCGCCATCCGGGAAATGCGCCACCTCCCAGGCTTCACGCTGCCGCTCACGCTGGTAATACTCTTTCTCGCTCCGGGCAGACAGGAATGCCCCGGTCGCCATTGAAAAACCATCCGCGAACAGATTTGCCAGCCCCAGGATGAGGATGATATTGGCTCCCAATTCAGCGCCCGCCACGCCACTCACAACGGCGAACGTGGTGATAATTCCATCCAGCCCGCCGTACACCATCTCCCCGAGATATTTACTGCTGGCCCCGCCGTGCCGTTCCATGCTTGCAGCGATGCGCTTCGGGTCGTGCGCCTGCGCCGAGGCAGATTGATCGCCCTTGGCATAGGCTTTACGGGCATCATCGAGACGTTTTGAAATAGACATGCTGCCTCCCAATGACCGTAGACCGTAGACGAAGACTGGTTTCCCGTTTTCCGTCCACTGTCATCGGTCGTGTTAATCATCCTCTTGCCAGCAACTCATCCAGCACCGATTTGGATTTCTGCTCGACCTCGACGTGCAGGCTGCCCCCGTGGGAATCCATCGTCACCACCACCGGGAAATCCTTGACCTCGATGACCCACATCGCCTCGGGGACGCCGAAATCCAGCTTGTACACACCGATCACCCGCGTCACGGTTTGGGCAATCCATGAAGCCGCCCCCCCAATGGCGTGGAGATACATCCCAGGGACTTCCTGGCATGCCTGGAGCGTTTTGAGTCCCATCCCGCCCTTGCCAATCACACCTTTGACGTTCAGCAGCCGCATCACGTCGCCCTGGTAAGGTTCCTCGCGGATGCTGGTCGTCGGGCCTGCGGCGACGAACTTGTAATCCTTTGTATCCAGCCCGGAAACGACTGGCCCGCAGTGATAAATGACGCCCCCGGACAGGAAACCTTTGAGCGCATCGAAAGTGGGCAAATCATCGCCCTGGGGGGGGCGCGTTTTCTTGATGAAGGTGTCGGCCAGCCATTTGTGGGCCGTGTCGCGCCCGGTGACCATCACCCCCGAAAGCGCCACCGAATCGCCGACTTTCAGGCTGCGCACAACCTCATCGCTGATCGGGATATTGACTTCACGCATATTCGCCTCCAATTACATTTTACGTCGTTACGTTTTACGCAGATTCTCCCGGAAAACGTAAAGCGTAAAACGTAAATCTTCATTCATAGTTAACTTCATCACCTTTTACCGTCATCTTGCGCCGCCGGTACGCCCAGCACATATAAGATACCGTCACAAAATAGCTGGCTGGCAGGCGGTGCAGGCCGACGATCTTCGCGCCGACCACGGTTGTTTTGCCGCCAAAGCCCATCGGGCCGATGCCCATCTCGTTGGATTCTTTGGTCAGCCGGTTTTCCATCTCGGCCAGTTTGGGATCGGGATTGACATCGTCCAGCTTGCGGTAGAGAACCTCTTTCGAGGCAGTGTAGCCGGAGCCGCGGTCGCCGCCGATGGCGACGCCGAGAATCCCGGGGGCGCAGCCCTGCCCCTGGGCTTTGTAGACCGCATCCAGCACCGCTTTGCGCACCCCGGCCAGGTCGCGCCCCGCGCCCAGTTCATTGTTGGGCAGCGAGTATTGCGCCCCCACGTTCTCGCAGCCGCCGCCTTTCAGCATCAGTTCCATCATCAGCGTATCGCCTTCGATTTCGTCGAAATGAACCACCGGGAAGTGCTCATCGCCGATGTTAGTGCCGGTATTCTTTTCGGTGAGGGTATTGACGGAGTTCGGGCGCAGATAGGAACGTTTGGTGGCGGCGATTACGGCGGCGACGATTTGCTCGCGCAGCCTGCGGGTGCTCCACCCCTCCGGGTGATGGACGTAAAAGATGGGTGTGCCAGTATCCTGGCAGATGGGGGTGGATTTCGACCGGGAGAGTTCCACGTTCTTGAGGATCGTCTCCAGTGCGCCGCGGGCCGCCGAGCCGGGTTCCTCCTGCTCGACAGCCTTGCGCAAAGCCGCTTCGACATCCGGCGGAAGGTTCGTCGAAGCCAGGCGGATCAACTCGATGATATGTTCAGTCAGGTCTTGCATTATGGGACTCCTTCGTAATGGCGCCAGCTACCGATAAATGACCGAGGACGGTGGACGGATGACCAGTCTACCGTCCTCGGTCTTCTGTCGTTATCTATCTTGCGAACACTGGTATTTTACCACTCTCACCCTCCGCCCCTTCCCGTCGAAATCGTCGCGGCATGTGGTAATATTGCGCCGTGAAATTATCCCTGCCGCTGAATTACTCGCAGATCACCGATGATCTCTTTATCGGCACCACGCCCCGCCCGAAAGATTATCCGCTGCTGAGCGGCCTGGGCGTGACGCTGGTCATCAACCTGCGCGTCGAGCGCCCACCCATCCCCGACCCGCGCAATCCACCGCTGCGTACTCTCTGGCTGCCCACTTTGGACACGCCCTTTGTGCCGATCCCGGTGCGGGCGCTGAAATTGGGAGTGCGGGCGGCGTTGAAAGCGATGGATGGCGGAGGCAAGGTGTTCGTCCACTGTGCGGGCGGTGTGCATCGCGCCCCGGCGCTGGGTGCGGCGATTCTCATCGCCCAGGGCCGCACCCCCGACGATGCCATGCGCCTGATCCGTGAGCGCCGCCCGCTGGCTGACCCGTACGCGTGGTACATTCGGAGGCAGATTATGCGGTTTGCGGAGTCGTTGAAGTAACCAGTCATCAGTCATCAGTTAACAGTAAACGGTGATCAGGAAACTGCCACTGATAACTGGTCACTGATTACTGATCACTGAAACGAGACCATCCAGCCCGCCAGAAGCCAGCCAGCGCCCGTCAGGGGAGAAAGCCACGCTGGTCACGGCGTCGGCGTGTGTGACCACCGCCGTCGCCTGCCAGGTCGCGACATCCCACAGGATCACTTTCCCATTACTGCTCCCGGCAGCCAAGCGGGTCCCATCGGGGGAAAAGGCCACGCTCCAGGTGAAATCCTTCGGGCCGCCGGGCAGACTCAAGGTTGCCAATTCATCACCAGTTCCAGGGTTCCAAATTTGCACGGTGCTGCTGATCTCCCCCGAGGCCAGGAGCGTTCCATCCGGGCTGAAGGCCACGCTGAACACCGATCTGCCCGCATTGAGATTACGCGCCAGCCGCTGCGTCTCCGTCTCCCGCAGCCGGACGAGCAACCCATCCGCCAGAGCAATCAACGACCCATCCGGGCTGAAGGCTACCGACGGCACACCGTAAGCTGTGCCGATCATCTGCGCCGGGTCGGGAAAATCGCACGATCCGGAATCCACCAGCGCCGAAATATCCCACAGGCGCACGATGGCGTCGTTCCCGGCGGAGACCAGCCAGCGCCCATCGGGAGAGAAGGCCAGGCTGTTCGCGCCGCGCTTGTGAGCGTCGAGCGAGCAAATCAGGCTTCCCGTTGCCACAGGCACGTTGAGCGCAGTCGAAGCGTTCCAAAATTGCACCGTGCCATCTTTGACTGCTAACCCTAGCAGGCTTCCAGTGGGGTGAAACGCCAGACTGCCGGCATACGCCCCGATTTGCAGCGTTTGCGTCTCGGCCAGCGTTTCGGCGTCGTACAGGTGAACGGCCTGCCCGGCAGCGACCGCCAGCGTGCGCCCGTCAGGAGAATAAGCCAGGGCAAGCACCGGCGCGCCGGGGGGGAAGTGGAGTGTGTAGGGATAGACCTGTGTGTCTATCCGAGCGGCGGTAGCCGAGGGGCGAGGGGCGGTGGGCGTGGAGGGTGGAGTGTCGAGAGTGGAGGGAGTGGGCGTTTCGGGGTAGACGGTCGTGTTGGGATAGACCTGCGTGTCTATCCGTGTGGTGGTAGGCGTGTTGGGATAGACCTGCGTGTCTATCCGTGTAGCGGTGGGCGAATAGGGATAGACCGGTGTGTCTATTCGAGGGACGGTAGGCGCGGGGGCCGCGATGCCACAGGCAGCGAGGATGAAAATTAGCAGTGCGGCGAGGGGGCGGAGGGGCATAAGGACGAATAAAATGTGATGGTTGGAAACAAAAGCAGTCGGAATTGGCGGCTGGATTCTATCATGCGTCAGGTATAATCTTCATAACAGGACAAGCGAGGTTGACATGAATACAGTACGAGTTGATTTATCTTTCGACCAGATCAAGCAAGCCTTACGCCGCCTGCCGGCGACGGAAAAAGCAGCTCTTTGGCGTTTTCTGGATGAAGATTTGGACCGGGCAGCCATCGCCCGGCGGTTTGCATCCACTGTCAACGCCATTCGCAAGGCCAACGCCAACCTGGGGGAGGATGAGGTTATGGCAGATGCCGTGAGGACTACCCGCGAAGTGCGCCGTGCAAAAAATCGTTCTGGACACTAATGTGCTGGTCAGCGGGGTGATCGCCTCAGGATATTCCGCTTCGATCCTGAATGCCATCCACCGCGAGGATATCAAGCTGGTTACTTCAGCGCATCTCCTCGAAGAATTCAGCGATGTGATCGCGCGTCGTCGTATCGCCCGTAAATATCCCCAGGCTGCCGAAAACGCCGAAATCTTGCTCGACTTTCTGCGCGCCTTTGCCATCCTTGCGCCGGGCATCCCGGAGCCTTACGCCATCAGCCCCGATCGTGACGACGATTACGTTCTGGCCTGCGCGCTGGATGAAAATGCGGATTGCATCGTTTCGGGTGATCCGCATTTGTTGAACTTGAAATCCTACCGGGGTATCCCGATTATGACGCCGCGCGAGTTCGTCGAGGGAATGCTCAAAGCCTCCAAATAACCTATCATCGCGCAGGTTATAGGTTATAACTGCTCTTTGTGTCCCCGCCTTCAAACAAAAATTTGAAAAATACCGATAGAGAGAGTGCATCGTACATTCTCATCCCTCCTCGCCTCTTATCTCAGGCTGGGGAATGGTCTGAGGATAACACCGCGCCAGAGTTTGAACCACGAATCACACGAAATAACGCGAAAGGCGCGAAACCCTTTCGCGCCTTTCGTGATCTTTCGCGACCTTCGTGGTCCAAACGCCCCTCGCCTCACCCGCTCACCAATTTCGCCACCGTCACCCCATCCCCCCCCTCCTTATCCCCTCCCCCCTCGAACGATTTCACATTCGGATGCTGGCTGAGCGCCTCGCGCACGGCCAGGCGCAGCTTGCCCGTGCCTTTGCCGTGAATGATGCGCACCCACGGCAACCCGGCCAGGTAGGCGCGCTCCAAATAACGGTCGAGGTCCGAGAGGGCGTCTTCGGCCAGCTTGCCGCGCAGATCCAGCTCGAGACCGGGAGACTCGACCGTGGACGGCAGACCGCTTACCACCGCTGTTTTTTCCGCCGTCTGCTGTCCGCTGTCGGCGGTCTCTTCGACTTCGCCGACGGCCTGCAAATCCGTCCGCCGCGCCCGGATGCGCATCATCCCCACCTGCACCTCGGCCTCGTCTTCGCCGAGGGAGATGATGACGCCCTGCATGTTGAGCGTCTTTAACCGGACTTTGCTGCCTAAGGCGACCGTTGACCGTTGACTGTTGACCGTTGACCGCCGACCACCGTCCACGGTCTTCGGTCTGCGGTCTACGGTCGGCATTTGTTCTTGCAGCGTCTCCACCTTCTCCTCCACCGCCTGCACCACTTCCAACGGCTGGCGGGCGCGCTGAAGCTGGCGGCGCGCCTCTTTCAACTCTTCCTGCAATTCCTGGAGCTGCGCGTCGGCCTCGAGGCGCGCTTTTTCCAGGATGGCGCGGCGCTCGTCTTCGATCTTGTCCATCCGGGCGGATAACTCGGCGTGCAGCTTCTCGGCCTCGAACTTCGCCCGGTCGGCGGCGCCGCGCGCTTTGCGGGAGGCGTCGCGCTGTCGGTGGATTTCGTCGAGCATACTTTCGGCGCGCTGATCGTCCGGGCTGATCTCGGCGCGGGCGTCGGCGATGATCTCGTCAGGCATGCCCAGCCGCTTGGCAATCGCCAGCGCGTTCGAGCGGCCCGGCAGCCCAATGGTGAGATGGTACGTCGGGCGCAGAGTGTGAAGATCGAACTCGACCGAGGCGTTGACAACGCCGGGCGTGCCGTGGGCGTAGGCTTTCAGCTCCGGGTGATGGGTCGTCACCAGGGTGGTGATGCCCCTCTCTAACAGATGGGACAACAGCGCCCGTGCGAGGGCCGCGCCCTCCTGGGGGTCAGTCCCCGCCCCCAATTCGTCGAGGATCACCAGCGAATGGCGGTCGGCGCGCTTGAGGATGCGGATGATGTTGGTGATGTGCCCTGAAAACGTCGAAAGCGACTGCTCGATAGACTGCTCGTCGCCGATGTCGGCGTAAATGTCGTTGAACAGGCTGATCTGCGAGCCGGAGCGGGCCGGGATGTGCAGCCCCGACTGCGCCATCAATGCCAGCAGGCCGACCGTCTTCAGCGCCACGGTTTTGCCGCCGGTGTTGGGGCCGGTGACGACCATCGAGAAGGTTTGATCGTCCAGCTCGACATCCACCGCCACCACCGTCGCCGGGTCGAGCAAGGGGTGGCGCGCCCCCGACAGGCGGATGACTGTCCCGGGGTGACGGATGACCGCTGTCGGTTGACGGTTGACGGTTGACGGTTGACCGTCGTCGGAGGCGCCGCTCTCATCGGTCTTCGGTCTACGGTCTACGGTCGCTTTCAACTCGCGCGGCTTCCCAATCGGCACAAGCACCGCCGCGCTGGCTTTCAAATCGTCGGAAAATTTGGCGCGGGCGAAGATGAAATCTATCTCGGCGATGACGTTGACGGTGTGCAGGAGCAGCTCGGCGTTCATCCCTACCTGCGACGACAGCTCGGCCAAAATGCGGCGTTCTTCGTCGCGTTCAGCCAGTTGCAGCTCGCGGTATTCGTTGTTCAATTCGACGATGACAAGCGGCTCGACGAACAGCGTGGCCCCCGAAGCGGACTGGTCGTGAACGACCGAGCGGATGCGGCCCTTGAACTCGGCGCGCAGCGGGATGACGTAGCGCCCGTCGCGCTGGGTGATGATGGCTTCTTGCAGCAGCGGGCCGTTCTTGGGATCGGCGACCATGCGCTGGAGCTTCGACATCAGCCGGTCGTAGGCGATGCGGATGTCGTGGCGAATCTGGGCCAGCCTGGGGGAGGCGCTGTCGAGGATTTCGCCGCGGTCGTTGAGGGTACGCGTGATGGCTTCGACCAGCCCGAGAGGGGGCGGCATCTGCGCGGCGAGATCGCACAGCAGCGGAAACTGGCTGGTGAGCTTCTCGAACTGCCGCGCCAAACTGCGGGCGGCGACGAGGGTGGATTTCACGTCGAGCAGATCCACCGGCATCAGCACGCCGCCGTGCCGCGCCAGGTCTACCGCGGCGCGTATATCGCGCGCGCCGCCGATGGTGGCGTCCGGGCGGGTGGTGAGGAACTGCACCGCCTCGGTGGTCTCGGCCTGGCGGCGATTCGCTTCGTCAATGTTGCGCGTGGGCCGCAGGGCGAGGGTTTTATCGCGTGAAGCGGCAAAAGCCGTGTACCCGGCGAGCCGTTCGAGGATTTTGTGGTATTCGAGGGTGTTGAGGGTTTTGTCGTCCATGAGTACAGGGGAGCAAGGGATAGGGGATAAGGGCGTGGAGGGTGGAGGGTGGAGGGTGTCGGGGTAGACCTATGTGTCTACCCCCGCGGAGGCCGCGAGGTGAAGGGCGAGGGCCGTGGGCCGAGAGCCGACCGCTGAAAGCTGCTATGCGGGCGGAGTCTACCACACACGACGATGGAGGGGGAGGGCTGGTTAAGCAAGACTTCCGAAGTCTTCGAGACTTCGGAAGTCTGTTGGTTTGCAGGGCCGTTATTCGCCCGCCGTCTTCGGCTTGCGACCGCTGGAGGCTTTATATTCGGATTTCTTCTTCAGGCCGAGGGACTGGACTTCGTTCGAGTCGTCGCCGTATTGGGCGATGATCTGGTCTTTGGCGCCGAGCATGGCGTTGTGGAAGGCCCATTCGGCGGCGTTGGCGGTGTCGCGGGCGGCTTCACCCAGATACTGAACAATTCGTATCACTTAAAGGGGCATATATCTTCCAAAACATAATCTCGTTCTTTTTGCCAGCCATGATAGATTATATGTCCCTCTTGTGTACAGCCCGTTATCACACTCACAAAATCGAATACGGTACACTGGTTTTGTGCCGTGTATTCTATCGCTTTTGCACAAGCAGATCCTATATCCTGAGAGGATTGATATTCAAGCCAGAAAGCCGACGCGAGTTCAGCAAAGATATGCCCTTCCTGCCCTTCTGGGAATTTTTCCTGCAATGTCTCATACACTGTCTTGGCGTCAGGCATCCATCCGCGAACCACGTGCAATAACATAATCCGGTATCGAGCATAGCCCGCCAGATTGTAATATTCCATATTATCAACAGGCAAAGGCGTGGGGGTTGGATCATGGGCATATTCCGCTTGCCATACCTGCATTTCGTGCCATGCACGTTCATCTGACCACCAGTCCAATTGATCGCTAAAAATCACCTGTTGATATAGGTCAATCGCCTCATCGAAGTTGCCATCAAAAAAAGCATAGTCCGCATCTTGAATGGCCTGGAAATGATATTTCGGCGCATCCGGCTCCACGCCGTAAAGCACAAATCCTGCGCCATTCCACATATAGGTATCTGTCTCTGCACGCCAAGGACCATGCATATAAGTGTCTGGATGGACTGGTATTCCTCCTCGCATGACAAATTCCTGTGTGCCATTATTATCTATATCCCGTATCTCCCAATTACTATTGCCATCTACCCAAATATCCCCACCTGTTACACCTCCACCCCCATACCGGCTCACAAAATCAGGTTGAATGACAAGGTTTTTGAACTGAAACCCATCCCATCCAAATATTTGATAAGTTGGATTTTGGTAAAGATTGATGGTTGCATCGGCTTTGACAACGACTAACTCGTCCAGACCGTCCAAATTCATATCAGCATTAGCGATTATGCCAGACCCAGAGATGATTCCACCAGGATCTACCTTAAGATAAGTGCGATACTGCCCCTCATCACAACCGAAGATGTGAAGATAAGGTTTCGGAATAACCAACTCGAGGACCCCGTCATCTGTAACATCCTGCTCGTAGAAAAAATCTGCACGGGTTTCAAAATGTTGGGCGAAAGCTTCTATTACTGCTTGTCGTGTTCCCCCCTGGTCTAGGAAATCGCGTATCGGAGTTTCAATCTCAGGCTTTTCTGCATCGAATTCATCTCCAAATTGAAATCTCAAACCTGGATTTTCGTCAGGACATACGGCTGGCGCGGAGGGCGTGTGTGTAACTGCCAATGATGCATCATACGAGCCAGGAGGAAAGATCGTAAGAGTAGCAGATGGAGCGAGGGTGACTGTATAAGTAGGTTGTTTTGTTATTGTGGGATTGACCGTTGGCGTTGAGGTGGGGATGATGACAGTCAATGACTTTACTGGGCTAGCGGTGGACTTTGGCGTTGGGGTAGACGCACCTAACGTTATAGCCGAAGTCGCACTCTGATCTAAAGATGGACGAATGGCAGTATCAGTAGGTAATGCATCTTTGATACCACATCCGACAGACAAGAAAGCAAGAAAAATCAATGGCGGAAACTTTTTCATAACAAAGCATGACGATCTGGATTTGCAGTTTCCCACCAACGTATAGATAAACTTTTTCACGAATCACACACCTTGTTGATACGCCTAACCCAATAACTCATTACCCAATTCGCTGGGCTCATCCTCACACCAGGGCGGTTGTGTCGTCAAGCAGATGTAGCGTCAACGGGCTTTCAAACATAGAAACGGACAGGAACGGAGGCGGGGTCGCTTTGTCGGACGAAGGCACTTCTCCCATACCCTTGTCAGAAATGTGACCAAATCAATCGCAACTTACAGCCCAAGATTTGTTCGAGTTTGCTTATGGATTGCTCGCCTAACTCAGGAATTCCAGGATTTCTGACTGTCAAAACAAATCGAGCGAAGCCTTGCGGGGAAATGTAGTCCAATTGATTTAGCGTAGTCTCCCTTCTGCAACAGGGAGCAATAACTTGCAGATCGCCAAATTGAGATTTGTACGCCTCATCCATTGCTTTTGACCACCATTCGCCAGAAATTTCCTTTCCACACAAGGGGCAGAAAATACTTTCAGAATTTGCTCCTGCATTCACGAACTTTATCTTTTCGGAAAGTTCCGATGATACTTCACCTGTTTTACCAATGTGCGACTTCAGAAACCATTCTGCCGCCAACTGGGCTTCATGAATTGGGATGTAGTCGAGTTGTTCTGGGATCAAGCATAATAAGTTTTCAGACATGGCCGTAGTTATTCGCCTTTTTTGATAGCATTACCCATCATAACCTGTTGCCCACTCCTGCGTGCTCATTATCGCGCCGGGGCGGGACTATCGTCAAGCGCGATGGGGTCGGCAGCGGATTGGGGCACGGATCACTGGATGGCCGCGGATGGCGGTTGCGCCGGGGCGGAGCGACCGATTTACGAAAATACGAAGCTCATGCCTGGCTCAATCAATTAGCCGTTGGTTTACGATTATAGAATGTAAATAAGGCCATTTTTACCGCTAAACCGCTCAAAAACGCACTTGCCATTTCATCCCAACCAAAAAATGAAAATGTTTGTGGGGCAAACAAATAGACTGCAAAGCCCATCAGACCAATTGCGGAAAAGAAATAAACCAAAATCCGCTGCCGTGGGATAGACACCAAACAGTAAACAGCAATCCCGAAGCTAAAGATCGAAGCACAAAGCACAACTATTCTCGCGAAACCTGTTATACAAAGGGCAACTATACTTGTCCCAATCGCAATACTCGAAAGATAAAATTTCCAGTCCCATTTTTTAGAGCCTGTGAAGTTTAGCGTCTCAGGTTTCATATCCACCAACCAAACAATTTTTTTGCTTGTACTGGCAAAGTGCTGATTGACGATTCGGTTGACTTTTCCATGAATACATGCACCTTGTTGATGTAACTCACAACTTATAGCCCAATCCCATATGCTCATTATCGCGCCGGGGCGGGACTATCGTCAAGCGGGATGGGGGTCGGCAGCGGATTTGGACACGGATCAACGGATGACCACGGATGTCGGCGGCGGCGGGGCGGGGCGTTGGTCAAGCGGGATGGGGCAAGAAATCAGGTCTTTTCAAATACCCCCCGGCATCGGATGAATCCGACGCCTAAAATCCCAGAAAACCCGCTTAAGCGGGTTTGGCGCTTTTGCAGACGCCGATTTCAATCGGCGGCCTTTACACCCTTTTTACATCCCCGCAACACCCCCGTCAAACCCCTCGGCTAGAATTTGAGCATCGGGCAAAGGCAGCAAATCGGCAAATGAACAAATCAGCAAATCACCCTGTCACCTTGCCACCCCGTAACCCAATCCCCCAACAAAGGAGAATGTTCCATGAAACGACCCCCTCACCTCTTCAACATCTGCGCCATCATCATCCTGCTGGTAGTTGCGCTGGGCGTGAGCAGCCCGGCGGCGGCCTCCCCCGACAGCGGGATGGTTACCGGAAACGTCACCTCGCCCGGCGGATACCCGCTCCCGGCGGGCACGCTCGTCCGCCTGTTCGATCCCACCGGCGAGATAGTGCGCGGCACAGCAATTCCAAATCTCGATACCGGCGCGTTCAGCCTTGGCCCGCTTCACAATGGGATGTACGTGCTCAAAGCCGTCCCGCCCGAGATCAGCGGCTACACCCAATCGCTGCCCGCCGCCGTCTCGGTGGTCAACACCAACGTGGATGTCGGCAGCGTGGCGCTGACCACGCCGCAGTTCACCGGGACGGTGTTCGCCCCGGATGGCATCACCCCCTCCCCGGCGGAGGTTTTCGTCCACCTGGGGGATGGGCGCATCCTTCAGCACATTGACGCCCCCGCCGGCCTGTTCGCCGTGGGCGGGCTGCCCCTCGGCGGGTACTGGCTGCAAGCCTACCCGGCCAGCGACGATCCCTTCTGGAAATCCGAGCGCCTCGATGTGACCATCGCCGACCCCGGCATCGTGCAGCCCATCACGCTCACCCTGCGCGCCGCCGACCTGTGGGGCACGGTGACCGACAGCGAGGGCGCGCCCGTCGCGTGGGCCACCGTCTTCGCCGTCAACGGCGGCAATTACAAGAGCGATTTCAGCAGCGCCAGCGGATTTTGGGCGATTGGCGGGCTGGAACCCGGCGATTATCTGCTCACGGCGCGCCCGCCCTGGCTGCAATCCGGCCTGCTCCCGCCCGATATTATCACCGTCACCATCCCCACCGCCTCCAGCCCCTTTGACCTGGTTTTCAACATCCCGCCGAAGATCGTCTCCGGCGCGGTAACGACCAACACCGGCCTGCCCGTCGAAAACGCCCAAATCCTGGCGCACCGCATGAACCGCATCGGCTTTGCCGAGACGCTCACCGCCGCCGATGGGACGTACACGCTGACCCTGACCTCCGGGCTGTGGGCGCTCACCGTCAAACCCATCACCGGCACGCTGCCCGCCGACTGGGTCTACCCGCAGCCGCCGCAGCTCGTCTACTTCCAGCCCAACAACCAGCCCGAAGCCCGCACGCAGGATTTCACCGTCGTTCTGGCCGACGCCACGGTGAGCGGCGCGGTGCTGCTGCCCGATGGCGTCACTCCGCCCGCCTTCACCGTCACCGTCTCGCTGCACAGCGACGAGGGCGTGGGGCGCAGTGTGGATATCGCCCCCGATGGCTCATTCGACCTGACCCTGCCCAACGGCGATTACAAAGTAACCGTCTTTCCTCACGATGAAGGCTACGTTGGCCCGGCGGTGGAACCGATCAACCTGCCTGTGAACGGGATTGTGGACTTGGGGACGCTGACCCTGCTGGCGCGTGATGCTGCCATCACCGGAACCGTGACTGCCGAGGGCGGCGCGGGGCTGGAGGGGATTCCCCTTCTCGCCTGGCGGCCCGGCGTCCCGGGGGGCTTGCGCGCCCTCTCTGGACCGGAGGGGGCCTACGTTCTCGCAGTGTCCGCTGGCGAATGGCACATCCAGCCCGCCCCCGCCGCCGACCAGCCCTATCTCTACACCGGCGCGGGCGCAGATGTAACCCTGGCGGCGGGCGGCGTCATCTCGGATGTCAACTTCAGCCTGCTGCCCGCCGACGCCGCCATCAACGGCGTGCTGGTCACCGAAGCTGGCCTGCCAGCCGCCGACGCTGAAGGCTGGGGCGCGGCGAGCAACGTGACCGATCCGGCCATTCACAACGGCGCGCCCATCCAAAACGGCGTGTTCTCCATCCTCGTCCCGGCCGGCGATTATCACGTGGCTGCCATCCTGCCCGCTGGCAGCCACTACACCTCTGCCGCCGAGCAATTGGTGAGCGTCGCTTCGGGTGAGACCGTCACCATCACCATGACCGTGCAGGTGAAAGACGCGGCCATCCGCGGCGCGCTGTGGGACCCGCGTAACGAAGATGTGGTGGAAGGCGTGGCGGGCCTGGTCACGGCGTGGACGCCCGGCAACTGGGTGGCTGCGCCCATCGAGACCGGCAACGGCACATACAGGCTGGATATCGCCGCCGGGCTGTGGCAGTTGAACTACCGCATTGACCCCGACGCCGGTTACGCCAAGCTGCTCGGGCCGCGCAACGTCCCCGTCGCTTCGGGTGACACGGCCTACCTCGCCCTGCCCATCGTCCCGAAAGATGCCGCTATCAGCGGGACGGTCTACGCCCCCGATGGCAGCCCGCTGCCCGGCGCGACGGTGCTGGCGAAGGCCGTGGATGGCCCGGCGTTCAACCTGTGGCTGCAAACCCGCACGGATGAGAACGGCGCATTCACGCTGGCCGTCCCCTACGGGCGTTTCCGTCTCGGCGCGGCCGGCGGCGACTCGGCGTGGGTCAACCCGGTCGAAAAGCTGGTCGAAGTCCTGCCCGGCCAGACTTCCTCCGGCCACGCGCTGCATTTCCAACTGCCCGACGCCACGTTGAGCGGCACGCTCACCGTGAGCAACACGGTTACGGCTGGCGAGGCGCTGGTGTGGGCCTGGTCGGATGAGGGCGGCTTCACCCGCGGGCGTTTCCCGGTCTCGCTGGATGGCGGCAATGCCAGCGGCCCGTACAGCCTGGATGTGATCTCGAACACCACCTGGCACATGGGAGCAGCCTTCGAGACCGAGAGCGAGTATTGGCTGGGTCAGGCCGTAATCCCGATGGGGAGCAGCAGCGCCGTGCAGGACATCACCCTCGTCGGGCCGTTCCCTAAACCGGCCCCAGTGGTAGTCACCTTCGACGCCGCCGACCCGCAGACAATCACGCTGGCCGACGGGACGAGTATCTACATCCCCGGGGGGGCTATGCCCGCTACCGGATTGGTCACGCTGCGTATCGTGCCCATCGCCGAGATGCCCCGCCAGGCGCACGCCAACGTGCTGCGTTACGGCTACGCCTTCCTGGCGACCGACGCCAGCGGCCAGCCCATCGAGGATCACTTCAACCAGGAAGTGGTCATCACCTTCGGTTACACCGACGCCGAGCTGCAGGCGCTGCACATCTACGAGCCGTGGCTGAAACCGGCCTATTACTCCACCACCACCGAGCGGTGGGAGATGCCCGAGAGCTTCGTGGTGGACATGGCCGCCAACCAGGTCATCCTGCAAATTGACCACTTCACCGATTTCGCCCTGACCGGCAGCATTGGGTACGCGGTGTACCTGCCGGTGGCAGCGAAATAGAGACTGCGGCTTGCCCTCATCCCCCAGCCCCTTCTCCCAATACTGGGAGAAGTGGAGCAAAAACCCCTCTCCCGGAATCGGGAGAGGGGTTGGGGTGAGGGAATTACGGCATCACCAGCCAGCTCGACTCGTTTTTAGGAAGCCACTGATACAGCATCGCAAAAGATTGAGGGTCGAAAGCTGACAGCTCAGAAAATGGATTTCCATTTCGGTATGCGGTGGACAGCAAAATCGGCCTCCCGTTCAGACGATGGGAAAGGATGAGATTGTACCCGGCGACGCGGGCTACCAGCTTCAGCTCAGCAGCCGAGACGATCTCGGTCTCGAAGGAGTCGTAGGAACCGCGGAGATAAAGCGTCGCGCCATCCGGGGAAATGCCAATCTCGACGGCCTGGGTATCGTAGCGGGCCAGCTCGGTTCCGTCGAAAGTATCCAGCACGCTCAGGCCGAGCGGCGTTGTGACAGTGTCCCACTGGCCGTTGTTGGAATTCTCTGTCGAAACGACGTTCGTCCCCACCACGTAAAGCCTGCGCCCATCGGGAGAAATGACCGCGTTTCTGGTGGTTCCGTCCGGGGTCTTGGCCTGGGCTGCCTCTGCGCCGAGGGCCATCAACCGGTCGAGCCAGCTCATCGCCGGGTGAATATCAACCGTGCTTGCCGTCTGATTGGTGAAATCCACCGTCGTCAGCCGATCCTCGTCGGCGTGGACGATGTACAGGGTATCGCTCTCGGGGGCAAAGATCGCCGCCGGGCGCAGCCAGCGGCCCTCGCCCGGCCCTGGCACGGCGCTGGCATCTTCGTTGGGCATAAATCCTTCCCGGACGCCGGTCAAAATCTGCTGCCAGCTTGCCTGCAAACCGGGGATTGTAAGCAAAGCGACCTGGGATGGCGGTAGCGGCTCGTTGCTGAAATCCCCGGCAGGTGAGCCAAAGGTCATCAATGCCTGCCCGTCACGGGTGAAAGCGATCTGCGTGGGGAGAAAATCCAGCTCGACCCGGCCGATCTCGGCGCGTTGGGCAACATCCACCAAAACGACGAAACCCCGGCTATGGTTCTTCTGGTATTGTCCGGCGGTGATGGCGAGCAGGCTGCCATCGGCGCTGAAGGCCGTGCGGGTATTCCACTGCTCGATTGAAACAGTGGTCGTTACGGCCTGCCAGGCTCGCAGGTCAATCAATTGCAGCACGCCGCCCATCGGGGAGCTGCTGTGCGGGAAAATGATCGCGGCGAGCGTGTCCTGGTCAGGCGAGGCGTGGGAGAAGCCGAAAGCGTAATTACCGCCCAGGCTGATCGGCGGGGAACCGGGAATATCTGCGCCCGTCGAAGGATCAACCAGGTGCAGGGTTGACCCGCCTTTTTCCATCCACTCGGTGACAAGCGCGCCATCCTCGCGGGCAGCGGTCGAGACCCGAGGGGAGGCAGTGGCCGTAGGCAACACGGCAGCCTGCCCGGACGAGCCGCAAGCCGTCAAAACCAGGCTGGCGGCGGTGATGATGAGCCTAACGAATTTACTTTTCAGGGTAGACATCGCGAACTCTCCTTTATGGATGTATTTTGTCATAATACACCGCTCACCTCCCGGAGGTTCCATGATGAGCCGAAAATTTGATGATGGCGTGCGCTTCGCACACGCCATCATCAAATTTTCGGATACAAATTACTTTAAGGACTCGGCGATTTTTACCGCCTCGGCCAGCGGCAGATCGGACTCCAACCGGTAAGTCAGCTCACCGTCGAGCCAGATGAGCGTGTTGCCGCTCACCAACTGGCGGTCATCGTAATCCCCGCTGCGAAGCTTGATCAGATACGGCCCCTCGGCCCAAATGGCGGGCTGTCCATTGACGGTGGTCTCCTCGATCACTTTTGGCTCGAACTTTATGAGGGTGATCGAGCCGGGGGTGATGATGTGCAAACTGAGATACACCCGATCCGGCTGGCCGGGATCGAGCCAAACCAGCACCAGCATCTGCCCATCGCCGGTTTGCAGGAAAACATGATCGGGCTGCCCCAGGCCAGCGGGATAATCCGGGAGACGAATGGGGAAGGATGCCCGGAGGCGGGCGTCTTCCAGTGTAGTCTCTCCAGCCAGATCGAGCAGCGAGGGCAGCAAGGTTGGCTGCGGTGATGGCTGCAGTGATGGCTGCAGTGATGGCTGCGTGGGCGCGATTTGGAAGATACGAACCACGCCAATTTGGATAAATTCGACGATCTGCGCACGCACGCCGGGAATTGCCAGCGCGCCCGCCAGGATGAGAGTGAGGATCACAGCGGCCCATGCCAGCCGCAAAGGGCGGGTTATCTTACGGGCTTGCCTTCCGACCAACCGCTGGCGGACGGCGAGACTCACATCCGGCGCTGGCGGATAGTCGAATGAGTGAGCCAGGGCGCGCAATTTATCTTCCCAGGAATCAAAGTGTTGGGTATTCATACGGTTTTATCTTCCCATAAAGATGGATAGCCATTGGCAATGACTGCCCGCAAGCGCTCCAAAGCGCGGTGCAGACGGGATTTCACCGTGCCGGGCGCCACTCCCAGGGCAGCAGCCATTTCTGCTTCCGGCATATCCAGGAAATAGCGCAGGTAAATGATCTCCTGATCGGCCGGTTTCATTTGCCGGACGGCCTGCCACAGCATTTGGGCATCATCTCGATTCGGCCAATTGCCATTTCTGGCAGAAGCAGCGACCGCCTGGGGTTCAGCCAAAATGAGGCGTTTGAGCGAAGCGATGTACCGGCCAATGGCGCGGCGCTGATTGCGGGCGAGATTAGCAGCGATCCGCAGCAGCCAGGGGCGCAAAGGCCGCCCGGTATCGAAGCGCCCAAGGGCGTGATAGGCGCGGATAAAGGTTTCCTGGGCGACGTCTTCAGCGTCGTCGGGATCGCCCAGGAGCAGGTAAGCCAGGCTAAAGACAGCCTGTTGATGGGTGAGCACCAAGGTTTCCCAGGCGCCCACATCGCCCTGTTGGGCCAGTAAAATCTGTTCGGCTTCGATCACCATAATAAATACACCTTTGGGGTGCTTTTGGTTGCATACAATGCTTTCCATCCGCCGCTTTTTTTGTTATGATAGGGGCATGTTTGCGCCATACAGCGCCGAAATCACAGACCCCCTTGTCCTGGCCGGGCTGGCTGCCCTGGCCGGGCTTTTGTTGGGCGCCGCTCTTGGGGCGCTCGTCTATCGCTCAATTGGAGCGCTCCGCCAGCGGCAGGCGCTCCAGGCGGCGCGGAGAGAAGCCGAACGCGCCAGTCACGCCGAGCGCGAGCGGCTGCGCTCTGTTTATAACCTGATCGCCGCGCTGACTGCCACGTTGAGTTATCAGCGTGTGCTCGACAACGCACTCGATCTCAGCGCCAACGCCCTCGGCACCTCCACCGAGCCGTCCGACCGGCTGGTGAGCGCAGTGCTGCTCTTCTCGAAAAGCGACGAGCAGCGCACAGAGTTGAGCGTCGGCTCGGCGAGACGCTTTACCCCCGCCGATATGCGCATCCTCCTGCCCGGCAACGACGGCGCGATCCGTCGGGTTATCGAGGAAGGCCAGGGGGTGCTCACCAAAACCGTGGCTCAAGACCCGGAGCTGGGCCGCATCGTCGCACTGAGAGCGTGCAATTCCGCCTACTGCGTCCCCCTGCGGGCCGGGTTGGATACCTACGGGATGCTGCTTTACGCCCATCCCAACGCCGAGTATTTTTCGCCGGCGCGCCGTGAAATCCTGGACATCATCGCCCACCAGGCCGTCATCGCCATCACCAACGCAAAACTGTACGATGACCTGGCGCAAGAAAAAGAACGCATGATGGAAATCCAGGAGGAAGCCCGAAAGAAATTGGCGCGCGACCTGCACGATGGCCCGACTCAATCGGTGGCGGCCATCGCCATGCGGGTAAATTTTGCCCGCCGGTTGATGGAGCGCGATGTAAAAGCCACCGCCGAAGAGCTTTTCAAGATCGAAGACCTGGCGCGCCGCACCACCAAAGAAATTCGTCACATGCTGTTCACGCTGCGCCCGCTGGTGTTGGAATCCCAGGGGCTGGTGGCCGCTCTCGAAGCGATGGCCGAAAAGATGCATGACACCTACAATCAAAACGTCATCATCACCGCCGACGACGACCTGGTTCCCAAGCTGGAAATGGGCAAACAGGCGATCATATTCTACATCGCCGAGGAAGCTGTCAATAATGCCCGCAAGCATGCCCAGGCCGCCCACATTTGGGTGCGGTTGAAATCGCTGGAAACAGATGTGGTTTTGGTGGAGGTCGAAGATGACGGTGTGGGCTTCAATGTAGGCAAAGTGGACGCTGGCTACGATCAGCGCGGCAGCCTGGGCATGGTCAATATGCGTGAGCGCGCCGAGCTGGTCAACGGGATTTTACACATCGACTCAGCAGAGGGGAAAGGAACGCGCATCCAGGTGGTGATCCCCCTCTCCGAGGAAGCCTCCGACCGCCTCCGCCGGGGGATGTGAAGCCCAAGATGCCCTGCGCCGCCGGAATTTACTACTACGCCTTCGAAGGGGGAGTGATCGAAACTCCCCCGATTGTTTTAATTCACGGGGCTGGCGGCAATCATCTCTATTGGCCCCCTGAAATCCGCCGCTTAACCGGTAACCGCGTCTATGCGGTGGACTTGCCAGGTCATGGTAAATCCGAGGGATACGGGCTGCAATCCATTGCCGGCTACGCCGGTAAACTGGCGGCGTGGCTGTCTGCCATGGGTTTGCACGCAGCCGTCTTCGTGGGTCATTCCATGGGCGGCGCGATTGCCCTGGCGCTGGCAAGCGATTATCCTGAGCACGTGGCTGGATTGGGGTTGGTGTCATCCAGCGCACGGCTAAACGTGGGGGCAGACATCCTCGAAAACGCCGCTCACGCTGCCACGCTGCACAAAGCCGTCGAAGCGCTGGCAGCTCATTCCTTCAGCCCGGCGACAGAATCCAGGCTCGTCGAGCTGGCTACGATGCGGATGGGAGAGATTCGCCCGAGTGTGCTGCACGGCGATCTCACCGCCTGCACACAGTTCGACGCGACCCAGCAACTGGCAGCGATCCGCGCCCCGGCATTGGTGGTGTGCGGCGCGGACGACCGAATGACTCCGGTGCGCTCTTCACAATTCCTCGCCGATTCTATTCGGTCTGCCCGGTTGGTTGTCGTCCCTCGAGCGGGGCACATGGTCATGCTGGAACAACCTCAAGCCGTGGCCGCCGAGTTGGGGAAATTTGTTTCCAGTCTTACCTATCACCCGGGGGAAAGCGGTTGACCGTTTGTGGTTCTCAGCAGCTAATAACCTCACAATTCTTATAGTAATGGTAAAATTCAAACGGCCTTTCGGGCCATCATTCGTGCGATTCGAAAATTCGTGACATTCGTGATAAAAAATTCCGCTTGCGACAAGGGAACCGTCAGGCAATATGGATTAGATCTTAATCGTCTGTGTCAGGAGGTGCTATGTCTGCATTCAAAACGACCCTCACCGGCTACGCTCGCTATCGCGGCCGGGAAGGGCAAATCAGTTTCTTGCTCCATCGTATCACCGGTCTCGGCGTCTTGTTGTTCCTCACCATCCACATCCTCGACACAGCAACAGTCTATTTCTTCCCATCGCTCTATGCCCACGCGATTGATATTTACCGCACCACACTTTTCGGCGTGGGCGAGATGGGACTGATATTCTGCGTCATCTTCCACGGGGTCAACGGTCTGCGCATCGCCTTTGCCGATTGGTTCCCAAATATGAAGCTGTGGCGCATCACGACTGAACGGAAATCGGTGCTATTCACCCTGGCGATCAGTGTCGTCTTGTGGCTGCCGACGGTCGGGGTGATGGGTTTCAATATTCTCAAGCACAACTACGGTCTATTTGGAGGGTAATCAACATGACGACAGTCCCTGAACATGGATATACCCGTCAGGTGAAAGTCAAGCCCAATTACGAGACGATTGCCTGGCAATGGATGCGCTACAGCGCCGTGCTGCTCATCCCGCTGGTATGGTTTCACGTGCTTTTGCAGGATGTAATCGTTGGCGTTCACCGGATTGATCTGGATTATGTGCAACTGCGCTGGGCGACTCTCGGCTGGCGCGTGTACGATGTGCTGCTGCTCGGATTTACCTTTGCCCACGGAATGAATGGGCTGCGGCAAGTACTCAACGATTACATTCACAACGAGAAACCGCGCCGCGTCGTCGCCTGGGTGCTGCTGCTGGGGTGGGCGGTGATTACTGCCATTGGCGGCATTGCCATCATCGCCGGGGTGAGAAAGTGACTCGTAAAACGTGAAACGTCATGCGTAACAAAATCCACGCAATTACGATTTACGTTTTACGTGACAGTTACAGGAGAGGAAGCATTTATGACTAACATCCACCAGTTCGAAGTTGTCATTGTCGGCGCGGGCGGCGCAGGGTTGATGGCGGCTATGTTCGCTTCGCGCACCGCCAAGACCGCCGTGCTCAGCAAGCTCCACCCCACCCGCTCGCACACCGGCGCAGCCCAGGGGGGGATTGGCGCAGCCCTGGGGAACCTCGAAGAAGACCATCCCGATTGGCATACCTATGACAGCGTCAAAGGCAGCGACTACCTCGGCGACCAGGATGCCATCGAATTCATGTGCAACGAAGCGGTCGAAGCCATCTACGATCTGGAACACATGGGGCTGCCTTTCTCCCGCACACCGGAGGGGCGCATCGCCCAACGGCCCTTCGGCGGGCATACCAACAATGTCACCGGCAAACCGGTGATGCGCTCGTGCTACGCCGCCGACCGCACGGGTCACATGATCCTGCAAACGTTGTACCAACAGTGCCTGCGGAATCAGGTCAATTTCTTCGACGAATTTCAGGTGCTCGATCTGATCCTCGTCAAAGGGGCGGCGGCGGGCGTGGTAGCCGTCGAGCTGGCAACCGGCGAGCTGCACATTTTTCACGCCAAAGCCGTGATTTTCGCCACTGGCGGTCACGGGCGGATTTGGGAGATCACTTCCAACGCCTACGCGTACACCGGCGACGGCGCGGCGATCGTGCTGCGGCGCGGCCTGCCGCTCGAAGATATGGAATTTTTCCAGTTTCATCCTACGGGTATTTATAAATTTGGCATTCTCATTACCGAAGGCGTGCGCGGGGAAGGAGGCGTATTGATCAACGGCGAGGGCCAGCGATTTATGGAGCATTACGCCCCCCACGTCAAAGATCTGGCCTCCCGGGACGTTATCAGCCGGGCGATGTACATCGAAATGCGCGAAGGGCGCGGCGTCAATGGCAAGCGCTATCTTTATCTCGATGTTCGCCCGGAAATCGTCAACAAATATGCCGAAATTGACGGGCGTACGCGCCCCGATGGGACGCCGTACCGCACCACAGCCCAGGAAATCCTCACCAAGCTGCCCGACATCATCGAGTTTTGCCGGGTTTACCTGGGGGTGGACCCCGTCACCCAGCCCATCCCCGTCCAGCCGACGGCCCATTACACGATGGGCGGCATTCCCACCAATCAGTATGGCCAGGTAGTTTACGACGAGAAGAACTCACCCATGCCCGGCCTGTATGCTGCCGGCGAGGCGGCGTGCGTCTCGGTGCATGGCGCAAACCGGCTGGGCACCAATTCGCTGCTGGATTTGGTTGTCTTCGGCAAACACGCCGGCATCCACGCGGCGCGTTACGCCAGAGGCGTCGCTTTTCAGGATTTACCCGCCGACGCGGCCGACCCTGTGCGCCAGCGGCTTGACGAAATGCTCAACCGCACTGGCAAAGAAAAAACAGCCGCGATTGCCGATGCCATGAAAGCGGCTATGTTCCACCATGTGGGCGTTTTCCGCACCGAAGAGGGCATGAAGGAAGTCATAGAAGATATCCGGGCGCTGAAAGAACGCTACCGCCATGTACATTTGGACGACCGAGGCAAAATCTTCAACACCGACCTGCTCAACGCCTGGGAATTGGGCAATATGCTCGACCTGGCCGAAGTCATCGCTGCCTCGGCGGTAGCCCGCCAGGAGAGCAGGGGGGCGCACGCCCGGCAGGATTTCACCAAGCGAGACGATGTCAACTGGCTCAAGCACACCCTGGCCTGGCAGAAGGAAGGCGCTATCGAGCTGCGCTACAAGCCGGTGGTCATCACAAAATTCCAGCCGAAGGAGAGGGTGTATTGAGAAAGTATCAGGTAAATAGGTAAACAAGGACCCGTTTACCTGTCTACCTGTTTACTTGTTTACCTGATTACATTTGTACCCTCCCCTCCCCAAAGGAACGCGCCAATGAAAATCACCCTCAAAATCTACCGTTACAATACCGAAGACGGCAAGCCGCCCCATTACGATACCTTCGTGGTACCCGACGCCGAAGAGAACGATCTGGTGCTCGATTTGCTCGAGTGCGTGCGCGGCTACCAGGATGGCACGCTGTCTTTCCGCCGCTCGTGCGCGCACGGCATCTGCGGCTCCGACGCCATGCGCATCAACGGGCGCAACTACCTGGCCTGCAAGGTGCTGGTGAAAGACCTGGGAACCGACCAGATCACCATCGAGCCGATCCTCGGCCTGCCGGTGCTCAAAGACCTTATCGTAGACATGAATCCGTTCTACGAACATTACCGCTCCGTGCTGCCATTCTTCATGTGCCCGGACGATCCCGTGGCGGATGGCAAAGAGCGCATCCAGACCCCGGAGGAGCGCGAGCGCTACGACGATACGACGAAGTGCATCCTGTGCGCCTGCTGCACCACCTCTTGCCCGTCCTTCTGGGCCGATGGGCGCTACGTTGGCCCGGCGGCGATCGTCAACGCCCACCGCTTTATCTTCGACAACCGCGACTGCGGCGCCGAGGATCGGCTGAATATCCTCAACGAGCAGATGGGCGTGTGGCGCTGCCGCACTGCCTTCAACTGCACCGAGGCTTGCCCGCGCGACATCAACATCACCAAAGCGATTGCCGACGTCAAAAAAGCCATTACTACTGGTAAAATCGAATAATAGGTTTGCACCCCCATCCCATCGGCTAGCATTCGCAAGGGCGTGGTGACCACGCCCTTGCCCCCTTCTCACGCATGAAACCCTACACCGGAAAAATCTTGTGGGTCAACCTGACTGACGGATCTTTTCACGAAGAGGCCCTTCCCGATTCGTTTTACGAACACTTTCTCGCTGGCATGGGGCTGGCTGCCGCCATCCTGTATCGGCGCATCCCCCCCGGCGCAGATCCCCTGGGACCCGACAACATCCTGGGGTTTGTCCCCGGCCTGTTGACCGGCACCCCCAGCCTGTTTACCGGACGCTGGACAGCGGTCGGTAAATCGCCCCTCACCGGAGCGTGGGGCGATGCCAACTGCGGCGGCACGTTTGCACCCGCCATCAAGCAGTGCGGCTACGACGGCATCTTCATCCGGGGGATCAGCCCAAAACCCGTTTACCTGTCTATCACCCATCACAGCGTCGAAATCTGCGACGCCGCCCACCTGTGGGGCCTTGACGCCATTGCCACCGAGCAGCGCTTGTGGGCCGAGGCCTCCCAGCCAAAGAAACCGTCGGTAGCCTGCATTGGCCCGGCGGGTGAGAACCGCTCGCTTATCGCCGGGATCTGCCACGACCAGGGACGGCTGGCGGCCCGCGCCGGGCTGGGAACTGTCATGGGGAGCAAGAATCTCAAAGCAGTTGCCCTGGCCGGCACGCGGCGCACCGGCTGCGCCCGTCCCGATGAGATGAAAGCTCTCAGCAGCCAGTGCAATCGCTACGCCCAGCTCGATATCCCGGCCATGCCTGCTTCCTTCCCCCGGCTGCTGGGCGCTGCCATGCGCAAGCTTCCGTTCGCGATTCGCATGGATGGAATGCTGATCATGGCGCTATTCCGCAAATGGGGCACAGCCAGCTTGAATCAAGGCTCTGTCGAGTGGGGCGACTCGCCCATCAAAAACTGGGCTGGCTCTGACCGAGATTTCCCCGCCCGGCAGTCAGACGCCATCAATCCCGACCGCGTCCTGGCGTACGAACAGCGTAAATACCACTGCTACGCCTGCCCGCTGGGCTGCGGCGGTATTTGCAGCTTCGAAGGGATGGAGACCCACAAGCCCGAATACGAAACGACCCTCGCCTTCAGCGGGATGATCCTCAGCACCGATCTGAAAGCGGTCTTCGCCATCAACGAAAAGCTCAACCGGGCCGGGATGGACAGCATCTCGGCAGGCAACACCGTAGCCTTTGCGATCGAGGCCTACGAGAAGGGTTTGCTCACCCCCGAAATGACCGGCGGGCTGGAATTGAAGTGGGGCGATGCGCAGGCAGTTGACGCGCTGCTCGACCGGATGATCGCCCGCGACGGCATCGGCGATTTGCTGGCTGACGGCGTCAAACGCGCCGCGCAGCGTCTCGGCAATGGCGCCGAAAACCTGGCCGTTCACGCCGGCGGGCAGGAGATCGCCTTTCACGACCCGCGGCAGGACCCCGGTTTCGGCCTGCACAGCAGCGTCGAACCCTCGCCCGGTAAACACACCACCGGCGCATTCGTTTATTACGATACATTCAAACTGTGGCGTAAAATCCCCGGCTTGCCCAAACCGCCGCTCATCTCCAGCAAGGACGGCCGCTACCACTCCGATCCACTCAAAACGGCTAAAGCGGTGGCGACAAGCAATTTTACGCAACTGTACAACGCCGCCGGGCTATGCCTGTTCGGCACATACCTGGGCGTTGAGCGCCTGCCGCTCTTCGAGTGGCTGAACGCCGCAACCGGCTGGAACAGAACCCCCGCCGAATATCTGGAGATCGGGCGGCGTATCCAAACCCTGCGGCAAATGTTCAACATCCGCCAGGGGGTGGACCCCCGCAAGATGAGACTCAGCCCGCGGGCGATTGGCCTGCCCCCCTTGCAGCGCGGCGCCAACCGCGGCCGCTCGGTCGAGCTGGATGGGATGATACACGATTACTGGGATGCCATCGGCTGGCATCCCGAAACCGGCATCCCCACCCCAGAGACGATCGCAGCCTTGGATTTGCACGATGAAGACATTGTTTCTCGATATGGATAAAAACGAATAAACAGGGATAAACAGGATTTACAGGATAATGATCAATTTCAAATCCTGGATATCCTGTCCATCCCTGTTCAAAAGATTGCACTCACCAAATACACCCGACCACACATCATGGCTTATCAGATCACCGAACTCTGCACCGGCTGCACCGCTTGCACTAAAATCTGCCCTACATCGGCCATCACCGGCACGCGCAACCAGCGCCACATCATTGCCCAGGCGCGCTGCATAGACTGCGGTGTTTGCGGCAAAGTCTGCCCGCCTGGTGCGATTCGGGACGCCCGCGGCAACGCGGCCTCGCTGCTCAAAAAATCCCTGTGGCCCAAACCGGTTGTGAACATCACTGTATGCACTGCGTGCGGTATTTGCGTGCAATCCTGCCCCGTCACCTGCCTGGCGCTGTCTGAACCCGCCAACGGCGACCCCAACGCCTACCCCGCCCTTCACGAGCCTAAGCGATGCCTTGCCTGCGCCTTCTGCGCCGACGACTGCCCGGTGGGGGCGATTATCATGCAAGTTCCGAATTAACCAATCTAACTCAGCCAAGTCGAAAAGAAAAAACACAAAGGTCACAAAAGGCAATCACAAAGGTAAACAAGGGAAAATCAGTCAAAACCTTCATGCCCTTCGTGAAAGCCTTCGCATCCTTTGTGTTTCAAAATCTCATCTACAGCAAACGCTCCAATGGCTGACGCCCCCTCCTTCGTCGTCATCACCCGCGCCCCCGTTGGCGACTACCAGCAGAATTACGTCGCCCTGCCCGCAGATTACGGCTCACCGGCTTACTTTTCGCGCCCCGACGTGCGCGCCATCCGCCAGGCCGTTTTCGACAACCTGTCAGCCCTCGACGCCCAGACCGGCTTCACCCGCCAGCTTGCCGGGCGCAAAGTCGTCATCAAGCCCAACCTGGTCACGGTCTACCACCACATGGGGTTGAGCCGCCCCGATTACCCCGAAACCACTGACCCGCGCGTCCTCGACGCGGTGGTCGCTTTCTTGAAAGAGCACACCCAAACAATCGTCATCGCCGAAGGCTCCGGACGGGGGGTTCCCACCCGGGGCGAGTTCAAAGTCGCCGGTTTGGATCGTCTTGCCCGGCGCCACCGCATCCAGCTCATCCCGCTCGATGAGCAGCCGGTGGATCGCTACCACCTCCCCAAGGCCAAAATCCAGCGCGAAGTGCTCATCCCGCGCATCTTCAGCGAAGTGGCGCACGGCGAGGCGTTCTATCTCTCCCTGCCGAAGATGAAGACCAACCTGTACACCGGCGTCACGCTGGGCTTCAAGAACGCCATGGGCATCCTGCCCTATAACCTGCGCCAGCGCTGCCACCACTTCGCCCTCGAACAGAAGTTGGTTGATCTGCTCTTTCTCATCCGGCCAGATCTGGTCGTAATTGATGGGATTGTCGGCGCGGAGGGCAACTGCCCAGCCCCGGTAACCCCGGTGGACAGCCGGGTGATCGTCAGCGGAAACCACCCGGTCGAGACTGACCGCGTCGCCACCCGGCTGATGGGCTTCGACCCGGCGGAGATTGGCCTGCTGCGAATCGCCGACGAGATGGGTTTCGGCGGCCCGCAGCCAACCGTCATCGGCGATGAAACGCCGATCCCCTTCCGCCCCGCCGACCCCTCGCTGTTCAGCGCCGAGTTCCACGCCCAATTTCCCAACGTGCGCGCTCTCGTCGGGCACAGCGCGCCCACGGGGGCGACACCAGCGGGAATGGGGATGCACTGCCGCGGCGGCTGCCTGGCGGTGGCCCGCTTCGGCTTCGATATGCTCGTTCACGAAAACCAGCCCTGCGACCTGGCGCTCACCGTCATCATCGGCGAGGGAGCGCGACGCGGCGGCGAGACGGTTTACTTCGACCGGGATGGCAAAACCTACACCCTGCCCGACATCCGCGCCCTGCCCGGTAAAAAGTTAGCGATGGGGCATTGCACACAGGCGCTGGCCGGGATAGCCGACCGGTTCGTGGACGGCTGCATGCCTTTCCCCAACTCAGCGCATACCGCCGTTCATTTTCTGGGAGGCACATTTTGCCGGGTGCTCACCCCGCGCAACCGCTATCTGCTCCCGCTGCTGTGGGATACCCTGCAGGCGTCCGCCGCCCGCCGGCGGTTGATCCGCCGCGGCCAGCCGGTGGATTGCGACATCCCGCTCGAATCCGACCCGCTTATGCAAGACACGCCGCCCGCAGCCTCGAGCGACGCCGACTTCATCCCCTGGCCTTTTCCCCCGCTCACCCCAATCGAAGTCCGCCGTGCTTTACACACTGAAAACAGGGCTGTGCTGGCGACATTTTTCGGGTAATATTATAGGGTGGACAGCACCTTCTCGGCCCTGCGCATCAACCCCCACCGCCTGCAATCGAATTTCGCCGCGCTCTCAGCCATCGGCGCGACGCCCGAGGGCGGCGTTAACCGCCCAGCCTTGAACACCGCCCATCTCGAAGCCCGCCAATGGTTCCGCCAGAGGGCGATGGAGGCCGGGCTGGATTTTCGCGTCGACTCCGCCGGGAATCACTCGGCGCTGCTAACCTGCACTGATCCCGCCGCCCCCACCCTGCTGCTCGGTTCGCACCTCGACTCGGTTCCCAATGGCGGGCGCTTCGACGGGGCGCTCGGCGTGCTGGCTGCGCTGGAAGTGCTTTGCACGGTGAAGGATTTCGGTCTGACTCTGCCGGTTAACCTCGAAGCGATTGATTTCACCGACGAAGAGGGCACGCTGGTGGGATTGCTGGGGAGCGCTGCGTTAGCAGGCCATCTCACCCCCCAGGATTTACAATCCCCGCGCGGTGGGCGCGATGCCCTTCTCGATGGGCTGGCCTGCGCCGGCCTGACCGAAACCGGGCTGCTCGCCGCCCGCCGCGACCCGGCGACGCTGGCCGGTTACCTGGAATTGCACATCGAGCAGGGGCCGCGGCTGATCCAGGTGGGCGCCGACATCGGCGTGGTGACAGCCATCGTCGGGATCGCCTCGCACCGCCTGGCATTCACCGGCCGCGCCGACCACGCCGGGACCACTCCCATGCCCGACCGGCTGGACGCAGCCCAGGGCGCAGCCGCTTTCACACTAGCCGTGCGCCAAATGGTGATGGACGAGTTTCCCGAGTGCGTCGCCAACGTTGGCGCGCTGCACCTGGAGCCGGGGGCATTCAACATCGTCCCGGCGCGGGCTGTGCTGGCGCTGGAATGCCGCTCCGCTGACCCATCCATCTTCGACCCACTGGAAGCCGCACTGCTCGAGCGCGCCCGCCTCGAGGCGGAGCGCTTTGGGCTGGGGCTGGAAATCGAGTTCCTCGGCAAACACGCCCCCGCGCCGATGAGCGCTCTCGCCCAGCAAGCCATCACTGAAGCGGCTGAAGCCCTCGATCTGCGCCACATCCCGCTGGCTTCGGGGGCGGGCCACGACGCCCAATCACTCGCCCCGCTCTGCCCGGCGGGGATGATCTTCGTCCCGTCAGTGGGCGGGGCCAGCCACGCCCCGCGCGAATTCACCGAATGGCAGGACTGCATCAACGGCGCGAACGTGCTCCTTCACGCCGCGCTGCGAATTGGACTCCACATCTCCTGATGTGGAATGGAGGCCGCTTATGTCCACCACCCTCGAATCCCCGTTCTTTCAATTGACCCTCGACCCCGCCGCATCCTGTTGGAGCGTGTCCCCTGCCGATGGTCGCCTGCCCCCGATTTCGGCTATACGAATGATTTTACGCTATCGAGCCGGTATGAGCCAGAGAACCACTGGGGCGTGGCTCTCCCCCGAGATCAGCGGCCCCCAAGTCGTCAGCTCCCCGCACGGCCCCCTGCGCCAGATCACCCTGCGCACCGCCGCCGACCCATCGGGGCTGCGCCTTGCCATCGTCTTTGCCCTGCCAGAAAATTATCCGCTCGTGCTGTGGAAAGTGACGGTCGAGAACTCTAGCAGTAAACCGGTTTTACTGGATACCATCGAAATGTTGCAGGTCGAAGGTTGCAGGTTCTCCAACCAACCGTCAACCGCTACCTGTCAACCATCCTTTTTTTCCAACGGTTGGCAGTCGTGGAGCCATTCGAACGTTTACGGGCTGTCTGACCGGGCGTACCGCAACCGGCTCGGCCCGTTCCAGGCCCCGATGTGCGTCAACCCCGGCACGCCGCAGCCCAAAGATGCCGGCCATTTCACCAGCGATATGTTTGGCGTGCTGGCTGACCGCGTCACGCGCGCCGGCTGGCTGGCGGGCTTCCTCTCGCAGAAGCAGCACTTCGGCTCGCTGGAGGCCAGGCTCGACCCCCAGGGCAGTTCGCTGCGCCTGTGGGCCAACGGCGATGGGGCGCGCCTCGACCCTTCGGTAGGCTCAGGGCAGGCTCCCGGCGCATCTGTCGCCACCGATTGGGCCTGCCTGCACACGCTCGAGGCCGATTCTCCCGACCCGCTGGGACCATACCTCGACGCAGTCGCTCGCGAACATTTGCTCCACGCCCCTCGCCCCACGCCCGACGCGGTTCCCACCGGCTGGTGTAGCTGGTATCACTTTTTTCAAAAGGTCACCGCGGAAGATGTGCGCCGCAATTTGGCAACCGCGGCTGCGGCACGCGACAGCCTGCCGCTGGGCATGATCCAGCTCGACGACGGCTTCGAATATCAAATTGGCGATTGGTTCAAGTTCAACGGGAAATTCCCCGGGGGAGTCTCCCCGCTGGCGGCGGAGATCCGCCAGGAGGGGTTCACCCCTGGGCTGTGGCTGGCCCCATTCATCGTCCACCCCAAATCCATGCTTGCCAACACCCATCCCGATTGGCTGCTGCGCGGCCGGGCAGGGCGTCCGGTCAACGCCGGGTATGTGTGGGATGCCTTCAATTACGCCCTCGATCTCACCCATCCCGAGGCGCGGCAGTATGCCTGCGACGTGATCCACACGGCCAGTCACGAGTGGGGCTACGATTTTCTCAAGCTGGATTTTCTGTATGCCGCGTCTCTGCCGGGGCGTTACCGTAACCCCACGATGACGCGTGCCCAGGCGCTGCGTCTCGGCCTGGATGCGCTGCGCCAGGCCGCCGGGGACGGCGTTCACCTGTTGGGCTGCGGCTGCCCGCTGGGATCGGGCGTCGGCATTTTCGACTCGATGCGCATCAGTTGCGACGTGTCGCCGCGCTGGACACCGGTCTGGAACGGCATCGAGTTTTTCTTCCGCGACGAGCCGGATATGCCCTCAGCGCGCAACGCCATCCATAACACGCTCACCCGCCTGCCGCTGCACCGCCGCTGGTGGGTCAACGACCCCGACTGCCTGTTGCTGCGCCCGGAGAGCGATCTGACCTTGCCCGAAGTGCAAACCCTGGCAACCGCGATTGCGCTGTCGGGCGGCACACTGCTGCTCTCCGATGATCTGTCGAAACTGCCCGAGGAGCGGCTGCGCATCGCCCGGCAGTTATTGCCACTCATCGGGAAAGCGGCGCGCGCCCTCGACTGGCTCGACGCCGATCCGCCCAACCATTTGCGCCTCGATCTGGAAAACGTCACGGGGCGTTGGCACCTGCTGGCCGCCTTCAACTGGGACGATGCCCCGCGTGAATTGCCGTTGACTCCAGAAATGTTCGGTTTGCCGAAAGGCGAGTATTTTGCACGCGAGTTCTGGCCGTCATCAGCCCACCTGCCCCCTTCTCGAAAGTGGGAAATGGGGGAAGTTCCTGCACATGGCGTGCGCTTGCTCGCGGTGCGAGCCGTCACGCCCGGCGCGGCGCAGTATCTCGGCAGCGATCTGCACATCTCGCAGGGATTGGAAGTTGTCGAATGGCAGACCGGGGTCTTGGAGGCCCCTGGAGTCTCGTTGCGGGTCGAGCGCCCCGGCCGCGCCGAAGGCAGCATCTACCTGGCGCTGCCGCATCCGCCGCAGTCCGTCACGCTGAACGGGCAGCAGGCGGCGTGGGAGGCGGCGGGCGAGGGGTGCTACCGGCTGGGAATGATATTCGAGGGAATAGCTCAGATACAGATAAGGTAGTATAGGAAGTATGTTATGTCACCTATCTCTCTGCTACCGAAGATTCCAATCTCCCTGCTCATTTTTGGAACAGTAATAAGTATAACAATTGTCATTGCTTTGTCTCCTCACCCAACAGCCAGCCAAGAAATGATACAAATGCCTTTAAGTTGGCAAATCCAAATAGTGGATAGTGGGAATGTAACTGGACCTACCTACTTGATGCTTGATAGCAATGGGTATCCAAAAATTGCTTATATCGAGAGGACTACACCGGCTTATAATCTTAAATATGCAAGTTGGAATGGCCAATTTTGGGAATTCACGACCGTGGACGATTGTACATGCATAGGAACAGGCAGTGTGTCTTTAGCTCTAGATAATGCCGATGAACCACATATCAGTTATCACAATTATACAAACAACACCCTTAAATATGCCCAATTAGTAAACGGAAATTGGGTCATAGAAACTGTAGACAGTAGTTCGGCAGGAAGCGGGAATTTTATAATCCTCGATGCTAATAACAACCCTCATATCGTATATTTTGCACAAGAAGGCGATCTGAAATATGCTCATTATCAAGAATCTGCTTGGAGTTATCAACTTATCGAATCCCATGCAATGCCGACCCCCATCTCACATGAAATAAGTCTAGCGATAAATAGCTTAGGGTTACTCGGTGTTAGCTATCCATCTCAAGAATACAAACTAAAATATGCTCATCAGTTAGATAACGGTGAATGGGTAATTCAAGTCGTGAACGATGTTGATGGCTTATTGACTTCTCTGGTATTTGATAACCAAGATTACCCACATATCGTAATTGACGAAAATGAAATTAGGTATGTGAAATGGACAGGGAACAGTTGGGATATTCAAATTGTAGATTCGGGATTTCTTGGCTCTCTCGCTTTGGACAATGCAGGTTATCCTGCGATCAGTTATTATCGTATTGGGTTGAGATTTGCTTACTGGGTCGGAAACGAGTGGGATATTCACACCGTAGATGGTTCTCAAGCGGTAGGCTATGACTCATCTCTGTTCATTGACAGCGAAAATCATCCTCACATCAGTTATATTGATAGCAATAATAGAGACTTAAAATACGCGGTAGGTGTTTTGCCACCCTCACCAACCGCTACGAGCACTCCCTTGCTTACTCAAACAGCCACTCCTACGGCCACAACGACATCATTTCCAACCATCACTACCACGCCATCGCCCACCGCCATCCCCGAGTCGTCCCCATCTTTCTATTTCTTACCCATAATCCAAAATTAAAACACCTTTGCTCTCTCGATTTCACTAACAACTGCTAACTGATCACTGACAACTTCCTCCCCCATGCCCCCTATCCCTTCATCCCCCCTCACCTCCCTCCTCACCCCGCGCGGCGTCGCCATCATCGGCGCGTCGGCGGACCCGGCCAAGCTGGGCTACGCCCTGGCGCGCAATCTCGTCAACAGCGGCTACACCGGCGCAATCCATCTCGTCAACCCCAAGGGCGGCGAACTCTTCGACCGCCCAATGGTCACAGCCATCGCCGAGATTCCCGACCCGGTGGATTTGGCTGTGATCCTCGTCCCCGCGCCCGCCGCGCCGCAGGCGCTGCGCGAGTGCGGTGTGCGCGGCATCCCGGCGGCCATCGTTCTCTCGGGCGGCTTCCGCGAGACCAGCCCCGAAGGCGCAGCGCTGGAGGCCGAATGCCTGCGCATCGCCGGCGAAAACGGGATGCGCTTCCTCGGCCCCAACTGTGTCGGGCTGCTCGACACCCACCAGCCGCTCGACGCCACCTTCCTGCCGCCTCCCGGCCCGCTGCCAGGCGACCTGGCTTTCCTCTCTCACTCGGGGGCGATGTGCCTGATCGTCACTGCCTGGGCGCGCGCCCAGGGATTCGGCTTCTCGCGGCTGGTCAGCCTGGGCAACCAGGCCGATGTGACCGAGACCGACCTGCTGGCCCCCATCGCCGCTGACCCCGCCACACGCGTGCTGACGATGTACCTGGAAGGCGTCAGCGACGGGCGGCGCTTTATCGCCGAGGCCGGGCAAGTCTCCCGTCAAAAGCCGATGGTGGCTCTCAAAGTGGGTCGTTACGCCAGCGGGCGGCGCGCCGCCGCCTCGCATACCGGCGCGCTGGCCGGGCAGGACGCGGCTTACGACGCGGCATTTCGCCGCGCCGGGGTGATGCGCGCCAACGCCATGCAAGAGCTGTTCGACTGGGCGCGCGCCCTGGCGCGCAGCCCGCTGCCCAAAGGCCGCTCGGTGGCCGTGCTGACCAACGCCGGCGGCCCCGGCGTCACCGCCGCCGACGCGCTGGAAGCCAACGGCCTGCGCCTGGCCGATCTGTCCGACGAGACTCAATCCGCGCTGCGTTCGCTGCTGATTTCCGCGGCCAGCATCCACAACCCGGTGGATATGCTGGCTGCTGCCACGCCCGAACAATATGCCGCCTGCCTGAAACTGCTGCTCGCCGACCCCGGCGTGGACAGCGCGCTGGTCATCTTCCCCTCCTCGCCGGTGTATAACGACGTGAACGTGGCCGAAGCGCTGATCGCCGTCATCGAGACCGCCGAAAAGCCGGTGGTGACAGCGCTGATGGGCGCGGGGATGGTCAAGGGTGCGGTCGAGCGCTTCCGGGCGGCGCGCCTCCCGGATTTCGAGTTCCCCGAGTGGGCGGCGTCGGCGCTGGCGGCCCTCGCCCGGCGGGCGGAATTTCTCTCCCAGCCGGAACAATCTCCCGAGAGGCCGGTCGCACAACAACCGGTTTTCGATGGCAATGTCAACCAGCTTCTCGCCGCTTACGGGATCCCCACCGTTCCCATCGAGCTGGCTGCTTCCGCCGAGGAAGCCGTTTCGCTCTCGAACCGCATGGGATACCCGGTCGCCCTGAAAGTCGCCTCGCCCGATATCTCCCACAAATCCGACGTAAACGGCGTGCTGCTCGGCCTCGACAGCCCCGAGGCGGTGAGGCGCGGCTTCGAGACGGTGGTCGCCAATGCCCGCGCCGCTCAGCCGAATGCGCGTATCGAGGGCGTCCACGTCCAGCGCATGATCCCGCCGGGGCAAGAGGTGATCATCGGGGTGACGCGCGACCCGCAGTTTGGCCCGCTGGTGATGTTCGGCTCGGGCGGCGTGGAAGTGGAGGGGCTGAAGGATGTGGCCTTTGCGCTGGCCC
>DYIZ01000059.1 GCA_020723385.1 Candidatus Aquidulcis sp.
AGTCTCATACTCGGAGGCTCTCACCGTCTCGAAGGGATGTCCATAGAGCACGCGCCGCCCGGTGTACGCCGGGATGAATAAGCCAGTATCCGGCGCAGCCAGGATCAGCGCACTCGGTGGAGATTTTGCCGCGATCCATTCGAAAGCCTGATACTCAGCCCGTGAGAGATAAAGCATCGGGTCATGGCTACGCGCCCCAAACAAACCACTCATCAGGATCAACAATTGCGTCGGTAAGATTAAAAATATCGTTCCTGCCAGAAGCCAGCGATACAGACGCGGCCGTTGAGCCGCGAGGCGCTCCAATCCCAACGCGGCTAACCCGGCTATGGGGATGTACAACCCCATGATGAAACGTCTCTGCAAGCCCACTGGCAGGTATATCAGCGCCAGCCCCAACACAGCCCAGGCAATCAGTTTATCTGTATTGCGGGAGCCATTCACCAATGCGCTAATCGCCCCTGGGATAGCCAGCAAAAACAGCGGCGAAAACGAGAGCAGCAAATCCCAAACCGGAGGCGAGGATGTCAGGTTTTGGGCGTTCCAGCCCGCTAATACCGGGTCGGTATAAGTGACCCATAGATCATAAATTAGCACCGGCCCCCCGCCCAAAACCAAAGCCGCCAACCGGGCCAGGTCCAATTTACGGGCGACGAGATGGGTTACCCACCGTGCGACCAATGACGAAGGCGTTGCCCTCTTGATGTCGCGCTCCGGGGCAGCCAACGCATCTCGCCCCGCGCTCAATGCTATCCACCCAACCCACACCACCCCAACCACTACAACCCCGAACGGAGATACCAAAGCCAGCGCCAGCGCAGCAAAGAACACGGTTATGGCTACGCGAATATTCTCCCCGTCCACTTTGGGAGTGAGCAGCCACAGGATCAGCCCCAATCCCAGCGAAAAATGCGGGTTACTGTACGCCGAAAGAAACGGGTACGCCTCAGCCACCCAGAAATCCGAGGTGAACAGGCCAAACATCACCGCCAGCCACCCCATACCCGAGCCAAAAACTGCCAATGCTATCGCCAGACGGCGCGGGCGCGGCGACTGAATGGTCGCATCGAAAAACCGGACGATGTTCCAGTACATCACCGCCACCCCGATCAGCCGGGCCAAATGGTAAACGATAATCAGCGGTAAGCCCAGCCAGCGAGCGATGTGTCCAAGAAACAGATAGAACAGGTTGATGTAAGCCCCCTCCCCCGCTTCCGAAGTGTAGGGCAAATGGAAGCGCCAGTCGCCCTGCCAACCCTGGTACATCTTCGCAAGATATGAATTTTGATCGTTCGGATTGAACAGAAACCCACCGAAAACATGGTCGGGGCCGGCAGCCGCCCACGCATAAACATACGGCAGTGTGGTCAGCGCCGCCAGTCCCGCCAGAAGCAGCCAAAATCCCCTCGAAGGCAGTTTCATGGCGACATTATAAGCCTTAACCAACCGGCAACAACAAAGACTCCCAGAGTTATGGAAACTCCGGGAGTCGGTTGTCTGATATAAATTTTGAGCTGATTATCCGAGGTATTCGCGCAACTTCCGGCGGATTGCCGGGTGGCGCAAACGGCTCAATGCCTGGGCCTCGATCTGGCGCACACGCTCGCGGGTGACGCCCATCTTGCGGCCGACCTCTTCGAGGGTGTAGGCTTGCCCATCCAACAAACCATAACGCAGTTGGAGGATGCGCACTTCGCGGGGCGGCAGTCCGTTGAGCACGCTGTCAAGATGCTCGCGCAGCAGGTTGTAGGTGGCAGTTTCGTCCGGCGCGGGGACTTCCTCATCCTGGATGAAATCTCCCAGGACAGAATCTTCCTCATCGTCGGTAGGGGTTTCCAGCGAGAGCGGGCGGCGCGCCACCTGGATCATGTTTTCGACCTTGGAGGGCGTCACTTCGAGGGCCTGGGCCAGCTCATCCACCGAGGGATCGCGCCCGAGGCGCTGCGTCAATTGGTGTTGGACGCGCAGCAGCTTGTTGATCTGGTCACCCATGTGAACGGGCACCCGGATGGTGCGCCCCTGGTCAGCGATAGCGCGGGTTACCGCCTGGCGAATCCACCAGGTGGCGTAAGTGCTGAATTTGTGGCCGCGCCGGTAATCGAATTTCTTGGCCGCACGGATGAGGCCGATATTGCCTTCCTGGATCAAATCCAGGAAGGGAACGCCGCGCCCCATATACTTCTTCGCCACACTGATCACCAGGCGGGAGTTGGCGGTAATCAGATGCTCACGGGCCGCCCAGCCATCTTCAATTGACATTTGCAATTCACGCCGTCGGCGAGGGTTGACATTACCTTTGGCCAGTTCTTCACGCGCCAAACGGCCGGCCTCGATGCGTTGAGCCAGCTCGACTTCCTCTTCGGCGGTGAGCAACGGGACGCGCCCAACTTCCTTGAGATAGAGGCCAATCGTGTCGTCGGTATCAATGTTGGCCAGGTAATTGTCGTCCACGATTGCCACCGCGGGCGCAACTTCTTCACTGGTCCCCTCGACCTCTGCGGCTGCCAACTCTTCCTCGGTTGGACCGGTGGCGGGAGCATCGTCCACGTAGGGGATGCCGGCAGTGACCAACGCCGCGAAAGCCTCCTCGAGCTGGTCAACATCTTGCTCGGCTTCGGGAAATAAAGCAAGGATATCGTCAATCGTCACAAAGGATTTTTGACGACCCATTTCGATCAAACGCGCAACGGCCGGGTGACCCTCATCCTGTCGCTCGATTGCGCTAATTAATTCGTCTTCTCTCATAGTTTCTCCGCAGGCAGGCTACCATACAAAATGCAACTGCCAGGCCAGTCTCGACCAACCTGTAAACAGGATACACTCTTTTGAAACCAAAATCAATACCCAATTTGACCACCCCGGCGCTGAAGCCAAACCGGCAGGTCAGGGTTTAATCGTCGCTGACGGCTGGGGAGTCAGGATCGCTGTTGGGGACGGAAGGGTGGGGATGGGTGTAGCCGGCGGCTCAGACGTGGCCGTTGGGGTCACAAAAACAACGGTAGATGTCGGCAATCCGGTAGTGATGGTCAGTGTTGAAGTCACTGTGCCCGTCACCGGGAATGTCGGCGTCGGTGTTACGGGGAGCGGAAGCTTATCGAAAACGGTGAGAATCGGATCCAAACCATATTTAGCGACAACCTGTGGGAAGCCGCCGTTGAGTTGAACGTAATATCCGCTCCCAGTGGGGGTGCTAACGCCAACCCGAACAACGTACTGTTCTCCGGTAACGAGGCTCAACGTTATGGTATAAGCCGGCGTCGCCAGGCCAAAAAGATCCAGGCTTACCGGTTCTGTTATGGTAGTCAAGGAAGTGATGTAACCAAGCTGCCCCATCACGGAAGTTACATTGGCTGTATCCGTCACCGTCAAAGTGGGGGTGATGGGATTAATGACGGCCCACCCCCCCGAGGGGTCTCGGCCGATCAGGACCACGTCGCCGCCGGCCTTTTCGACTTTCAGGCTGTTGGCAGTATATTCATCGGCGTTGAACAAGTATTGCGGCAGAGGCGCGCTGGTGGGCGTCGGCGTACTTTTCTGCCCGATTTTCGTTTCCCGGACAAATACGACGGCGGTGAAAAAGAGCAGAAATGCCCCCAGGATGATCAACGTGTTAACTCGAAGGAAAGGTGTGTTTTTTCGATCCATCAGGATTTTCTCGAATCTTCAGGCGATATAACAGAGCGGCGATTGGCTGGCTGCGGTCGAAACACCATCTCCTGTTTCGACCGCAGCCCAAGCCGCTGATTTCTGGCGACTGATTACCGGCGACGCCGGATAATCAAAACAGCAATACCGGCAACCACAATTCCAAAAGGCAGGATGCACAGTGAACCAAGGAAGAGCACGGGAACGGTGTACCGGCTGGCTGGAACATTGAGAACCCGTTCGGTGACCACCTTTTCGGTCAGATTGATCAGTTCTTCCTGCTTGACCGTCCAATCAATAGAGTTAACGATCAGATCCAGGTTGCCGCCCGCGCTGAGGCTGCTATCAACAGCAAACCCCGAATTACCAAAAACGATAAGGCGCGCCTGGCTGGTTGAGTTCTCCGCGGCCATCGCCAAAGACAACTGGCCCACCTGATCAATCCCGTCATTCGGCTCAGGGCTATTAGCCAACAACGAATCCATGTCGGTCTCACCCCAGGATTGACCAGCGGTCGTGACCAGATCATCGTAGGTGATGCCAGAGATTACTGCGCGGGTGGTCACACTGCGAGCATTGGGGAAATAGGTGGTCAGGCCAGTGAGGTCAGCCGTAATCTGATGGGTCGAATAGTTTACGCCCACCGCAACAAATGGCTGGCCGAGGAGCTGCTGACCGACGAGGTCAATAATGATGTCGTTGGTCAACACAATGCCCCAGGTATCAGACAAGTACGCAGCCAGGGGATCGGGAGCATCACCAAACTCGGTTGCCAACACAGGATCTTCCATAACGATCAGCGAACCGCCCTGGGCAGAAAATGCGGCCAGGACATCAACTTCTCCCTGGGAGAGGGGCTTCTGCGGGCCGGCGACGATCACCAGTCTGGCATCGGCCGGAATGCTGCCTGTTTCAAGCAGATTAAATGTACCCACCTTGTAATTCTTCTGTTCAGCCGTGCTCTTGAGCTGAGCTACCGAGCCATTTCCGGTCGTTTCGGGCGTGTGCTCGCCATGTCCGGACAAGAAGTAAATGGCCGGTTGATCGGGATTCATCAGGCGGATCAACGCCGAAGTGACATCCTGCTCTTGTGCAGAAGTGACTTTTTCGCGGCGCTCACCCATTTTCAGGATGAGCGTTCCATCTTGCGTAATGCCTTCTGCCTGCGCCAAGGCTAACTGCACATCGGGGTCAATGAAATTGTACTCCAGCTTGCCCTGGCTCTTGTCGGCATATTGATTCAACAAGTTGCTGACAGTCTCCGTTGACATCCGGCTGGTATAGAATGCCTGAATAGTCACCGTATCCGGGAGATTCTGAAGCACCTCGATAGATTCTTTTGCCAGCGTGTTTTCCTTGTCGGCGGTCAAATCCCATTGGATCGAGGTTTCGGAAACCAGGAAATTGATCAGGACCAGGATGCCAATCAAACCAATCAAGATCAACAATGTGTTGCTGCCAAAACGCGCTTGCCGGCCGGTAAAGATTTTCTTGATTTGCTGTGGATCCAAGACGACATAAGCCAGCAGACCTAAGAGTGTTATACCGACACCAATACCAAACTTCCAGTCAATTTTCTGCACGAAGAAGAAAATTGCAGCCGTAGCTAATACGCCTAAGAGAGAAACGTAAAGCCCCAAGGGGGCATAACGACGCCATTCGGATTTCATCGCCACCTCCGCCACTCAACCAGCGCTGTTCCAAAGAACAAGAACAACGCAGTGAGACTGATAAAGAAAACCACATCTTTCAAAGCAATCGTTCCCCGGTAAAAGCTCACAAAATGCGTGATAATATCCAGAAAATCTAGAAGCGTCTTCCAGAAACCCTGAACATAGGATGTAAATTGGTTCGACAGCCACAAAGCCAGAACCACGCCCAGACTGATGAAAAAAGCCGCGATCTGGTTGGCAAACAGCGCCGACACCATCACACCAATCGCCAGCATACTCGAGGATAACAACAGCAAGCCCAGGTATCCGGCGATCACCGGGCCAAAGTCAATCCCGGGCTTCACCATAAAATTCAACACCAGGGGGAAGACACCTGTCAGCAGCAGCAAGGAGGCCATAAATAGAAAGCTGCCCAGCCACTTTCCCAACACAAGCTCCCAATCCCGGACGGGAGCAGTCAACAGCAGCTCCATCGTACCCGACCGCTGTTCTTCAGCAATCGTGCGCATGGTAACCGCCGGAATGGTGAACAGCAATATCGTGACCATGGGGCTAATCACCATTTGAGGACTTGGGGCAGTCGGTGAATAAGCCATTTGCGAGATCGAACCGTACATTGTGAGAGAAAAGAACAGCCCCAAAACCAGCATAAACAGAAATGCTACGACATAAGCGATTGGGCTGATAAAAAACAGCTTATACTCGCGGCGAGCGATCGTCCAAATGTTACGCATCGTGCCATCCTTTCTTATTCTTCTACTTCGTCTTCGGCAATTTCATCAGTATCGAAAGCCGCTTCTTCCTCACCGTCATCCGAAACGGAGGGCGGTTGCGGCTCTTCGCGAGTCAGCTCGACGAAAATATCTTCCAGGCTGACATCAATCGCGTGAAGTTCCAACAGATCGAAACCTGAGTTGATTACTGCGCGGGCGACATCCGGCCGCACATCCTGACCCGGCGTTAATTCGAATTCCAACGTATTGTCAGGGCGCAAGTTGACCCGTGAAATCCCGGGGACCTTGCCGAGCACTGTCTCCAACCCATCGGGTTCACCGCGCACCTTGAGAACCACGCGCTGCGAACCGGCCAAGCGAGACTGCAATCGTTCCGGCGTATCTTCGACCACGATGCGGCCTTTGTTGATAATCAGCACCCGGTTGCATACTTGCTGCGCCTCGGAAAGGATGTGGGTAGACAGCAGAACTGTGCGCTCCTTGCCAAGCTCGCGGATCAGATTACGCACGTCAATAATCTGCGTCGGGTCGAGGCCGATGGTCGGCTCGTCGAGTATCAGAACTTCGGGTTTATGGAGCAAGGCCTGGGCCAATCCCACCCTCTGGCGCATCCCTTTCGACAGCGAGCCAATGTAGCTGTCGGAGCGTTCTTCCATGTGAACGACTTCGAGCACTTCATCCACCCGGTCTTCGATATCGCGCAGATTGCGTAACTCGCCCATGAACTTGAGATACTCGAATACGCTCATCTCCGGGTACAACGGCACAGTTTCGGGCAGATATCCGACACGCCGGCGCACTTCCAAGGATTGCTCGACCACATCGAATCCTGCGATTTCAGCCCTACCCGCCGTGGGCGGCATGTAACCGGTGAGGATGCGCATCGTCGTTGTTTTTCCGGCCCCGTTCGGCCCCAAAAATCCCAGGATGTCCCCCTGCTCGGCGTGAAAAGATAAATTATCTATCGCACGGCGCTTGCCATAATCTTTCGTCAGGCCTTCGACTTGAATCATAATCACTCCTCTATATGCGAACAAAAAGCACGGCAACCATACGGGTGCTGTGCTATCAACGTGGAATAAATTTCAGGTCAGTGATATTATTACGTCCCCGAAGGGTGGATTTGGTGGGGTAGACCCGTGTAAGTTTATACATTAAAGAAAGCAGGCAAGTCAAGTGGTTTATAACCTTCTAATGAAACGCTAATTTTTTGTGTATTTTGGCACAATCAGTCTCGACAACGGGTAAGACTCCCGGGGTTTTTGGAAACCCCGAGAGTCATCAGCCGCCAACAATGTGCTGAAAACTAAAAACCAAAGCTTTCCTTGACATCTCTCTGCGCGGTGGCTATAATCTACCCACTTTAGCGGGTGTAGTTCAGTGGTAGAACGCTTGCTTCCCAAGCAAGATATCGTGGGTTCGAGTCCCATCACCCGCTCCAACAGGTTCGCCGAATGGCGAACCTGTTTCGTTTTGCTGAACTAACAGGATTGCAAATCAATGACAATCTGTAATTTTATTGCAACGCGGATGTCACGGCAGGCTTGCATTGACAATGCTAAAATGCTGTCATAAGGTGCCACATGACAAATCCAACCCCAATCATCCTATACGTCGAAGACAACCCTGAAAATCGCCTGCTTGTCCGGCGCATCCTGATGGCGGAAGGTTTCGATATCCACGAGGCATCCAGCGCGGCTCATGCCCTTCAAGTTCTAAAGTCGCTGCAACCGGATTTGATTTTAATGGATATCAATATGCCTGAGATGGATGGCTACACATTGTCAGGTCATCTCAAGGAGATGCCTCACCTGAGACGCGTGCCGATCATTGCCCTGACAGCCAATGTGATGAGGGGCGACCGTGAACGTATTTTGGGCGCGGGTTTCGATGGGTATATCCAAAAACCGGTAGATGTCGATTCCCTCCCCGAAGACATCCATCGCTTTCTAAGTGAGGTGGGCCATGGGTAGTAACCAACCAGTTCAAACCGATAGACAATCACAATCTACCGGGAGCAGCCCGGCGCAAACGTCTCGCAAAGATGCCATTTCCAAAGACACAACTGTGCTGGTTGTCGAAGACAATGTGTCTAATTTTGTTTTGATTGCCCGTATGCTGGGCTATATGGGCATCCATTGTGAGTGGAAAACCTCGGGATACGAAGTTGTCGAGTATGCCGATACCCTGCCCCGGCTCGACCTCATCTTGATGGATATCCGCCTGCCTTACGAGGATGGGTATGGCGCTCTTCGGAAAATCCGCGCTTCACCCGAGCTAAAGGATACCCGTGTAGTCGCCGTCACCGCCGAGGCCAGCCAGGAGCAAATCACGAAAGCTCGCGCCGCTGGTTTCGATGGATTCCTGGGAAAGCCGCTCGACATGGATCGTTTCCCCGATCAGATTCGCCGCATCCTGGCCGGGGAAGCTGTTTGGGAAATGAGTTAATCAGAATTTTGATATTCCTCTGAGCCAACCGATGACCAATCAAATCATTTGCCCGAATTGTGGACGGCCTGTCGAGAGGGGGGCGCGTCAGTGCCAGCATTGCAGATACGAGCTGACGCCGCCTTCACCGGAGAACGAGAATCCCGCGCCCCCGGAGAATAATTCCACCTCTGGAAGCCCGATTTCCCCGGAAACGCTGGTACCCCGCCTGGGAGATTACCTCATCGAAGTAGGCGTTCTGGCCCCCGAAGATTTGACGCGCGCCCTGGAATATCAAAAGACGATGAGCGGTCAAGGCCGCCAGATCTACCTGGGTCAGGCATTGACTGCCCTCAATCTCATCGAGCGTGACGTTTTAGACCAGGTGGTTACTCAGCAGCTCCTTTCCCTGCAAGCTGCTTTACGGGAGACAAACCGCCAACTGGAACAGCGCGTCCGGCAGCGCACGCAAGACCTGGAACGCCGGCTGATCCAGATCCGCACTGCCGCAGAAGTGACGCAATTCGCCATCTCGGCTTCAAATCTAGATGAGATGCTCCAACGAACAACGCATCTCATCGTCGAGCGATTTGGCTATTATCACGCCTCGATTTTCCTGGTTGATGAGATAGGGCAGGAAATCGCCCTGCGAGAAGTTGCCGGACCAAATGCCGCTGAATTAAAACGGCGGGGTGCAAAACTTGGTATCAACCTGCACTCGATCATTGGATGGGTAACCACTAACAACCAGCCCCACATCGCCGCGGAAGTCGCCCAGGATCCCTATTATCTTCACGACGATCTTCTCCCAGATACTCGCTCCGAGGCCAGTATTCCGATTGCGATGGGCGATAAAGTCTTGGGGGTTCTGGATATACAGCACAGTCTCCCTAACGCGTTCGACGGGGACGCGGTGGCAATCCTGCAAACTATTGCCAATCATATTGCCTCGGTCATCCAAAATTTCCGGCTTCTCGAATCCACCCAGATCAATCTACGGGAAATCTCTCTGCTCTACCAGACCAGCCACCAGATTTCGAAGATCGAGACTGCGGGTGAAGTCTACAAGGTTGCTATTGCAGCCTTGAAACAGGCGCCCTACATTACCTCCGTCTTGTTGGCAGACCCCAACGGGTTGCGCATCGCATCGTTGAACGATCCCCAGGCGGCGAAGACGATCAGCATCGAGACGATGCCGCTCATCATCCACACCGCTATCATGGACATCGAAAACCAGGTCGCATCTAAAGCGCCGGTTATCGTCTCAACCAGGGATCAGTTGACGAACTATCCAGAATCGCTGTCTCAATGGCTAAACCGTCTCGATTGCAAAACGCTCGCTTTCATCCCCATCAACCGCGGCGGCAAGCTGGAAGCCATTTTTCTCCTGGGCACACGCCAGGGATTGGAATTGACGCCTACCACCCTCGAGCCCTACACCAGCCTGGCGCAGTTGACTGTGACTGCACTGGAAAAAATCTACGCCTGGCGGCGTATGGAAAAAAGCCTGGCCGCGCTGCAAACCTTGAATACCATCAGCCAGGCTGTTTCGGTGGAAACAGACCTGCACGCGTTGTATTTGCTGATCCACAACCAGGTCAGCCAGGTGATGGGAGATGTCAACTTCCTGATTGCCATTTACGATCAGGAAACCAACCGGGTTCAAATTCCCTACATGTACGATGGGGGCGATATCCGGTCGGTAGCACCGTTCCCGCTCGGTGAAGGGTTGACCTCGATCCTGCTGCGTACCCGCCAGCCGCTGCTGATCGTCGAAGATACCGAGAGGCGGGCGCGTGAGCTGGGCGCGATATTCATCGGACAGCCGGCAAAATCCTGGCTAGGCGCGCCCCTGTTGGTCGGCGGCGAGCCTATCGGCGCGATCATCGTTCAGGATCTCGAAAAAGAGCATCGTTTCGATGAAGAGGATCAGCAGTTATTGATTACGCTGGCATCCCAGGTCGCTGCGGCAGTTCACAACGCCCAACTGCTCGAAAGCACCCATCGCCAGGCTGAACGCGAACGATTGCTATACGAAATTACCAGTAAAATCCGCGGCTCAGTGGATACGAAAAGCATCCTGACAACGACAGCCACCGAATTGAGCAAGGCGCTCACCGCTCATCACGCTCACATCGAGGTTGGTCTCAAACCAGAAATGCGCAACACAGCCAATGAGACACCGGTATCCCCGGAGGCGATCGCTATCCCTGAGAACGGGAATGGGAACGATCCCGTTTAAGTCGAACCCGCCCGCTCTGGAGACGAGCCATGCAACTCACCAAACTCTTCCGAACAAACGAGAACCAGATTCCACAATCCGAGCTGGTGGCTCAACGCGAGCGCATTATTAGCAACATGCTGCGGGTGATGAGCGCGCTGGGATTGGCATTGGTTGGGGCCTATGCAATTACAACAGCAATCCCGCAGAAACATTGGGTAATGCTGGCCATTTACATTGGCGTTTACGCCTGGACGCTGGTGATTACTTTCGTGCGGCGGATGCCTTACAACGTTCGGGTCTATGGGCTGCTGGCGTTGATCTATTTCCTCGGCCTGGCCACGTTCCTCCAGGAGGGATTGCAAAGCAACGGGCGGCTCTATTGGTTGGCTTTCATGATTATCGCCGGAATTGTGCTGGGCGTGCGGGGCGGGGTAATTGCTTTGTTGATCAGCCTGGTTACAGGGACCGGCATCTATTACCTCATGATATCGGGTACAGTCGCAACCCCTGCGATGGATAATTCTGAAGGATATTGGATCAAAGCCGCCGTTAATTTTCTGGCTGTGGGAGGCGCAACACTGATGTCCATGCTGACGCTTGTCCGCAGCCTGGAGAGCGGTTTGGTTCATCAAAGGACGCTTTCAATCGAGCTGGAAAAGGAACGCGGTCTTTTGGAGAAGAATGTGGCAGACCGGACGCGTGATCTGGCCCGCCGGTTGATGCAAATTCGCACCGCGGCAGAAATCTCGCAAGCCATCAGTGCGGTTCTCGACCTCAATGCATTGTTGCAAAAAATCGTTGATCTGATCAAAGATCGCTTCGAGATGAACTACGTCGCTGCGTATTTGATGGATGCGCAAGGCTCGATGGCAGAATTAAGCGCGGCAACCGGCGAGATTGGGAAAGTCAAATTGGCCGAAGGTCACCGCCTGCCGGTGGGCGGCGCTTCGATGATCGGCCTGGCGATGGCGAATCGTGAGCCGCGGGCGATCCTCGATATTTTCCCGGGGACCGATAAACCCGGGGGATCGTACCTCCCCTCATCTCGTACAGAGCTTGCCCTTCCCCTAATCAGCGGCGACAAAATCCTTGGAGCCATCACCGTCCAATCCAATCGTCCCAACGCCTTCGATCAGGACGATATCACCGTTCTGCAGGGCATCGTAGACAGCCTGGCGATTGCGCTCGAAAACGCCCGGCTGTTCCAGCAAGTTCAGAATACCGTCGAAGAAGTGCGTGCGCTAAACCGCCAATACCTGGTGCAAACCTGGACCGAAGTCGCGCGTACCCCCGGCAGATTAAGCCTCTCGGTTGAAAATCCAGAAGCGCTCAACCTATCAGCCATTGACCAGGACGAAAATACACAATCAACGCCGCTTGAAGTGCCAATTGTGCTGCGCGATCAATCTATTGGAAAGATCACCCTCAAAGCCAACAAGCCCTGGTCTGCAGAGGATACTGCTTTCGTTGAAGCCGTCACCACCCAGGCTGCCCTGGCGTTGGAAAATGCACGCCTGCTCGAAGAAACCCAACGACGGGCTGCGCAAGAACGCTTCGTCGCCGAGATCGCCCGTAAAATGCGCACGACGACCGATATCGAGACAATTCTCCGCACCGCGATCCTGGAACTTGGCCGTGCATTGCGAGCATCCGAAGGCCGGATTCAGATCAAGGTTGGCGAAGACGACTCTTCTCCAACAAAGCGAGGTTAGGGAATGAGCATTCGAACCCGCATAATCCTGTTCATGGTATTGATTGGGCTCATCCCGATTGCTGTCATTGCTATTCAGGCAAATCAAAGCTTCACCTACCTCCTTGATAAGGCGATTGCGCTGAATCGCACGTCCCTCGAAAACGCCGGGCAAGATGCCATCCGGCAAAAAGCCCAGACTGTTGCTCGCGAAATTGCCCTTTATCTAAAATACCATCCCGAAGTCGGCTTCTCAGACGATGCGACTCTCGAAGCCAATACCGACCTTGCGGCAATTGCTGTCCAACCCGTCGGTGAGACGGGTTACACGGCCGTGTTCGATTCACGGGCAATTACACATTTCCACAATGACCCGACCAAAGTCGGAATGGATCTGAGCACCCTGGCCGGGACGCTGCCCGAATTCTGGAGCTTGTTTTCGAATGCTTTGACCGGAACGCCCACTGAAGGTTACTATGACTGGGAGGAGAACGACGTCATCCGCCAAAAGTATATGGCTATCGCACCGGTGGAAGGAACGCCACTGCGGGTAGCGGCAACAACCTATATTGACGAATTCACTCAGGTTATCGTCACTACCGAAAAGGAATTGACCCAGGAAGCTGCAACGACCCAGAGGACCATCGGCATTACGATGGGTATTATGGCAGTGATTGCCATCGGTATGGCGGTTATTCTGGGCCTGCAAACCACCAACCCAATCAAGGCGATTGCAGCAGCGGCTACTCAGGTTATGCAAGGGAAGGCCGAGTCTGTACGCATCCCCTATCGAAACGATGAGTTAGGCATCCTGAGCCGCACAATCAATACGATGACGGCGCAATTGCGCAGTTCGGTCGAAAACCTGGAAAAGGAAGTTGCCAACCGCACGCAGGAATTAACGCGCCGCACATCACAGTTGAAAGCCGCAGCCCAGGTCGCCCGGGAAGCCGCCGCCATTCGTGATATGAAGCAGCTCCTCGACGAAGCTGTACGTTTGATCTCAGAACGGTTTGGCTTCTATCACGCGGGCATTTTCCTGATTGATGAAGCTGGTGAATACGCGATTCTACAAGCCGCGAACAGCAAAGGCGGCCAACACATGCTGGCACGCAATCACAAACTCAAGGTAGGTCAAACCGGAATCGTCGGTTACGTGGCCCAACGCGGCGAGCCGCGGATTGCTTTGGATGTTGGCGCTGACGCGGTATTTTTCAATAATCCCGATCTGCCTGGAACCCGCTCCGAAATGGCGCTGCCGCTCAAAACCCGCGGCAAAATCATCGGCGTACTGGATGTGCAGTCCAGTGAGCCGTCGGCTTTCAGCGATGAAGATATCGAAACCCTTCAGTTATTGGCTGACCAGATCACGATGGCAATGGAGAGTGCGCGCCTGTTCGAATCAGGGCAGGCAACCCTCAAAGAATTATCGGTCCTGTACGGCGAACAAACCCTTCAAGCCTGGCATGAGCGCCTGGGCGGGCAATCGTTGGCGTTCCAGTACAACCGGCTTGGCGTGGAACCTGTCCTTTCAACCAGCGCGCTGGCCAACGATTCGCACACGCTGATCCTCCCCATTATGGTACGCGGCCAACATCTCGGTTCGGTTGAGTTGGTGCGAGAGCCAGATCAGGAAGCATGGAATTCGGATGACCGCGCCCTCACCGAGGAAGCTGTTGGGCAGATTGCACAGGCGCTCGAAAACGCGCGCCTGCTCGAAGAAATCCAACGCCACGCCCAACAGGAACGCCTGGTTGGACAAATCACATCCAAAGTCCAGGGATCGCTCGATCTGGAAATGCTGCTCAAAACGATCGTCCGGGAAATCGGGACGACGATGGATACACAACGGGTGCAAATACGCCTGGGGGATGCCTCAGTAAAAACCCCGGGAAACGGCGGCGCGCATATCCAGGAGGACGCTCGATGAAATACGGGACCACTTGCTTCTTCAAAAGGATCATCGGATTGGCGCTGGCCGTGCTGCTGACAAGCTGTGCAGCGCCGACCGCCTTGCCAGCGGTCACGCCTACCGCGCCGAATCTGGAAGCAAATGAGCTGAATATTTATAACTGGGACACTTATATTGACCCAACCATTATCACGGATTTCGAGCAGCGTTACGGCGTCAAAATCAATTACGATGTCTTTGGCAGCAACGAAGAGTTGTTGGAAAGAGTCGAATCCGGCCAGACAGATTATGATCTTGTAGTCCCCTCCGACTATATGGTTTCGATCATGCGCGAGAAAAATTTACTGGCCCCGCTCGAAAAGGAAAATATCCCCAATATTCGAAACATCAGCCCCGAGTTCACCAGCCCGAACTACGATCCAGGCAACCAATATTGCGCGCCCTATCAATGGGGAACAGTCGGCATTGGCTATAATATCAATTCCACTGGCAGAACAATCACGGGGTGGAAAGATCTGTTCGATCCTGGTTTTCGCGGCCGGGTCTCTATGCTCGACGACTCGCGCCTGTCTTTAGGTGTGGTACTGCTGTATCTTGGCTACAGCCCCAACACCACCCATGCCAGTCAGATTGCAGAAGCCCGCGACTTTTTGATCAACCGGGCAGATCAGATCAGCGCCTATGCCCCGGATACTGGACAGGATCTGCTGGCTGCGGCAGAGGTGGACCTGGCTTTCGAATGGAGCGGTGACATTTTTCAGCTTATCTCCGAAAACCCGGATATTCGCTACATCATTCCTGAAGAAGGCTCGATCATCTGGACGGACAATATTTGTATTCTAGCAACGGCTCCCCACCAGGGTCTCGCTGAAATATTCATCAATTACCTTCTGGAGCCGCGCATTGGTGCGACCCTTTCCAATTACATACGGTTTAGCTCTCCCAACGAGGCGGCTTTGCCGTACATTAACGAAAGTGACCGCAACGATCCGGCGCTCTACCCGCCTGAGGAAGTACGCCGCAGATTATTCTTCGTGACCGATGTGGGCGCCGAAGCTGATGCGCTGTACCAACAGGCGTGGGCTGAAGTCATGGCGTCGAAGAACCCCTAACCCCGAAAGGTGTCCGGTATGCAAGTGCAACCATCACCCAAACCTAATAGAAAGCCATTCCGCCGCCGGACTTCGGTTCAGGTGCAATTGATCCTCGGAACAGGCTTTGTTCTACTCCTGGCGGTTTTGACTGCGTTGATCGGTCTGGGGAGCTTGATAAGCCTGCGGCAATCTGTAAACACATCCCTGGTCACAGCGAATACCGTAAACCAGTTGGGGCTGGGAATCCAGACTCAATTCCTCCTGGCCCGGCAGAATGAAACCAACCTTCTAAACCGTTGGCGCACGACTGGTTTCAACGTCGAAATCAGCGGTTACGTGTACGGCAACGAATACCGTCTAGCAGAGGCGCGCACATACCTAAATCAGTTGGACGCGCTGGCGAAATCATCCCCCGATCCCGCGATTCTCTCTCTGACGACGGAAATCGAAAACCTGAGACCATTGCTCGATGAATACGAGGCGGCTTTTCAGTTGACCGTGGATACCCTCCGGGAACGCACCCGCCCGGAGGGTGTAGAAAGCCAGATGAACACAGAGTTGGCTTTACTCGAAAAAGAAATCGCGCCGCTTTCACCCGAATTCCAAATCCTCATTCTGGAAATCCAATCCAACCAACAAGCCTATTTCGCAACTGGCAAGCAGGAATTCGTTGACAATGTGCGCATCAAAACCAACGAGTTAATAGATCAAATCGAAATCAGCCGGCCTGTGGATTTGGTCACCTCCAGCCTAACACCTATCGAGATGGTCGCGCACGCCGAAGCCTATTTGTCGGCGTTCAGTGAAATGATCAGCCTCGAGCAGAGCACGCAAATCAATTCAGCCATTTTTCAGAATATCACGAAAGAGATCAACGAGTCGGTGGATAACATCGGCGAATACAGCTTGTTTGGCCTGAACAGCGCAAATGCAGAACTCGAGCGTACTGGCAGAAACAGCATCGTAGCCCTCGGCGTAACCGCTTTCCTGGCTTTGGTGATCGGCATTACCGGAGCAACATTCTCGGCCCGCCAGGTCATTGTCCCCGTGCGCCAGTTAAGCCAATCAGCCGAAGCCCTCGGTCGAGGCGAGCTTTCGACACGCGCCCCCTTACGTGGCGGCGCAGAATTTGTCACCCTGGCCGAAACGTTCAATACAATGGCCGATCAACTCCAGCAAACCCTGGCCGGCCTGGAACAGCGCGTGGCAGAACGAACCCTTTCACTGGAACGGCGATCATCCCAGCTCCGGGCGGCTTCGGAAATTGCACGAGAAGCTGCCTCGGTGCGCGATCCCAATGAGCTGCTCAACCGCGCGGTCACTCTGATCCGCGATCGCTTCGGATTCTACCATGCCGGTATCTTCCTGCTCGATGAGCGCAGTGAGTACGCAGTGCTTCGCGCGGCAACCGGTGAAGCAGGCCAAGCCATGTTGGAACGAGGTCATAAATTAAAAATCGGCGAGGTGGGCATTGTGGGTTATGTAGGCAATACCGGCCAGCCTCGCATTGCATTGGATGTCGGTGCAGACGCCGTCCACTTCCGCAACCCGCTGCTTCCCGAGACCCGCTCAGAGATGGGCCTGCCCCTGAAAATTGGCCGTCAAGTGATCGGTGTTCTCGATGTGCAAAGCCGCGAGGCATCCGCTTTCGAGCAGGACGATGTTACCAGCCTGCAAATCATGGCTGACCAATTGGCTGTAGCTATCGAAAACGCCCGCTTATTCCAGGAATCGCAAGATAGCATCCATCAACTCGAAACACTCTATGGCCGGTACAGCCAACGCGCTTGGGAACGGATGGGCCAGATCAGTGGCATCCGGGGATACCAGTATGACCGAACGGGCATCCATTCGGTCACAACCGAAACCGGCGCAGGAAAGAAACATGCCAGCAAGGAAATCCCCACCGCGCCTGTCAGTGTGCCTTTGAAGGTGCGCGGCCAGGTGATCGGCGCGCTGGATGTATGGCCGGAAAGCGAGTCCTGGTCAGCCGAGAGCACAGAACTGCTCCAGGAGGTTAGCAGCCGGGTCAGCCAAACGCTAGAAAGCGCGCGTATCTTCGAAGAGGCGCAAGCGCGGGCCATCCGTGAGCAAACGCTCAACCAATTTACCTCCCGGTTCACCCGGTCGCTCGACCTGGATTCATTGCTTGCAACCGCAGTGCGAGAGCTGGGACAAATGCCAAACGTTACCGAAGCTTCGGTTCACATCGGGCCGCCGACATCTCAGGCAGATGCATCCCGCCCGGCTCAAGAATTGCCCTCCGGTGAAGATCAGAGGTAATCATGTCTGAAGAAGAACGATTGACGTCACCAGCCCAGACTATCCAACCGGCAAGCCGCGCCGGAGCTGATCGAACGCTACGAACTTACCGGGTTTTGTTGTCTACCCTGGGCATCTTCGCAGCGCTGACGATCGGCTTTTACCTGTATGTATTTTTTGCCAACGGAGCGCAAATCTGGCAAACATGGGTAGCTATTGGCCTGCTCTCAGGGGCAATCTTTTTAGTCCCTGCGGTCTATATGCTGGCCCGCCGAGGGCGGTTGAACCTGGCTGGCGCGTTGGTGCTCATCGGCGTTGCATTGGGTTACGGCGGCAATGAAATTGCCTGGAGCGGCCTGACCATCTTTCATACGATAGGCGGGTTGTTGTTGATCTTGCTGGCCGGCAGTCTTGTGCTGCCTCGAAAATATTGGATTTGGATAATGACTGCCATGATTTACGGCAGCTACCTGGTGATTGTCAATTTATTTCTGCCGATTCCCCGTTACAGCGCCGCCAATCTGCCGGTTCTGCTCCCCTATGCAATCGTCACCATCGCGCTGCTGACGCTGGCCATCGCCTTGCAGCTCCTATGGATAATCCAATCCCGCACGATCCGATTCCGCCTGGTTATTTTTGCCATCTTCCTGGTTTTGGTACCGTTGGCTATGGTAGGCGGGATTTCATGGGCTTTGAATGCCCAGACTCTTCAGCAGCGTGTCCAGGACCAATTGACTTCGGTGATTGTGCTCAAAGAATCCGAGATCAATACCTGGGTGGATAGTCTACGAGTCAGCCTGCTCCTGGCAGTCCCGCAACCTTCTGAGGTCTTCGCGATGGAAACTCTGCTGGAAGGGACAACTCCCGAAAATGCGGAGTTCTACCAGGTCACATATTCCCGCGTCGAAGACGATCTCCGCAGGATCATCGCCCAAACCGGCGCTTATGAAGAAATTTTCCTGATAGAGCCGGAAAAGGGTGAAGTCGTCATTTCTACCGATCCATCCCAGATTGGGACAATCAAAGACCGAGATTTTTTCAAGCTCGGTAAGATCAGCTTTACAGTGACCTCCCCCGCTTTGGAGCCTGAGCTTAACCGGATAGCCCTCTTTGCGGCCACGCCGGTATACAATGCCGACGGATTGGTAATTGGCGTCCTGGCCGGCCGCGCCAATATGACACGGCTCAACGCCATCATGCAAGAGCGTCCTGGGCTGGGAGAAACCGGTGAGACTTACCTGGTCAGCAAAGATCATTATCTCCTATCCGCGGCCCGCGACCCCAACCAGATTGTTGGCGAAACGTACGAATCTTCCGAAGCCATTAATCAGGCTGTGGATTTCGAAATGAGCGGCGACGGCTCGTATCAAAACTATGCCGGGATACCAGTTGTTGGCGCTTACCGCTGGCTGCCCGAAATGAAGATCGCTCTGATCGCAGAACAAGAACGATCCGAGGCGCTGAGCGCCACCACCCGTACATTGGTAGTAACCTTGATTGTTATCGTTGGCGCCGTAATTCTGGCGGGCCTGGCAAGCCTTTACGCCACCAGCCGGATCACCAACCCACTGGCTAATCTGGCCAGGCTGGCCGAGCGTATCGCTTCCGGCGATTTACGCCTGATGGCTGCTGTCGAGCAAGACGACGAAATCGGCGCTATGGCAAAATCCTTCAACATGATGACGGCTCAGTTGCGTGAAATGGTGAGCGGGCTGGAAAAACGTGTTGCCGAACGCACCAATGAGCTGGAGCAGCGCTCCCTGCAACTGCAAGTCGCCGCAGAAGTTGCCCGAGATGCCAGCGCCATCCGTGATCTCAATGAGCTTCTCGTCCGCGCTGCCAATCTCATCGTTGACCGGTTCAACCTTTACCACGTAGCGATTTATTTGAATGATGAGCGCCAGGAATTCACTGTTTTGAAAGCAGGCACCGGCGAAGCCGGGCGCATCATGCTGGAACAGAACTTCAAATTACAGATTGGCGCGGAGGGTATCATCGGATTTGTAGCCCATAGCGGCACGCCGCGCGTCGCTCTCGACGTGCAATCAGACGCCGTGTACCTGAAGCTGGCTGCTCTTCCAAACACTCAGTCTGAAGTGGCGCTGCCGCTCAAAGTCGGCTCGCGCATCATTGGCGTTTTGGATGTGCAGAGCAGCAAGGAAGCTGCCTTCGACGAGAGCAGCGTCCGCATCCTGCAAACGATGGCCGACCAGCTTGCGGTCGCAATCGAAAGCGCCCGCCTGTTCAAAGAAACCAGCGATACCTTGAAAGAACTCGAAACCGCTTACGGGCGATATACCCAGGAATCGTGGCGCAGGATGCAAGAGCGGGCCGGCCAACTCTACGGTTACCGCTACCAGGGTTTAGATGTCGAGGCGATCATCGGTGAAGCCAGGCAAAATCCAGAGGCGGCTGATGCTTTCAACAGCGGCCAACCCGTTATTACCAACCTGGAACCGATAGGGAACGAAGAACAGACCGGGATCGCGGTCCCTCTGAAATTACGTGGTCAGACCGTGGGGGTGGTCAATCTTCGTCTGCGAGGTGTAACTCCGGCGGGGCTGGTCGAAACCTACGAGGAAATCGCTAACCGGTTGGCCATCGCCATCGAAAACGCCCGGCTGCTCCAGGAAACGCAATTCCGCAGCGAGCAAATCCGTCTGCTCCAGGAAGTGACCGCTGAAGCGGCATCCCACATCAAGCTGGAAGATTTATTAGCCGCAGTGACCCGCAAACTCCTGGATGGGCTGAATCTATCCCGTTGCTGCGCTTTCCTATTCGATCCCGACCGGATGACCGGCGTTCTCGTTGCTGATTGCGCGTCGCCCGATATGCCCGCACTCGAAGAGCCGATGCTGGGTATCCGGCTGCCGGTCGCGGCCAGTGATGTATTTCAGGATATCATCCACAAGCGTGCAGCATTTGCCATCTACAATGTGTTCCGCAATCCCAAGGCAGAAACACTTCATGAATTCTTCCGCCTGCGGGGCACCCAAAGCGTGGCATTCATGCATCTGACGTCGCGGGGTGAAGTTATCGGCGTCATCATGATCGAAATTGCCAATCCGCAGCGCATCATTGGTGATGATAACCTGAGCTTGATTGATCAGATCAGTTTGCAAATCGCCGCCGCCATTGACGTCGCCCGGCTGTTCGAACAAACCGAAAACCGGGCCGAGCGTGAGCGCATGATCGGCCATATCACTGGACGCATACGAGAAACAATGGACATCGAATCAATGGTCAAGACAGCAGTCCAGGAGTTACGCCAGGCTTTGAGGGTGCCGGAGGTAGTCGTCCGGCTGGGCAAGCCGCCAGTTGCGCAGCCCCCTGCCGGTGATTTTGTGTCCACTGATACGGATCTCAGCGGAAATGGACATCATCGCCCGGAGAATGGCGAGGAGAGTGGCGAGTGAATATAGAAACAGTCAATTCGATCTTGCAACTCGTTGCCTGGTTCCTGGCTCTGATCGAGGTCATTCTCGGCCTTTACGTTTTGCTGCTCAACATCCGGCATACCGCCAACTGGCACTTGGGCGTACTGCTGCTAATCTTCGCAATTGATAGTTATGCGATCGGAGCAATCTCGCTTGCCAAAACGATAGAGGAAGCCGCAACTCCCGCGTATATATTGGCGGCAATTACCCCTGCCGTCCAACCAGCCTTGCTGATGGTCACATTTGTGCTCATCAAGCCAGAACTGTTACGTAACCGTTGGCGTTACATCCTCTGGATAGGCTACGCTCTGGTATTGCTGCCTTTCGTCTTAACCACAATAGACATGGTGTTTGGCACGCAGATATGGTTCACAGGCATAAATCCCACTACGTATACTGGTGGTTATATTTCTATAGACGAATTCGCTACAGGGATCATCGCTGTACCCTATAAGATTGCCAATTTCGGGATTCTCTCGATAATTTTAGGTGGATTCGCCCTTTTTATATGGATTTTTGACAAAACCGCGTCAAACGCAACGCGTAAACTGGCGCGGATACTCTTCGCTGGCTATGTTATTGCGCTCTTCTTCCAATTCGTAGGGAGATCGGTACTCGGATTGCCGTGGTTGCTTGGGACGTTTGGGACTGTCACAAGCACTCTTATCACCAGCACGACACTGATCGTCATTTATGCCTATGCCAGCTTCCAGCAGATGATTTCAGAGAGACGGCTGCAAAGCGGTAGGCTACAGTTCCGATTAACTGCATTGACGTTGGTTATTACGATCCCACCCTTCCTGGCAGTATCATACATTACTAGCCTTGCCATCCAGAACGCCCTGGAACAGGAAGCCCAAAAACAACTCACCACATTAGGACAAGCTGTGGCGACGAACACCAGTACATGGCTTGACTTGAATGCCAAAGCCCTCCAACAACTTGTGCTGTTACCAGCAATCACCAGTATGGATGCAGCCAGCCAAAAACCTTACCTGGAGGTCATGACAAAATCCTACCCGCACATGTATCTGACCAGCACCACAGACATGAACGGCATCAATATTGCCCGTAGCGACAACGGAAGCTTGCTGGATTACCATGACCGTTCATGGTTCACGGAGGCCTCAGCCGGCGCACCGCTGGCTTTACAAACCCTGATCGGCCGCACCAGTCTTCAGCCATCCTTAGTGGCGGCTATGCCAATCCGTAATGCTAACAACGAGATCGTTGGCGTGGGCATGTTCGGCTCTACGCTGACAGACCTGGCAAAACAGATCGAGGTTAGTACCATCGGCGAGACAGGCTACACTTACATCGTAGACACACAGAACAAAGTCATCGCCCATCCTGATCCACAAGTTACCTCCGAGCTGAGAGATATTACCGACTATCCCCCCATACAACTCGTGCGGCAAGGCCAAAGAGGGATCGTCTCTTTCACAGACGAAGATGGCATCACCTGGCGCGCCTACGTTAACCGACTAGACAACGGATGGGTCGTTATCGTTCAACAAAAAGAGACCGAAATCCTGGCGACAGTAAACACTTTGCAACGAATATCCTGGAGTGTGATCGCCGCTGAGATTCTCTTGATCTTTGGCCTGGCCTGGCTGACCATCCGACAGGCCATTCAGCCCATCGGGTCGCTCACCAAAACGGTGACCGCGATCACCGAAGGTGACCTGGAACGCGTCGCCCCGGTGGAAAGCGATGACGAAATTGGCGTTCTGGCCCGGTCGTTCAACAGCATGACTTCACGCTTGCGCAACTCTCTGCAAAACCTCGAGCAGCAAGTCGCCGACCGCACCGCCGACCTGGAATCCCGCTCGAGCTACCTGCAAGCTACCGCTGAAGTCGGGAAAGCCATCGGCACAATATTGGATCCGAACGAACTGATCAGCAACGTGGTCGAAACCATCCGCCAGCGATTCGATCTGTATTATGTCGGCTTGTTTTTGGTGGATGATACCGGCCAATGGGCCGTGTTGCACGCCGGAACCGGCGCGGCTGGGCAAGCCATGTTAGCCCGCAATCATAAAATAATGATCGGCGCCGGGATGGTCGGTTGGAGCGTTGCCAATGGCCGGGCGCGCATTGCCCTCGAGGCAGGCGAAGACCCGGTGCGTCTGGCATCTACCGAGCTGCCCGATACCCGGTCGGAAGCCGCGCTCCCCCTCCGGTCGCGTAACCAAACCCTGGGCGCGTTGACCATCCAGAGTGCACGGCCCAATGCCTTCAACAAAGATAATATCGCCGTGTTCCAGATCCTTGCCGATCAAGTGGCCGTGGCCATTGACAATGCCCGTTTATTCAACCAAACCCAGGAAAGCATCAAGGCTATGCAGCGAGCGTTCGGAGAGTTGAACCGCGAAGCCTGGAGTAAATTGTTCCGCGCCCGGCCGGAAATCGCTTTCCTCAGCAATGAACAGGGGGTTCACTCTGCACCCGACGCCTGGTTTACAGAAATGGCACGCGCCTGGCAAAGCGGGCAAATCGTCATGCGAGACGAACCGGGCAACGGGGCCAACCTGACGCTGGCAATCCCTATTAAAGTCCGCGACACGGTTATCGGCGTGTTGGATACTAGAAAGCCAGCCTCAAGCGGCCGCTGGTCACCCGAAGAGATGGCATTACTGACCACGATCACCGATCAGTTGAGTGTCGCTCTCGAAAGCGCCCGGCTCTACGAAGAAACCCAGCGCCGCGCCACGCGCGAACAGCAAGTCGGCCAGATCACTTCTCTCATGCGAGAAACACTCGATATTGACACAATCCTCAAAACGACCGTACGCGAGCTGGGTGAGGCGCTCGAAAATGTCGAGGTGTCCGTTTCCTTGAACCTGGAAGAGACACCAACCGCCAATCAGAATGAACCGTCTCATGGAGGATGACATGAAAGGCAAGCTTCAACTCCCGGTTTCTATCATCACAAGCATTGTGTTGATCGCCTCAACCGTCACAGCCTGCACAGGTCAAAAAACGCCGACCACACCCCCGTTGGATTCCGTGACCCTTCAACTCCAGTGGGTCACGCAAGCCCAATTCGCCGGGTATTATGTAGCCCTCGATAAAGGTTGGTATCGAGACGAGGGGATTGATCTGACCATTATTCCGGGCGGCCCCGATCTGACCCCGGTTGATCTGGTTTCATCAGGAACGCGAGACTTTGCCACAGCTTTACTGGCTGACCTGGCGAGCAATGTTCAAGCTGGAAAACCGGTCATTGGCATCGCTCAAATCCAGCAGCGAAATGGGCTGCTCCTGATCGCCAAGAAAGAATCGGGGATTGTGGGGCCGAAGGATTTCGCTGGCAAGAAAGTAGGTGTGTGGCTCGGCAGTTGGGAAGCGCAATTCGATGCGCTGATCGCCCAACAAGGGATCAGCTTGCAAGATTTTACACTGGTGAGCCAGGGCTACAGTATGGACACATTCATTAACGGCGAGTTGGATGTCGCTTCGGCGATGATTTACAACGAATACTACGCCGTTCTCGAAAGCGGCATTGACCCCCAGGCAATCACAATTATTGATTACGCTGACTTCGGCCTGGATTTTCCCGGCGATACGTTATTCACATCCCAGAAAATGATCGAAGACAAGCCAGATCTGTGTACCCGCATGGTGCGCGCCAGCCTGAAAGGCTGGCAGTATGCAATCGAGCATCCTGAAGAAGCCGCCGATATCGTTCTCAAATACGATAAGACTGGCGTCCAAACCCGGCCGCATCAAGTGTCCATGATGACGGAAATTGCCAAGCTAGTCCTGGTCGAAGGCCGCCAGTTGGGCCGCTCGGATGATACGGCTCTTCAACGGACAATTGATACATTGGTCCAGTATGGCGTGCTTCAAGGCGCCGTTCAGGCAAATGAGATCATGACCAACGAGTATTGGGATAAAGCCCAAAGCGAATAAGGTGTTTGGAGGTCTGATGTCATTCAAATTCTTACGTCGCATGTCAGTGCGTGCCCGCATTGTGGGTGGTTTCGCTATTTTATTGCTGCTGTTGGCGTTGTCGGTCCCGCTGATTGTGTACAACCAATTTGCTCTCACCAGTCGCGTCCAACAACTCACGAATGTCGAGGCGAAATCAGATCGCTTGCTTCTGCTGACCCTGTCTCGAATCCTTTCCTCACGGGTCAACCTGACACGCTACGCGGATGATCTGGTTCCCAGCCCGAGCGATGCCCTGGCCGATATTACCCAGGCTTATGATTACGTCCAGGAGGCGAACCTCCTGGTGACCTCGCCTGAACAAAAAACTGCGACCGCACTTATCTTAAGTGATCTTGTCCAGTACAAAACGCTTGTCGGCGAGGTGCAGACCGCCCGTGGACAAGACCGAACGCAGGATGTAACAACGATGATATTCAACGCGAACCGGCTCGAAGCCTCGATCGAAGAGCAAATTCGAGCGGTGGTCAGCGACAGTGAAATCCGGGTTACATCTGCCAGCACGACGACACTCGCCGAAGCACAGCAACGGCTGTATCTCTTGGTCGGCGGGTTCATCTTGATCTTTGCCGTGTCCCTGGCCATCGCGGCTGTTATCCAACGCAGCATCACGAAACCAATCGCCGAGCTGCGTGAAGGCGTCCAGGCGTTCCGGCTGGATCGGAAAGCAACCCACATCTCATCCGTAGGCACCGACGAGTTGAGTGTCCTGGCGCAAACATTCAATCAAATCACGTCAGAACTGGCGCTGTCTTATTCCACCCTGGAACAGCAAGTCATCGAAAGAACGGCTGCCCTGGCTCGCCGCTCTACCCAATTGGAAACGGCATCTCAGGTCTCACGAGAAACAGCATCGGTATTGGACTTACAGCAGCTATTGAACCAAACCGCTACCCTGATCAGTGAGCGGTTCGGGTTTTATCACGTTGGCGTATTCATGCTCGATGAGAATAAAGAATGGGCGGTCCTTCAAGCGGCGTCGAGCGAAGGCGGCAAGAAAATGCTCGCGCGTGCCCATCGCCTGAAAATCGGTGAGACGGGCATCGTTGGGTATGTGACAAAACATGGAGAAGCTCGAATAGCCCTCAACGTTGGCGAGGATGCGGTTTTCTTCAACAACCCAGACTTGCCCAACACACGGTCCGAAGTTGCCCTGCCCCTGCGAGCGCGTGATGAAGTGATCGGCGCACTCGACGTACAGCACATCCAGGAAAATGCCTTTTCCTCTGAAGATGTATCTGTCCTTCAAACCCTGGCCGATCAGATCGCTCTTGCCATTAGCAATGCCCGCCTCTATCAACAAGCCCAGACCAGCCTGGAACAACTCCGCCGGGTCTATGGTGAATTCTCCCGGCAGGCATGGGAGCAAATTACCCGCCAAAAAAGCATTCCGATGTACCGCTATGTCCACGGAGAAATCCTGCCCGAAGAGAACGTATTAGCGCCCGAGATGCGCCAGGCGATTGCAGAAGATACCCCAATCACCAAAGAACCCTCGACAAACAAGGGCAGTGAAGCGAGTATCACCATCCCGATAAAATCCCTGGGGCAAACGGTAGGTGTTCTCAATGTAAGTCGAAAGAATGCCGACCGAAATTGGTCAGAAGACGAAATTGCCCTCATCGGAACGATTACCAACCAATTGGGTGTGGCGCTCGAAAGCGCCCGTTTGTTCAGCGATACACAACACCGCGCAGAGAACGAAAAGATCGTCAGCTCAGTAACGGCCCAGATGCGGCAAAGCCTGGATGTTGACACAGTTTTACAAACTGCTGTCCGGGAGATGCGCCGGATCATGAACCTGGCCGATATTGATATCCAACTGGGTGTTGAGCAGACCACACAATTAACCCCAACCCAGGGTTAGCTATTCCAATAATGGACGCGAGGCAAGTATGACCACGTCAGGTCAATCATCATCCAAACCAATCCAGCGATTAGCCATAGGCGGAAGCACGATCTTTACAATCGTCTTGATCGCATCGCTCCTGCAACGATCGCAAGGGCAGTCTGGCAACGCGTATCTTGTGTTAACCGGGTTGTCTGGCCTGGCGCTGGCTGCCTACATCTTCGCTGGGTGGCTTGCGAACCGGCCCAAGGGAATCGTCCCTGCATTGATGATCACAACGCTATCGCTGGTCGCAATCACGGTCATTCCAGGGTATTTCCTTGCAGACTATTGGCCTCTTGGCCTGGCTTTCAGCCTGTTTCTGGTGGCTGAAGCCAGCCTGTCTCGCCGGCCATCGGCGGTTGTCCCCATGACGCTGTCTGCCCTTTTGGGTTTTGCCGCCCTGCTTGCAGTTGACCTGTGGGTGGCCCCCTCAGAAGGGCTACCCAGCCTGATTGCACTGTCGTCAGGCCCGGTTATTGCCATCGCAATCGTCATGGGCCTGGTTGTAGCCACCTTGATCGGAATCGAATGGCAGTCCAGGGCGCGCAGCCTGAGGCCTAACCTGGGAACGCAGCTTTCTCTGTTGTTCTCATTCGTATCGGCCGGCTCGATCCTCGCTGTGCTCATCGTGGTGGTATTTCAAATCCGGGGTTTGCAAGTCAGGCAAATTGGGCAGAGCTTTCAGTCCTTTGCCGAATTCCAGGCCGAACGTGTGGGCAACAATCTCGACCAGCAAATCTACCTGCTCAAACAGCTTTGGCGTGACCAGACTCTCACTTACGCCCTCAACACGGCTAACACCACCTATGGTTTTGCTGCTTTCAAGCCAGAAACACTCGATAAACTGCGCCAAAAAGATATCGAGTGGCAGGCTTCGGGCGAGGATAGTGAATTCGTCAATCAATATACACTCAATCAACAAACCCAAATTCTGGCCCGGTTCACCACCACCAACCCACGCCACTCGAACCTCATCGTCACCGATAAGCTGGGCGCGTTGATCGGTGGTCTGGGCAACAAGCCTGCCCATTATTACTTCGGCGACGAAGCCTGGTGGAAAGCGGCCTGGAACAATGGCGAAGGTGGAATCTATATCGGAGACCTGACCTTTGACAATGAAACGGGGACGGCCACGGTGCTCATTGCCATGATCTTCAAAGATCCATCCGCCGCCGCCGATTCGCCCGATCCGGAAATGGGCCGGCGTATTGGCGTTTTGGCCTCCACCTATAATCTTGAGCAAATCCAGGGGTATTTCATCAACCCGCTCTCGCCCAGTGAAAGTATTAATCTGATTTCGCCGGAAGGGAAAATGATCGCCAGCACCAGCGCCCGCGCTGGCGATGAAGCCATGCCTGGGCTGCTTGCGCCTGGCATCACCGCTGCTAATACATCAACGCGGACGCTTGGGGCCGATGCAAACCAAAGGCGCGAATTAATCGCTAATGCCCCCATCAACACCACAGACCAGTCCAACCTGGAGCCGATCAAGGCGCTTGGCTGGCAGGTTGCAGTTTCGCAAGCAGAAACCGACGCCCTGAAGCCGGTGACCGAATCGGTTGAACTCGCCGGTTTTGTGGGTATCCTCGCCGTCTGTTTGGTCATCCTGGTTGCTTCGGAAATCTCTCGGCGAATTGCCCGCCCTATAATAAATCTGACGGAAACCGCCGACCACATGACCCACGGCGATCTGACGCGGCGAGCGAAGCCATCTGGCCCGATTGAATTGTTTACACTGGCGGAGGCATTCAACACACTCACTGATCGCTTGCAACAAACCCTTACCGGCCTGGAACAGCGCGTGGCTGAACGGACGCAAGACCTGGAGCGGCGTTCAACACAAATTCAGGCCGCCGCCGATGTTGGCCGGGCCGCTGCTTCGATTTTGGATACCGGCGAGCTGCTCCAGCAAGTCGTCGAACTGATTCGTGAGCGGTTTGGGCTATATTATGTTGGGCTGTTCCTGGTCGAAACAGGGGGAGAGTGGGCCGTTCTACGCGCCGGCACCGGCGAGGCCGGCAAAGTATTGATCGCCCGACGCCACCGGATCAAGGTTGGTGAAGGTATGATCGGTTGGTGTATCAGCCACTCTCAAGCGCGTATTGCTATGGATGTCAAACAAGACGCCGTGCGTCTCGTCACCAATGAGCTGGCGCTCACCCGGTCGGAGGCAGCCATCCCCCTGCGGTCACGCGGCCGCGTTATCGGCGCGCTGACCGTGCAAAGCGATCAGCCAGGCGTATTTGACGATCCGACCATCGCCGTCCTGCAAACCATGGCCGATCAGGTGGGCGTCGCACTCGATAATGCCCAATTGTTCACCGATAACACCGAAGCCCTAGACGCAGCCAAGCGCGCTTACGGCGAATTAAGCCGTGAAGCATGGACGAAAATCCTGCGCACCCGGCCAATCCAGGGCTACCGCTGTGATGAGGCCGGCGTCATCGCCATCCGTGAAGGCGAAATAACTTCGTCAGACCGCGAGGACGATCCAACCGAACTAAAAATACCGGTTAAAGTGCGTGGGCAAGTGTTGGGCGTTATCCGGGCGCACAAACATTCAGATGGAGCGGTATGGAGCAAAGACGAAATTACCATGATGGAAAATCTGGTTGACCAGATGAGTGTAGCTCTTGAAAATGCCCGTCTGTACAGCAACACCCAACGACGCGCCGAGCGCGAGCAGTTAATCGCCGAGATCACAGCACGCGTGCGTGCGTCTACCAGCATTGACACGATTTTACAAACTGCTGTCCTGGAAATTTCTGAAGCGTTGCAGCTCAAGCAAGCCTCGGTGCAACTGAGAAGCGGCAACGGAGGTCACTCCGATGACTGAAAAGAAAACGATCCACTCTCGAGCCAGGTCATCTGGCGCGCCCCAAGCTGAAGCAGTCATAAGCCGGGCAACGTGGGCCACAGCCATTATCGGCTTTCTCATGCTCGGTATGGGCGTCTTCCTGCTAATTACAGCATTGCCACTCAAGCACTGGCAAAATGTTGTCGGGGTTGCCATTCCGTGGCTGGTGAGCGCTACTGCTATTCTCGGTTTCATTATGGTCAGGCGTGGGCGGGTGTTAGCGGGTCTGAGCTTGACCCTTGGCATGTTCCTGGCTGCCTGTGTTATCGAGGTGTTGCTGATCTCCGGCGGCTACGGCCCAATCCTGGCTATTTCGGCGTTCGTAATCACTTCCGGTATGGCGATCTTCGCCATGCCAGTCAACCGCGCCGGGCGATTCGTCATCATCAGTGCGCTTGTCGGAACGGCCGTCTTACTTCTAGATATTTTTCCACCCTCCTTTCTCCCGCGACAACCAGGCAAATCTTTGAGCTTGTGGGCCGTGTTGATCGCCTGTGTCGCGGCGGTGGTGGTATTTCTCGGCCTCATCCTTTGGCGGTTCAAAACCTTCAACCTGCGCCCAAAGCTGATCATCTTCTTCATCGTAACCATTTTATTAGCAATCACCGCTATGGCTGTGATGAATGGCTTTCTCATTCGAAATGCGTTAACCGAAGCGGCCAACCGCGCCCTCAACACGGGGGCATCAGAAACAGCAGCGGTTGTGGATGATTTCCTGCGCAGGACCAGCTATTCTACGAACGACGAAGCCGCTCTGGCGGGATTTTCAGCCTATCTATCTCTCAGTCCCGAAGCCCGCCACAACAGCGCTGCCGAACAAACTGCGCTATCCCTGTTGCAAAATCTAAAAAGCAAGGCGCCGGCTTATGCGGCTTCCTACATGCTGATTGATTTGAACGGCAGGGTGATCGCGGAAACCTGGAATGTTGATCCCGATACTTACCCGCCTTTCTTGGGTCTGGATATCGTAGACAACGATTCATTCCCCCTTATGTTGAACTCAGGTTACCCGTACGTATCACCCCTCTTGTATTCACATGATGATAACACTTATTATCTCTACTTCGCCGGCAGAATAACCGGCAGCGAACATTTACCCGTGGGCATTCTGGTTGTGCGTTATTACGGCGATGTCCTGCAATCGCTGGTGGCAGGCAAATACGGCCTGGCGGGTGAAAACTCCTATCCCATTTTGTATGACGACGAAGGCATTTGCCTGGCGCATGGGCTCGATGAAAATCTGATCGGAACCACTGTCGTTCCCCTTGACCCAGCCAAAGCTGAGGCGTTCCAAACTGCCGGTCAGTTGCCTCCCGATCCGATCGAAGAATTAACCGGCAATTACCCCGATCTAGCCGCAGGGCTGGCGCTCGGAAAGACTGGAAAACCCTTCTTCAGCGCGTTGGTGCCAGGCAAGAACGCGGAAATTCACTCCGGCGCAGTGTATTACATGGGCACTCGCTCCTGGCGGGTAGCTTATGTACAGCCTCAATCAGCATACCTTGGCCCGGTTCAAGAACAGACCCAATGGACTATCTTGCTCGCTCTGGGGATTGCTTACCTTACCACCATCTCGGCGACCATTATGGCTCAGTTTCTGACCCGGCCAATTATGGTCCTCACCGAGGTTGCCAAGCGAGTCTCCGGGGGAGACTTGATGGCCCAGGCGCAAATCCGTAGCCAGGATGAAATCGGCACGCTGGCCGGCACATTCAATGCAATGACCACCGAACTGCGCCAGACCCTGGAAGGGTTGGAACATCGCGTCGCTGAACGCACGTCCGACCTTTCGAAAGCATCCGAACAGATGCAGAAACGCGCCAACCAGCTCGAGGCCGTCTCCGAAGCGGCCCGCGCCATCGCCTCCATCCAAAACCCGGAAGAATTGCTCCAAACCGTGACCCGCATCGTGAGCGAGCGGTTTGGTTTCTATCATGTCGGCATCTTCATGTTGGATAAAGTACAAGATTATGCAGTTTTGCAGGCAGCCAACAGCGAAGGCGGGCATCGTATGCTGGCGCGCGGCCACCGGCTCAAAAAAGGCCAGGGCATCGTGGGCTATGCGGTTGCACATGGCGAGCCGCGCATTGCCCTGGATGTGGGCACGGACGCGGTATTCTTTGACAATCCCGACCTTCCCTACACGCGGTCTGAAATGGCGCTCCCCCTCAAAGTAGGTGAACGTGTGATCGGCGCACTGGATGTTCAAAGCATTCAACAATCGGCCTTCATCGAAGAAGACGTCAGTGTATTGACCACGTTGGCTGACCAAGTTTCTATCGCTATCGAAAACTCACGGCTCTTTGCTGAAACCCGTATGGCTCTTTCTGAGCTGCAAACCGTGCATGCCCAATATTTGCAGGAGGCCTGGTCTCAGGTTGCAGAGGCGCGCCGTGACGGGTACGAGTATCAATCCGGAAGAGTAAAACCCCTGGACAGGGCTGCCAACAGTGAGATGTGGGATATTGCCTCGAGCGGAGGCCCGACGATCGTTGTTACACCGCCGGAAGACATCACCATAGCCAGCAAATCCTCACACGCCCTGATTGCCCCAATCACCGTGCGCGGGCAAGTTATCGGGATGTTCAATCTCGGTGATACCGAAGAGAACCGGGCCTGGGACGATGAAGATATGAACTTCATCAAAACCATTGCCGACCAGGTTGGGCTGGCGCTCGAAAACGTCCGCCTGCTCGAACAGACCCAGCGCCGTGCAGAGCGCGAGCATCTCGTGACTGAAATTACCGGCAAGCTGCGCGCCTCCAACGACCCGCAGATCATCCTGCAAACCGCCGTAAACGAGCTGCGCCAGGCGCTGCACGCCCGGCATGCCCAAATCATCATCCAACCGGTGCTGCCAGAAAGCGATCCAGAGCAGCCTAACCCAGACGACGGTAACGGGAGCGCACCCGATTCCGATCTCCAGCACGAAAGAATCAGCCGTGAGAACGATTGACCGGCGCGCAGACTAGATTTCGAGGTGAATCATGACCCAGTTGATTGCTGTGACAAACGAGAAAGGGGGCGTCGCCAAAACGACGACAGTCTTATCCCTGGGAGGCGCGCTGGTCGAAGCCGGCTACGAAGTGTTGCTGGTAGACCTCGATGCGCAGGCCAACCTGACTCTCGGGTTGGGGATAACCCCAGCCAAGGTTCGCCGCTCGGTTGCCGATGTGCTGCTGAACTCGGCCTCGGTTTTGAGCATCAGCCGGGAAACGCCTATTCCCGGCCTGGACCTGCTCCCCTCCAATGCCGATATGGGCCTCGCCGAGCGATTCCTCTCGATCCGGCAAAATTACGAGCTGCTTCTTAAAAATGCGCTCAGCGGCCTGACCTCTTATGACTATATTCTCGTGGACTGCCCCCCATCGTTGGGCGCAGTCACCATCAATGCCATGACCGCCGCGAACCTGATTTTGATACCCACCCAGCCCGAGTATTTTTCCGTCCACGGGCTGCGCGGCGTGCTGGCTGCCATCCGGCGCATCCGCAGCCAGCATAACCCGGATGTCAATTACCGGGTTTTGATCACCATGATGGATCGCCGTAACCGTATCCATCACAATATGAGCGAACAGCTTCGCGCAACCTTCGGTGAAGGCGTTTTCCAAACCGTCATCGAAACGGATACCAAGCTGCGGGAAAGCACCGTAATCGGTCTGCCCATTACGCACTTTTTCAGCCGCAGCCGCAGCGCCATCCAATACCGCGCCCTGGCTCAGGAGTTAACCCAGAATGTCCAAGAAACCGCCACGCCAGAAGTCCGTCCGCAACCGGCTCAATAATCTCTTCGCTGACCTGGAGCAGGACGCTACCTTTCTGCCTGTCTCCGGCGAACAATCGCTGCCCGGTTGGATGTGGGAATGCGATGCTGATGGCCTGTATTTGAATTGCGGGCCAGAAGTGGAAGCCATCTTGGGCATCCCGCCGAACGACTTCAAAGGCCAGCCTCTGACGAAGTTCGCCCTACACTCCCGCTCGATAGAGCTGCTCGAAAATTCTCTGAAGCGCGCAGATTTTCCAATCGAGATCAACCTGCACTTCATCAACACAGAAGGCGATCTCGTCCCGATATTGCTTCATATCTTCGCCCCGCCGGAATCGGGTGAAGGCGGTATGCGCGGCTTCGTTCAGGTGACGCAGCCAATCAAAGAATATCCCGCGGCCCAGGCAACACAATTGCCTGAGATGGGAGAACCGCCCGCGGCTCCAGAGCCTCCGCCAGCGCCAAAAGTCCG
>DYIZ01000060.1:0-1055 GCA_020723385.1 Candidatus Aquidulcis sp.
TAATTATGCCACCGGAGCCGCCCTCCGAGCATGACTTGAAGGACGCGCAAACGGGAGTTTACGCCCGCGGCGCGCTCACCCTCCGTCTACCGGTCGAAATCCAACGCGCCCAACAGCAGGGGGAGCCATTTTCGCTGCTGCTGCTCGATATTGACCATTTCAAGAGCATCAACGATGCCTACGGCCACGTGCGCGGCGACCAGGTGCTGGCCGAATTTGCCCAGCGCCTCAATCTGCTGACGCGTGCCAGCGACCCTGTCTTTCGCTACGGCGGCGACGAGTTCGTCATTCTGCTGCCGCGCGCTACCTGCCAACACGCGGCTCTGATCGCCCAACGGATGCTCGAAGGCATTCTCACCGGGCCATTCTCCGGCACGCCGCCGCTGCACTTGTCTATCAGCATCGGCGTTGCCAGCTTTCCAGAGGATGCCCAAACGCCCGAGGCGCTATTCGAAGCGGCAGACCGGCGGCACTACCACGCCAAACGCTCCGGGCGCGGCCAGGTGGTGAGTCAAGACCCCGAGACGACCGCCGAGACGATGCTCGAAGCGCCCTCCCGCCTGATCGAGCGGGATGAAGCCCTTGAAGTTTTTCACGGCTTTCTCGAATCCCTGCCGGGCCAGTTGCGCGGTGTTTTTTCGGTCGCCGGCCCTGCCGGGGTGGGTAAATCCCGTTTTCTGGCTGAAGTTCGCAAACCTTCGATGCTGCGGGGCTATGCCGTGTTGGCTTTGCGCGGCGACCCGGCGCTGAAGGCGCGCCTGTATGGCGCGCTGGATCAGGCTTGTCAGGAATGGCCCGGTTTGCCGCCGCCGCTGGCGGGCGAAGCGGCCTTCATTGCCGCCTTGCAGCAATTGCTGCTGGACAAAGCCCACGCCGGTCTGATCGTAACTCTCGACGACCTGCCAGAAATTGATCGCGGCAGCCGGGAGTTTTTGTTGAACCTGTCGCACTCGCTGGTCCTGCCCCCGCTGGCGCTGGTTTACGCCGCCGGGGGGACGGCGACCCCGAACGGCATTTCGGGCAACGCCACCCTGCGCCAGAGCGTCGCGCTCGAG
>DYIZ01000060.1:1065-26184 GCA_020723385.1 Candidatus Aquidulcis sp.
AGCCGCTGTCCCAGGATGGGGTGCGCATCTGGCTGCGTCACAGCCTCAAATGGGAGGCCGCTCCCGACTTTCTGAAGTGGTTATACAGCGAGACCGAGGGACTTCCGAGACGCATCGAAAGCGGCCTGGCTTACCTGGTTGCCCACGATGTGCTTCGGCCGGGCAGCGACGAGCCGTTGGAGACCCAGGATTTCGGCGCCGTCCCGCTGGCTGCCAGCTCTCCCACCCGCCCGCGCCGCAGCGCTTCCTGCCGCCCCTGACCGATTTCGTGGGCCGCGAGGACGAAATCCGCAAGCTCAAGCGGCTGCTCCTGGAGCAAAAGCTGGTGACGATTTTGGGCCACGGCGGGCTGGGCAAGAGCCGCCTGGCGCTGCAGGTCGCGGCTGAAATTGCGGACAGCTATCGAGACGGAGTTTATTGGATTCCCCTGGCATCGCTCCATTCGCCGGATTTCCTGGCTTCGACGATTGCCGAAAGCATTCACGCCCCGCAGGGCGGCTCGCAAGACCCGCAAACGAAGCTGGTCAATTACCTCCAGCGCAAAGAACTGCTGCTGGTGTTGGACAACTTCGAGCATTTGAGAGAAGGCGCGGCGGCCCTGGGTGAGATTCTCGACCGGGCGAGTGGCGTGCGGATGCTGGTCACCTCTCGGGAGCGGCTCGACATCCCGCAGGAAACGATCTTCGACCTGTTGGGGTTGCCATACCCGGTAGCGGATTCGGTCGAGAGTGTCTACTTGTACAGCTCGGTGCGTTTATTTGTCAGCCGCGCCCGCCGCCTGCTCCCCGAATTCGACCTCTCGGAGGCCGACAAGCCGTGTGTGGCGCGAATTTGCCGGCTGCTCGAAGGGATGCCGCTCGCCATCGAGCTGGCTGCCGCCTGGGTGCAGGCCTACCGGTGCAGTAACATCGCGGCGGGGATCGAGTCGAGCCTGGCTTTCCTGGCAACCGACAAACCGGACGTTCCCGAGCGCCATCGCAGCCTGCGGGCGATTTTCGACTCCTTCTGGCTGATGCTCTCCCCGTATGAACGGAATATCCTGTGCCGGTTGTCCCTGTTCCACGGCGGGTTTACCGGCGACTCGGCGCTACGTGTGGCGGGGGCGTCGCCGTTCTTTCTGGATGCGCTGGTCATCAAATCGTTCCTGCGGCGCAGCGCGTCCGGGCGGTACGAAATCCACGAGCTGCTGCGCCAATATGCCGCCGACAAGTTCCGCGCTGCCCCGGCCGGTTTGGCGCAGGTGCGCGACCGTCACAGCCGGTATTTTGCCCGCTTTTTACACGTTCGCCAGAATAACCTCCACAAATCGAAGCAAGACCTGGAAGATATCATCGGCGATCTGGAGAATATTCGCTCTGCCTGGCTTTGGGCGGTCGAGCGGGGAAAACTGCACACCCTGACCCAGGCTTTACCGGCGCTGAATACCTATTACCAGATAGCCAGCCGCTTCCAGGAAGGCGAAAAACTCATGGGGGCAGCCATCGAAGCGTTGCGTCTGCCCGGTCAAACCGCCAGCCCGCCAGAGTCGCCGCACCTTCGTCTCCTGGGGATGCTGCTGGCCCGCAGGGCCGGGTTCCAGAACGATCTGGCGCGATTCGATCAAGCGATGGCTTCTGCCAAAGAAGCCGTCTACATGGCGGAAAAAACCGGGGATGACAAAACCGAAGCGAGCGGGCTATTAGAATGGGGCAGGGCGCTGCGCCGACAGGGCCATCACGATCTGGCGCGCCCGTACATCGAGCGGGCATTGGCGCGGTCGCAAGCATCCAAATGGTACGTTATTACGGTGGATTGCCTGAACGAATTGGGGATTCTGAACTGGTATGCGAACGATTATCCGGCGGCTCGTTCGGCCATCGAAGAGGCGGTACGCCTCAGCCGCGCCGCTGGTCACCAGCGAGGGGTGAGCACTTCGCTTGGGAACCTGGGCATCATGGCTCGAAATCGAGGCCATTTCGACGACGCGCGCAGCGCCCATGAGCAAGCGCTGGACGTTTTCCGGGAGATTGGCAATAAGAGCGGGGAGAGCACCTGCCTGAGTAACCTGGGCACGATTTGCAGAAGCATCGGCGATTTTAGCAAAGCCCTGGATTACTTCAAACAGGCATTGAAGCTATACAGAGAAACCGGCGCACGACTGGGGGAAGGCCTGGTGGTCAATGGGGTTGGCCTGACCTACATGGATCTCGGAGATTTTCCAAAAGCCCGGCTCTACTTCACCCAGGCGGTGGCGATCTTCCAGGAAATCGGCGACCGGCGGGATGAAGGCATTGTGCTCTCCAATTACGGTGTCTTGTATCATTTGATGGGCGAGAATGCCATCGCAGTCGAATATTTGAAAAGCGGGCGAGACATCGCGGAAGCCGTCGGCGACCGTTATAACCAGGCCGAAACGCTGACTTTCCTGGCGCATGCCCTGACCGGGCTGGGCCAATTCGATGTAGCCGTACAAGTTTATGAGCAGGCCGTTCAGCTTCACCGGGCGGTGAGTATTCAGGCGCTGCAAATGGAAGCGCTGGCGGGTCAGGCCCGGCTGGCCCTGGCGCTCGGAGACCAGTCCCGCGCCAAAACGCTCATCGAGGAGATTTTGGAATTGATGGGGTCGAACAGTTTGTATGGGGCAATGGAACCGTTTCGGGTGTATCTTACCTGCTATCAGATTTTGCAGGCTTATCAGGATGAGCGAGCCAACGCCATTCTGAAAACAGCGCGCAGCCTGCTGAAAGCTCGGGCCGCTACGATTCGCGATGAAGCCTTGCGGTATTCGTACCTCGAGTTGATTCCCGCCCACCGGGAGTTGATGCGCGCTTGATGCAGGGGGATGGGAGCAATTCTCATTTTGTCATTGCGATGAGGCGTCCCTTGCCGACGAAGCAATCTCCGCGTGACAAACAGGCGGTTGCTTCGCTGGAGAACGCTCGCAACGACACTCAATTGAGAATTGCTGGGGGGATGGGAGGAAGTCTCAACCCTCCTCGAAGGCTGGTATAATCGCGCGCTGTCGAATCTATTTTATTCTTGAAACAAACGTGCTATAATTGGTCAGTTAGTCTGATAGTCTGCTAGTTTTATAGGCGGCAATTCGCTATCAGGCTATTAATTAGCAAACTAGCAAACTAGCAAACTGGCATACTGTTGACTATATGACTAATGTTATTCGTGTCGTCGGCGCGCGGGAACATAACCTGAAGAATATCACCGTTGAAATTCCGCGCGATAAACTCGTTGTCATCACCGGCCTCTCCGGGTCGGGGAAATCCTCGCTAGCGTTCGATACGATCTTCGCCGAAGGCCAGCGCCGGTACGTGGAGTCCCTATCGGCCTATGCGCGCCAGTTCCTCGGGCAGATGGAAAAGCCGGACGTGGATTACATCGAGGGGCTGTCGCCTGCGGTCTCGATTGATCAAAAAGGCGCGTCGCACAACCCGCGCTCTACCGTCGGCACCGTCACCGAGATTTACGATTACCTGCGCCTGCTTTTCTCCCGGGCTGGCATCCCGCACTGCCCGATCTGCGGGCGCGAGGTCTCGAAGCAAAGCGCCCAGGAGATCGTGGATGAGATCGAGCATCTCCCCGAAGGCTCGCGGCTGATTTTGCTGGCGCCAGTCATCCGCGGGCGCAAGGGCACTCACCAGGCCGTGTTGGATGAGATCCGCAAAGCGGGTTTTGTGCGGGCGCGGGTGGATGGCGTCATCCACGAGTTGGAAGGGGCCGACATTGCGATGGATCGCTACAAAATCCACACCATCGAAGCGGTGGTGGATCGTATCGTCATCCGGCGTTTGGAGGATGATTCCGAAGCGCAGCAATTCCGCTCGCGGCTGACCGATTCGGTGGAGACGGCGCTCAAATTTGGCGAGGGGTATGTGACTGTCCATTCGGCAGCCTCTAACCCATCTTCATCTGATAAACAAGGGGATAGGGGAATAGGGGATAAGGGAACTGAAGGGCAAGATTTGCATTTCTCCGAACATCTCGCCTGCCCGGAGCATGGCTCTGTGCTGCCGGAGATCGAGCCGCGCACTTTCTCGTTCAACACCCCCCACGGGGCGTGCCCCGACTGCCAGGGGCTGGGCAGCAAGCTCGAAATTGACCCCGAGCGGTTGGTGGACCCCGAGAAGTCGCTCAACGATGGGGCGCTGATCGCCATGGAGTGGAATAACCTGCGCGAGGATACGGGCTATTACTGGCAGTTGCTCGAAGCCGCCGCCCGTCAGCATCATATTGATCTCGATAAGCCATTCAAGAAGCTTTCATCCGAACAGCAAGCTATTGTGCTGTATGGCACGAAAGGCGAGAAAGTCCGCATTCACTACCACAACAAAGACGGCCGCCAGGCGATTTTCGACGCCGCCTACGAGGGGGTGATCCCCAACCTGGAGCGGCGCTACCGGGAGACCGGTTCCGAGTACATCCGTGAGAAAATTTCCGAATACATGACCGACCGGGTGTGCCCAACCTGCGAGGGCAAACGCCTGCGTAAAGAGGCCATGGCGGTGACGATCAACGACGCCAATATCGTCGAAGTGACCCGCTGGCCGGTGCTGCGTACGCTCGATTGGGTGCAGGAGCTGACCGGGCCGGCGACTCCACTCTCCTCGCGCCAGCAGGCCATCGCCGAGCGCATTCTCAAGGAAATCATCTCCCGCCTGGGCTTTTTGGTGGATGTGGGCCTGGATTACCTGACCCTGCAACGCTCGGCGGCGACCCTCTCTGGCGGCGAGGCGCAGCGCATCCGCCTGGCGACGCAGATCGGCTCGCGGCTGATGGGGGTGCTGTACGTGCTCGATGAGCCTTCGATTGGCCTGCACCCGCGCGATAACAACCGTCTGCTCAACACCCTCAAGGGATTGCGCGACCTGGGGAATACGGTGCTCGTGGTGGAACACGACGACGAGACGATCCGCTCCGCCGATTGGATTCTCGACCTGGGACCGGGGGCGGGCGAGCACGGCGGGAAGGTTGTGGCCGAAGGGACGGTGGAAACCATCCTGGCCCATCCCGACTCGCTGACCGGGGCATATCTCTCCGGGCGGCAGTGTGTCCCCATCCCTGAGCAGCGCCGCACTGGCAACGGCAAACACCTGACGGTGGTCGGGGCGCGCGAGAATAATCTCAAGAATATTGATGTCGAAATTCCGCTGGGCAAGCTGGTGTGCATCACCGGTGTCTCGGGGAGCGGCAAGTCCACCTTGATGGTGGAGATTCTGTATAAATCGCTGGCGCGCCAGCTCCATGGGGCGCACACCCAGCCGGGCGATCACGAGCGCATCGAGGGGATGGAGCTGCTCGACAAGATCATCAACATTGACCAGTCACCCATCGGGCGCACGCCGCGCTCCAACCCCGGCACGTACACCGGGCTGTTCGACGAAATCCGCAAGCTGTTTGCCGAGCTGCCCGAGAGCAAACTTCGGGGCTACAAGCCGGGACGTTTCTCGTTCAATGTTCACGGCGGGCGCTGCGAGGCTTGCCAGGGGCAGGGGCAGTTGCGCATCGAGATGCAATTCCTGCCGGATGTGTACGTGCCGTGCGATGTGTGCCATGGGGCGCGCTTCAACCGCGAGACGCTGCAAGTGCGCTTCAAGGACAAGAGCATCGCCGAAATCCTGGATTTGACGGTCGAGGATGCGTTGGAATTCTTCTCGGCATTCACTTCGATGACCAGCAAGCTGCAAACGTTGAACGATGTGGGGCTGGGTTACATCCGCATCGGGCAGCCGGCCCCCACACTGTCGGGCGGCGAGGCGCAGCGGGTGAAGCTGGCCAAAGAGTTGTCGCGGCGCGCCACCGGGCGCACGATCTACGTGCTCGACGAGCCGTCGGTGGGTCTGCATGCCGCCGACGTTCACATGCTGATCGAGGTGCTCCAGCGGCTGGTGGAGGCGGGCAACAGCGTTGTTATCATCGAGCACAACCTGGAGATCATCAAGGTGGCCGATTGGCTGATTGATCTCGGCCCGGAGGGCGGCGATCGGGGCGGCATGCTCCTCGCCGAAGGGACGCCGGAAGCGGTAGCCGCAATCGAGGACAGCTATACCGGCCAATTCCTGCGCGAGACGCTGGCGAGGAATGTGCGCCGGGGAAGTCAGTGATCAGTTATCAGTAATCAGTTGGCAGTCAACAGTGAGGAGAGAAGCCTCGGGGCCGCAGTGAGCGGGTTTCGAGGCTTTTAAAATTCATTTGACCCCGCTCCAATTTCGTGTAAAATCATCACATGGCGCTCGACAAAAATCTCTACCGTCAGGCATTCGAATGGTATCGCCAGTGGAATCTGGCTGAGGCGCGTGAGCGTTATCGCAACGCGGCCAACCTGTCGCCGCAGGAGGCATGGAGGCAGTACGTCTCACTTTGGGAATTCGCCGCGAAATATACGCCTGAGGAAAGCGAAAGGCAACAGCGAAGGCGTATGGCTGATTGGGATGAGTATTACGCCCGTATTCAGAAGTTCGAAAATTGGAGAAAGGCGCATGGGCAAAGCACATAAAACGAAAAAGCTGCACAAAATCCGCCAACTGGAGTGACTGTCATGGATCAATTCTTCGCAAAAGATTGGGTGGGTAAACCCTTCGAGTTATTTGGAACAGCGCACCTGGTCGCCCTGGGAATCGTGCTGATCATCAATCTCCTGCTGCCGCAGTTGAAGCGTGTCTCGCCACGGGGGCGGGCAATCTTTCGCTATTCGTTGGCGGCTATCCTCCTTGTCAATGAGTCCCTTTGGCACTGGTGGAACTATTCTATCGGGCAGTGGACTGTGCAAACCATGCTGCCCCTGCACATTTGCAGCGTTTTCGTATTCCTATGCGCCTTCATGCTCGTGACTAAAAATCGTCCCGTCTACGAGTTTGCCTATTTTCTGGGGATCGGCGCGGCCACGCAGGCGCTGCTGACCCCCGATGCGGGCCAGTACGGCTTCCCGCACTTTCGCTTCTTCCAGGTCATCGTCTCGCACGGGGCCATCGTCACCGCGGCGGTGTATATGACCCTCGTCGAGGGCTACCGCCCGACTTGGAAATCGCTGTTGCGGGTCATCATTGGAACGAATATTTACATGGTTTTTGTGGGGGTCGTCAATTATCTCCTGGGCAGCAATTACATGTTTATCGCCCACAAGCCTGAGACCCCCAGCCTGATTGACATGCTCGGTCCGTGGCCGTGGTACATCCTGGGGCTGGAAGCTATCGGGTTCACGGTGGGGCTGCTGCTCTACCTGCCGTTTGCCATCCGCGACTGGCGGGCGGGACGTGTGCAAGCGAAGGAAAGAGCGGCCGCTTAATCTTCTCACTCTCCCCTCATCTTCTGGCCTGACTCTTACGGTAGAATTTAGATAATATTAGTCCGATAAATTTACGCGTGAGGCGCGCCAGATGGATGAATTTCGACTCCCCGTTACCACCCACATCAATCACGTCAACCTGCAAGTGCCCGATCTCGAAGAAGCGCTGGCTTTTTACGAGGAGACGCTTGGCTTCCGCAGGTTAAGCGGAGGCCATGAGGGTCTCTCCCTCTCGGCGAACGGCCGACCCCCGGGGTTGATCACCCTCACCCCGCTGCCAGATGCCCAGCGCAAGTCTGTGCGCGCGCCGGGGTTGTATCATGTCGCCATTCGCCTGCCGAATCACGGGGCGCTGGCGCGCATTTTTCGGCATCTTGTCGAACGTGAGACGCGCTTCCACGGATTTGCCGATCATTTGGTGAGCGAGGCGCTCTATCTGCCCGACCCCTTCGATAACGGCATCGAGTTATATGCCGACCGCCCGAAAACTGCGTGGTCGTGGCAGAGCGGGCAAGTTGCCATGGCCACCGATCCGCTAGATTTGGAAGCTTTGCTGCGGGATGGCCTGGCCGATCACGATCCCTGGGCTGGCATTGACCCGGCGACCGACATCGGCCACATTCACTTGCAAGTATCGGGTTTGGGGCGGGCAGAGGCGTTCTATCACGGCCTGCTAGGTTTCGATATAACCCAGCGTAATTATCCGGGAGCGTTGTTCCTATCCGCCGGGGGCTATCATCACCACATCGGGGTCAATATCTGGAACAGCGCCGGCGCACCCCCGCCTTCACCCGACGCGGTTGGCCTGCGCGCCTTTGGCATTGCTGTACCCGAGGGCGAAGCCTGGCGAGCGTTGATCTCCCGGCTGGAAGACCAGGGAATTGCTGTTGAGAAACAAGATGCCGCAGCGTTCGTGCGCGACCCCGATCAGAATCTGATCGAATTGACGACTGGTTGAAGCAGGATTCTAAACACGAAGGCTACACAGAAATTCACGAAGGGCACAAAGATAAAAAAGTCTTTGTGCCCTTCGTGAATCCTTCCTGCCCTTTGTGTTTGAATTTCCTCGACCTACCCAACAGCCGCGGCCTGTAATTCCTCCCATTCCTTCATTTTCGCTTCCAATTCGGCTTGCGTGCGAACGTAATCGCGGCCCAGTTTTTGCACTTTGGCCGGGTCGGCAGGCGGATTTTCGAGCAGGCGTGAGAGCGTGGCAAGCTGGCCCTCTAGCTCGCCAATTTGATCCTCAATGGATTTGATGCGGTTGCGGCGGCGCTTCTCTTCGGGGGTGATGCGCGATGGCTCCTTGCGGGGTAAATCGCTCTTACGGGGCTGCGCGGCCTCCTCGGCTTTGGCCCGTTCCTTTTCGGCTAACAGCCACTCCCGATATTCGCTGTAAGTCCCCTTGAACACGCGCAATTCACCCTGGTCTTCGTCAATCTCCCAAATCTGCGTCGCCAGCGCATCAATCAAATACCGGTCGTGTGAGACCAGTAAAATCGTGCCCTGGAAATTGTCGAGCACCTCTTGCAGGATTTCCTGCGAGGGGATGTCGAGATGGTTGGTCGGCTCGTCGAGCAGGAGCAAATTGGCCCCGGCAAGCGCCAGCTTGGCGAGCGCCAACCGGCTGCCCTCGCCGCCCGAGAGCACTGACACTTTTTTGAACACATCGTCGCCGGTGAACAGGAAGCGCGCCAGGTATTTGCGCACTTCAGCCGCCAGCATCTGCGGGGCGACCGAATCGATCTCTTCCATCAGCGTGCGCTCGGGGTGCAGGTCTTCGTGCGCCTGGGCAAAATAACCGATTTTCAGGCTGGCCCCCAGCGATACATCGCCTTTGAGCGGGGGCTTCTGGCCCAGGATGGTCTTGAGAAAAGTGGTTTTGCCAGCCCCGTTGGGGCCGATGAGCGCAGCGGTCTCCAGGCGGCGCAGCTCGATGTCGCCGGCGAAAAACAGCGGGGTTTCAGGGAAGCCCACCCGCAGCGCCTGCGTGCGCAGCACAATATCGCCCGAACGGTAAGTAGCGTGCAGGTGCAGGCTGAGTCCCGGCGGGCGGTTGGCTGGCGGGCGGAGCGAGCGCACGCGCCGCTCGGCCTCCTCCACGCTGAACGGGCTGGTTGAGGTGCTTACCTCCTCGCTGATCTCCCCCCACTGCCGCCCCACCACGTTTTCCAGCCCAATCTGCTCCACCGCCTGCAAATAGCGGGTCAGGCGGCGTAGCTTGCCTTTGGCTTGCAGCACGTTTTGGCCGGAGATGTTCTTACGGATGTAGCCGATCTCTTTTTCCAGCCGCTCTTTCTCGGTCTCGAAAATCTGCTGGCGCAGCTCCCAGCGCCGCTGGCGATCCTGCACATAAGCGGAATAATTGCCGTGATAGGTCTCGAACCCGCTGCGGCTCATCTCGAAAATGACGGTCGCCACCCGGTCGAGAAAATAGCGGTCGTGCGAGACGATCAGCGCCGCGCCATCCCAGTGGGTGAGATAATCCTCCAGCCATTCGACGGCGGCGATGTCGAGGTGGTTGGTTGGCTCGTCGAGGATGAGCAGGTCGGGATCGGAGAGCAGGAGGCGCGCCAGCAAGGCGCGCGTGCGCTGCCCGCCGGAGAGATAGCGCAAGGGGAAGTCGAACTCGTTCCGGCTGAACCCCAGGCCGGTGAGGACTTGCTGAATCCGGTTGATATACGTGTAACCGCCGCGCCGCTCGAACTCGGCCTGCAGGGGGCCGTACTTGGCAAGGGCTGTCTCCGCCTCCAGGGGGTCGGACATCAGCGATTCCAGACGAGCCAGCTCGGCCTCCATCTGGCGCAGCGTGTCCAATGCAGTGAGACAGGTATTCCACAGGCTGGTATCGGCCTCGAAGGCTGCGTCGTTAGCGGCTTCCTGCGGCAGGTAGCCCATTTTGAGCAGCTTGGCGCGGAACACAGTCCCATCGGAGGGCGTCTCATCCCCCCCCAGGATGCGCAGCAATGTGGTTTTTCCGATCCCATTTGGCCCAACGATGGCGGCCCGCGCACCCTTCGGAATGGCAAAGCTCACCCCGGAAAAGATATCGTCGGGGCCGTAAGATTTGGCGAGGTTGGTGGCGGTAATTAAGGACATGGCGATCAGTTATCAGTGACCAGTTATCAGTGGTCAGTTATAGCGGCAGTGACTGATTACTGTTCACTGGTTACTGATCACTGATAACTGGCACTGAACCTGCAACGCCCTATTTTACACCACTCGCACCCAACAACCACGCCATGTTATAATCACTCAACCGATGGAACAAGAAAAGATTATGAAACAAACACAATATGTCAAGCGAAAGAAAACGACCGCCCCCAACCCGGTGTTATGGGGGTTGCTGGTCGCATTTTGTCTGGCAGCCAGCATCACGGCTTACCTGACGTTCGTCGCCGTGCGGGATGCTGTCCTGGCGCTGCCTTTCCAGGTTGGGCAAAGCCCTCCGATTCCGCAGGATTCGGGCGTCAACCCGCAGGGAACGCCTAATCCCACCAGCGCCGCCGTCATCTCAGAACTGCCCCCGATGGATTTACCCGGCGGGCCGACGCCCCAACCCTGGGATGGAGCCAGCCGCGTTAATATTCTTTTCATGGGGCTGGATTACGGCGACTGGAGCGCCGAACGCGAGGGACCATCCCGCACCGACACGATGATCTTGTTCAGCATTGATCCATTGACCAAGAGCGTGGGCTGGATTCACATTCCGCGTGATATGTGGGTCAATATCCCTGGCTTCAATTATGGCAAGATCAACACGGCTTATTATCTCGGCGAAGCCTATAAGCTGCCGGGCGGCGGGCCGGGTCTGGCGATGGAGACGGTCGAGCAATTCCTGGGTCTGCCGATCAATTATTACGCCCAGGTGGATTTCCAGGCCTTCGAGAAGTTCATTGACGAGATTGGCGGCATAGACATTGACGTACCAGAGATGGTTGACGAGAACGGCGACCCGCTTGAAGTTTTCAAAATTGACCCGATCGGCGAGCATAACACCATCAAACTCGAACCCGGCAAGCAGTATCACTTCGACGGCCCGGCTGCCCTGGCCTATGCCCGCAACCGCTACACCACCGGCGGCGACTTCGACCGGGCTGACCGCCAGAAGCAGGTGATTTACGCTATCCGGGATAAAATCATCAAACTTGATATGCTGCCCACGTTGATCGAGAAGTCGCCCGTATTGTACGCAGAGCTGGCCGGCGGGGTACACACCAATCTAACCCTCGATCAAGCCATTTCACTGGCCTGGCTGGCAATCCAGATTCCCGACGAAAACATGAAGCAAGGCGTCATCTCACCGCCCGACATGGTCGAGATGGGCGTTTCCGCCGATGGGCTGGATATTCTTATCCCCATACCCGATCAGATTCGCATCCTGCGCGACGAAATCTTCACAAATTCTGGCCCGGTCAGCCCGGCGGCTGCCAACGGCGACCCGAAGGATCTTATGCTGGCCGAGGCGGCGCGTGTCTCGGTGCTGAACGGCACTTACACGGCTGGCCTGGCTTCCGAAACCCAGGAATACTTGATATCTCAGGGTCTTACCATCATCACCACCGGCAATGCACAGGAATATTACAGTTACACGACGATCATTGACTATACCGGTAAGCCCTATACGGTCAATTATCTGGTCGAGTTGATGGGTATTCAGGCCACCCGAATCTACAGTTCATATGACCCCAACAGCGAAGTGGATGTCGTCATCCTCGTCGGACAGGATTGGGCGAATACGAATCCGATGCCGTAATTACGTGCTAAGTGCCATGCATCAAGTGCCACGTAGCGATATCAAACGTGGCACTTGACATTTAAGCACTTGACGCATGATACTTCACCTATGGATACCCTGACCGGCTCCATCGAGCGTGTCACTTTCTACAACCCTGAGAATGGTTACAGTGTGGTGCGGGTGCATCCCGAACGGCTGATACGCCATCCTGGAATCGGGCGAGACGGTTTGGCGACGGCGGTGGGTAATCTGCCCGAGCTGGCTGCCGGCGAGCATGTTCGCTTGCAGGGCAACTGGGTGAGCCATTCGAAACACGGTATGCAATTTCAAGTCGAATTTTGTGAACAGACCATGCCTGCCACTGTAGCGGGCATTCGCCGTTATTTGGGGTCCGGGTTGATCCGCGGGATCGGCGCCCGGCTGGCAGACCGCATCGTGGCCGCGTTCGGCGCTCAAACCCTGGAGGTGATCGAGAACCAGGTGGCTCGCCTGCGCGAAGTCCCCGATATTGGCCCAGTGCGCTCGGCGCGCATCGCCGCGGCCTGGCAGGAGCAAAAGCAGGTCAAGGAGATCATGCTCTTCCTGCACAGCCACGGCGTCAGCACCAATCTGGCGATCAAAATTTACAAACAATACGGGGATGAAGCCCTGGCAGTGGTTAAAAACGATCCCTACCGGCTGGCGCGCGACATCTACGGGGTGGGGTTCAAAACCGCCGACAAGATCGCCCAGGCTTTGGGGCTGCCAACTGATCATCCCTCGCGGGTCGAGGCGGGTATCATCTACACGCTCAACGAAATGACCGACAATGGGAATGTTTATGCGCCGCGTGAGCTGCTCGCCGAGCGCGCCGCCGGGCTGTTGGGCGTCGGCGGCGAATTGATCCCGCCCGCTCTCGACCGCCTGGCGCAAGACGATCGCGTGCGGGCGGACGTAATCCCCTTCCCCCTATCCCCTATCCCATCTCTCGAGGGGAAAGGGGATAGGGGGAAGGGGGTGATGGAGAGCGCCACCCCCTACGGCCAACAGGCGATCTACCTCACCCCTTTGTACCTCTGTGAGACCGGCGTAGCCGAACGGCTGCACCGGCTGGCGGACGCCCGCAGCCTCCCGTATGCGCTGCCCCTACCTGATCCCCAATTATCCACTGAGCAGCAATCGGCGGTGGCAACGGCGCTGTCGCATTCGGTCAGTGTGCTGACCGGTGGGCCTGGCACGGGAAAAACTACCGCGATTCGTGCACTGATCGCCGCCATGGATACTGCTCGCCGCCCGTTCGCGCTGGCTTCCCCCACGGGCCGCGCCGCCAAACGGCTGTCCGAGGCCACCGGTCACCCGGCGAGCACCATCCATCGCCTCTTGGGGCCGTCGCCATCCGAAGGATTCAAATTCAACGCGCAGAACCCGCTGCCGGTGGATTTATTGGTCGTGGATGAAGCCTCCATGCTCGACCTGTCGCTGGCGAATCACCTGCTCAAAGCGCTCAAGCCGGGTACGCATCTCCTGCTGGTTGGCGACGTTGATCAGTTGCCGTCGGTCGGGGCGGGGGATGTTTTGCGGGATGTGATCGCCTCCGGGACAACGCCCCTCACACGGTTGAGCGTTATCTTCCGGCAGGCCGCCGGCTCGCACATCATCACCAACGCCCATCGCATCAACAAAGGGGAGATGCCAATCTTCGAGGGCGCAAGCGACTTCTTTCTGTTCCCCGCCGACGCCCCCGAAGACGCCGCACAATGGGTGAATGATGTGGTCTGTAACCGCATCCCGCAGAAATTCGGCTTGTCGCCGAGGGAGATTCAGGTGCTGGCCCCGATGTACCGCGGCCCGGCGGGGGTTCACGCCCTGAATCAACGCCTGCAAGAGACTCTCAACCCCGCCAGCCCACTCAAGCCCGAAAAATTGCTCTACGGGCAGATTTTCCGTCCTGGCGACCGGGTGATGCAAACCCAAAACAATTACGACAAAGATGTGTACAACGGCGACATTGGGAGTATTCTGGCGCTCGACCCCATCGAGCACGCATTGATGGTGGATTTCGATGGGCGACAGGTGACTTATGATTGGAGTGAGTGCGACCAGATCGTGCTGGCTTATGCTGTGTCGGTCCACAAGAGCCAGGGATCGGAGTTCCCGGTGGTGGTCGTCCCCCTGGTGACAGCCCATTACATGATGTTGCAGCGCAACCTGCTGTACACAGCCATCACGCGGGCCAAGCGGTTATGCGTGCTGGTGGGCAGCCGTAAAGCGATCGGGATTGCGGTGAAGAACAACAAAGTGGCACACCGTTACACCGCCCTGGATTGGCGGCTGCGGGTGATAAAATAGAATGATACGCCAAGGAGGATCATGCCATGGGCTTCTTCAAAAAACTCACTGATCTCTTAAAACCCACCCCAAAAGCCGATGAGTGGTCGTACTGCTTCACAGTGCAATGCCTGCGCTGCGGGGAGATCATCCGAACACGGGTAGATTTACGCAATGAATTGAGCATCGAGTACGGTGAGAGGGAAGAAAATGTGACTTATCACTGCCGGAAAGTCCTGATGGGAACGGGAGAGCACTATTGCTTTCAGCAAATCGAAGTGCTGCTGATATTTAACCTCAATCACAAGATAGTGGATCAGATGATTACCGGCGGGAAGTTCGTGGATGAGGCGCAAGCCGCTATTCACTAAACTCATTCCCTATCCTGACATAATCCGTTTTCTTCTCTCCCCACAGCCCCGCCACGAGGTGATACAGCGCATATAATTCCATCGCGAACGGCAGATACCCGCCGTAGCCGAGCAGCGGCATCTCGAAGATGTGCAACCACTGCCCCCAGCCAACGTGATAAAGCCATTTCGGGTACGAAAAGTAATTCCACATCTCCCAAAAGAAAGCTGTGATCAGCACCCCCACCCACAAGGCGACCACCGGACGCCAATCCCCCCTTTCGGTCCAGCGCGCCAGGTGACGGTTGCCCAGCCAGACGTTGACCGGCTCCAGGATGAAATAAAGCGACAGCCAGATAAAGGGGAAGAAAACTTTCGGCCATGCCAGCATTAGAACGAACATCGCCCACCCGGCGGCGAAGAAAACCACCGTCGTGAGCCGCGTTGGGCGGATGATCAGCCCGCGCCCCAGTCGTTTGACGAATCCGAAGCTGGCTGCCAGCTCCGCTGCGCCGAAAACCGCCGGGATGACGGTGGAAAAGCTGATCGTGGAAAATGCTGCATATTTCAGCGCCGAGAAATCCTCCTCGCCGATGTAAACCCAGTTCTGCAAACGGGCGTTGATCGCCTCGAAGAGCCACCACGCCGGCGCGGAGACGATGAACAACCCGATGAATTTGCGCCAATTGCGGGTCAGCAGCGAGGTTCCAGTGCGCCACAACACCAGGGCATCCACCGTCAGGGCATAGCCCAGCCACAGGGGGAAGAAAGCCCAATGGCTGCGCGGCCCTTTCAGCCCCCAGTTGACCGCCCAAAAAATAGCCGCCAATCCCAGGCCGATCCAGCCGTGAAGCGCGAATTTTCTAAAGGATGGTTTGCTTGCCATACACAATACCCGGAGCTAATCACAAATGGCGTGGATTCCAACATGGATGATTTTACCATCCGGCCTCACCAGCCCGGGAGGAAGTGAAGGCGGGATTATAATAAACGCATGACTTACCGACGACTTTGGATCATCCTCGTCCCGCTGGTTCTGATCCTGGTAGTGATTGGGGTCTGGCTCTCGCGGGCGCCGCGCGTCCTGGAGATGTATCCCCCGCCGGGGAGCGTCGTCCCGGCGGGCGCGCCCGTCCGGCTGGCGTTTTCTCGCCCAATGCGGGCTGACGCCGTTATCAGCCGCCTGTCTATCGAACCCGAACAGAGCGGTGAGCTTACCTGGGGTGGCAACACACTCATATTTACCCCCGATGAACCCTGGCCCGGCGGCATTACCGTCACCGTCCGGCTGGCTGCCGGGGCATGGTCGGCGGGTGTGATCCCCTCACCGATGCTGGCAGGCGAAACCTGGTCGTTTGCCGTCGAAAAGCCGCGCTTGCTGTATTTATGGCCCGCCAACGACTCCGCTGATATCTACGCCACTGACCCCCAAACGGGCAGTCTCGAACAGTTGACCACCGCCGGCGGGGTGCGTGATTATTGCATCAGCGCCGATGGGGTAGCCGTATACTTCAGCGCCAATACGGCCTCTGGCAGCGCCGATATTTTTCGGCTGAACCGGCTGGATAACACACTCACCACCCTGCTGGAATGCCCGAAAGCTGTTTGCCAGGCTGTTTCCATCTCGCCGGACGGCCTATTTCTGGCCTTCGAGCGGCTGTCGGCCAAAGCTCCCACCCAAGTCTGGTTGTTGCCTCTTCAAAGTATTTCCCCCACCACAAAGAACAGCAGTGAGGGGAGCCGGGGTGAGGTTCTGGCTGGCGATTTATCCCACCAAACCATCCTTCCCGCCTGGTCTGTGGCTGGCCGTTTATCCTTTTATGACGTAACCGCCCAGGCTTATGTTGTGCTCGATCCCCTTTCCGGTGAAACCGTTGTCTTTCCCAACGAAACCGGCGAGCCGGGCAGTTGGTCTGCCGATGGGATGATTTTCGTCGCCCCGGAGATATTCATCATTCCCGTGGCCAGCGGCGACCCGATTGCAGCCAGCCACCTTATGGCCTATGACCCTGCTCAAAAAACTACAACCTACCTGACGCAAGGGATTGACATTGAAGATACCGCGCCAGCCATCTCGCCCGATGGGCAATGGGTGGCTTTCGCCCGCAAATCGCTAGTTGCCAGCCTGTGGACGCCGGGCCGTCAACTATGGGTTATGCGCTTCGATGGCAAAGACCCGCTGCAATTGACCAACGCCCCGTTTTATAATCATTACGATTTTGCCTGGCGGCCCGATGGCGGGCAACTGGCTTTCGTGCGTTCAAATCTGGATAGCCCAACCGACCCTGTAGAATTATGGCTGGTCAACGCCGATGGCAGCGACCCGGTGAAACTGTCCGTTGGCGGGTACGCCCCCCAGTGGGCGCCGTGATAACTTTCTGTATCGAAACTGCTCCCTCCTCGGTATCACGTTAAATCTTGCCTCTCGCCTTTAACTCTTGCGGCAGCAACAATGCGTAAAGCATGGTGTGGGTCGGCGTGGGGATGCCCAACTCCTGCCCCATGCGCGCCACCGCTCCTGATTGCGCCTCCAGCTCGGAAGGCCGTCCCATTTCGATGTCGCGCTGCATCGAGGGCAGCGTATCTTCCGGCAGGCGGTCAATCATCGCCAGGGTGCGCGGCGTGGCATCTTCCGGCAGTGCTATCCCTCGGGCGCGCCCTACCGCCTCGACCTCCCGCAGAGCTGATTCCAGCACCTGCCGCGTCTCCGGGGTACTGCGAATGACCCCAATGGGAGCGCGGGTCGCCGCCCCAACGCCGCTGACAGCCGCGATGAACAGGAATTTCTGCCAGATCGTGACATGAATATCGGGCGGGGTTTCAGCTTTCACGCCGGCCTTCTGAAAAGCATCGAGCAATCGCGCCGCACGTTCGCTCGGGCGATTGTCCAGCTCACCGAAGGCGAGAGAAGGATCAATGCCTACATGTTGGATGTGTCCCGGCCCACTCAGAAATGATGAAATGCGGCACATCCCTCCGAGCAAAGGGGCTGCGCCCAGCGCAGCGGTGAGCTGCCCCAGGGCGTCCACCCCATTGCCTAGAAAAATGACACTTGTTTGCGGGCCGATCATCAGCTTCAATGCTTGCGACACTTCCGGGATTTGCCAGGCCTTGACGCATACCAGCACCGCATCGGCTATGCCCGCCTCGGCCGGATCGTCGGTAGCTTGCGCTGGATGGACGATGAAGTTTCCTTTGATTGAATCTACCTTCAAACCATGTGCGCGAATCGCCCGCAGATGTTCCCCGCGGGCAATGAAAACCACGTCTTCCCCGGCTTGCGCCAACCGCCCGCCGAAATACCCGCCAACCCCGCCAGTACCATAGATGATTATTCGCATGGGAACCTCACCAATCGAAGGATCGTCTTGACTAATCGGATTATAGCCGCCTTTTGCCCGACTCGTCAAAAATCGGGTACAATCAGACAAACCTCCGGCACGTGGGAGGATATATAGCTAGAAAAACTGAGGCGCTCCCTTGCGCCGAACTTGAGGAAAAATATGAGCGACAAAGATTCCGCCCAAAATGTCATTGAATCCTATCGCAAACGCCAGCAAAGGGCGCAACCGATCATCATTATCGGTATTGCCGCCCTGCTGCTGATCGTTGGGGCAGCAATCCTTATCTTTTGGTTGCTCGGCTCCGGTACACCGAAAATCCCGCTGCTCTCGTCCACCGACACACCTACCGCAACCCTGACGGCCACGCGCACGGCTACCCCGATGCCAACCCTGACCAGCACTCCTACCGAAACCCCGACTTTGCCTCCACCTACTGAGACACCGACGCCTACAGCCACCACCACGCCCGCCAGTTCTTTTGTGTATGTTGTCAAAGAAGGTGACTCTATCGGGCTGATTGCCGAGACCTTCGGCGTTACCGATCCTTGCCTTATCCTCGAATTGAACTCGAATATTCTTGACCGGTACGATCCTATCCTTTACATTGGGCAAAATCTGCTGATCCCGCCTCCAGGGATGGTACGGCCCACGGCAACGCCGATCCCAGAGGGATTTCGGGGCGTGATCGAATACATGGTGAACCCGGGCGAGGGTTTATTCCAAATTGCGGCAACATTCAATAGCACTGTGGATGCAATCCGTAAAGAGAATAAATTTGCCGAGACGGATTTTCCAGATGCATGCCAAGTGATCAAAGTCCCGGTCAATATCGCCACCCCCGTACCAACATGGACGCCTGCGGCAGTCGGCGGCACTCCGGGGTCAATTATGACCCTCACACCCACCTTCACGCCGACCCCATAGTTCGGATGTGAGCAATCTATTCAAGTCAAAGGGCGGGTTCTACACCCGCCCTTGATTTTTATATCGAGGTTTGATACACGCCTATTCTGCGCTGCAATGCCTGTTACGCTGGTCGTCAGCTCGGTATTGTCCGTTTTGGATAAGAACCATCACCCCGAAGCTGCGCAACGAAATCCCAGGTTATACCACCAATAAGATGGGACTGAGCGGTAACGGATGGAAGAACGCATCCACCAATATCCATTGCTCCATGGTCCGCCGCGCCAGGCCCGCTCACCACTGGCATTCGGGTCTTCCCGTCCATCCGTGGCGTCATACGGATAGGGCTGGATGAGCGAATTGACCCATTCCCAAACATTGCCCGACATATCCATCGCCCCATAGGGGCTGGCGCCTGCAGGATAGCTTCCGACCGGCGCTACATCAGGGTAGCCATCATTATAGAGGGGGTTGGCAATGGATCTTGTGCAATTGATATCGCAGAAATTTGCCAGTTCTCCGCTTATCGTCTCATTTCCCCAGGGGTATTTTTGTCCTTCTGTACCACGAGATGCTTTTTCCCATTCCGCTTCGGTGGGCAGCCTTCTGCCGCCCCATTCGCAGTATTGCCGCGCCATGGACCAGTTCACCCACATGACGGGATAATTCGAAAATTCTGGATTACCGTAATAATTCGCGTATGTGTAGGAGGCAGTGTTAAAGGGCGCCCGACAAACACCCGCTGCGACGCATAACGCGTACTGAGCGTTTGTGACTTCATACTTATCAATCCAATATCCGTCCAGATTTACGGTATGCTGCGGGATTTCAGGATAGGCGCGCCCACCCGCGATGGTTTGCTTGGCTTCTGGATCAACCGATCCCATGAGGAATTCACCGGCGGGCACATACACCTGCACCATTTGATCGGCTTCCGAGATACGAGTTGATCCTATGGTCGGTTGGGGTGTAATAACAACAGGTGGTGTTGTGGGCAGGGGAGTTGGTGTGTTTTCGATTGGCGTCGGTTGTAGAGTGGGTGTGGATGTTTGAATGTTCGCCGTAGGGGACGGTAAAATTACTGTAGGCGTAGGCGTAGGCGTCGGATTAATTGGCGTAGGAGAAAGGACGATTGCCATGAGAGTGGGGGTGGCGGACGGCTCAACCGCTGTTGGCGATGAACAAGTGGTGAGCAGTAAAGCAACGAACATGGCGAGGCTCATTATAGAAGCCAGTTTCAGGTATCTCCCCATAAATTGTATTCTCCTTTTGAGAAAATAAGCGGCAGCAGATGGGCGAAGTTCGCTTGTCAACGCGTCTGCTCCCTTTTTTCGCGATGAAATCTTGTTCATATAAAAATCCTTCCATCCCTAGTCATGATATTCCCATTCGCCGGGATGTTTTCACAGCTTCGTCAATATTTATTTCCCACATTGGACCGAAGTCGGCCAAATTATAGCACAATCCAAATTTTGGGTATTTCGCTGTCGCCGTTGAATTAGGCAGCCATCAGCGGGCAGCGTCGGAAATGGCAGCGTTGATTTCTGACAGAACGTAGGGATCATTTTCCGATGAAGCGGCTTCGACCAGAGCCTGCCGGGCATGCTCGCCGCCGGTGCGCCCCAGCGCCCAGGCGGCATGAGCACGCACGAGCGGTTCAAAGTCGAGACGAAGCGCGCGCGCCAGGGCAGGTGCTGTTGGCTGACCGCCGGAAATCCCGGCAGCGACGGCTGCGTTGCGCAAGTAACCGCGCCGGCGGGCGCGTTTTACCGGATTGTGCTTGAATTTGCGGTTGAAATCTTCGGCAGTGAGCGATAGTTCGTCGGCCAGGATCGGATTGGGAACGCCGGGGCGAGGTGCGAAGGCCGGGTCGCCATCGGCGGCTGCCCACCGGTTCCATGGACAGACTTGCTGGCACACATCGCATCCGAAGACCCACGCGCCCATCTTTGAGCGTAAATCTGGTGGGATTGATCCTTTTAGCTCAATTGTCAGGTACGAGATGCAGCGACGGGCATCCACGGTGCGGTCGGGGAGGATGCAGCCGGTGGGACAGGCGTCGAGGCAGCGTGTACAGGTTCCGCAGCGGTCAAAAGAGAAGGGTGGGTCGGGGTCAAGCTCGATGCCGAGCAAGATTTCCGCCAGCAGGAAATAGGATCCCAGCCGGGGGTGTATCAGGCAGGTATTCTTGCCGATCCAGCCCAGTCCGGCGCGCTGAGCAAGCTCACGTTCGAGCAGAGGGCCGGTATCGGTATACCAGCGGTTAGGAATAGCGTGGCCGGCCTGGGTCTCGATGAAAGCGACGATTGATCGCAGACGGTCGGGAAGAATATCGTGGTAATCGTTGCCCCAGGCGTAAGCAGCGACTCTACCATAACCTATTCCCCATGCGCCCCCCTTCTCTGCCAGAGAAGGGGGGATGGGCGGCGGAGCCGGGTAACGGATGCCCAATACCAGGATCGAGCGGCATTCAGGCGAGATTTCGCGCGGATCGGCGCGGCAGCGGCGGGCGCGTTCGGTCGCCAGGTAGCTCATCTCGCCGTGGCGTCCCTCTTTCAGCCAGCGTTCGTAAACGTCGAGATGCGGCGGCGCATCGGGCGTAGTAACCCCGGTCAATGCGAATCCCAGTCTCTGCGCGTAATCTTTTACAGCCTGGGTGAGAGTCATCACTGGCAAACCAGGGAAAAGGTAACCTCGTTGGAAACTTCATCATTGGGGGCGGTGATATGCATGCGCGCCCAACCAGAGCCGGAACCGGTGATTTCCAGGTAGTAAACCAGTTCATAAGTCCCTGCGCCATAAGTGGCCGTTTGAGCGGGCGGCAGGGTCATACCGGCAAATCCGCCTGCTTCGAGCTGATAAGTGACTGACGCCGGACCGTTCAGCGTGAAAATGGCGGTAAATGTGAATGTATGCGGGCAAGAACCCTGGAAGGTTGTGTCGTCTACGCTGATCGTCACATCGGTGACCGCACCGGAGCCAGGGGTGATAACAGGGGTGCCGCCGCCTCCGCCTACAGTAATTAAGACCCACACACTGCTGCCAAAGAATTCCCCGGCCGGGTTACGCAGCCGCCAAAAACCTTTGTACATGCCAGGCTTGGTTGGCGCAACTAAACTGACAGGGATATCAACAACCTGGTTGGGGGAAACATCGAGTGTGAGCGCCACCGAAGCCGGGCCGCCGATTTGATCGCCGCTGACGAAAACCAGCGAATAAGCGGTTGTCCAGGTGGTTTGACCGGTATTCAGAAATTGCCAGCTCTTGGTAAAAGCCTCACCGGGGTCAAAATCCGTGTAATCTGGAATGGTCTCTTTCATTGTGAACGATGAATTGTCAACCCCGCCAGAATAACCGGTGGTCGGCGAGGGCTGAAGGGTGACAACAGGGGTTTGCGTGATTAGAGCCTGCGCCGTTTGAACTGCGGCGGTTTGCACGGCTTCGACCGGCGTGAAAGCGACCGTCGGCGAAGGCGGGAGGGGGGTATTAGTCGGCATCGTTTGCTGCGTTAATGCGATGCGGGCTTTAGCCGTTTCAACGGCAGCGGTGAGCGCCATGCCCGGAGAAACCGGGGTAGGGGTGGAACTTGCCTGCGATGTGCAGCCCGCCAGGATCAACGAAAGGACGATAATAGCCACCCAGAAGGGATATATTTTTTTCGACATAGAAACTCCTTGTAACTGAAACGTGAAGAAAAAATCGGCGGCGGCGCGCCTGTGGCAATCATACCACGAGGCAGCCCCGCCGCCGGATTGGCTGGTTAGTTGGCGATTGTGTTATTTCGCGATCCGCGGCGATACCCACACAGCCTTGTCATCGTCGGGCGAGCCGTCTGCAACTACAGCCAGCATGAACTGGATTGTTTTGCCTTTCAGGCTGGATAAATCCACATCAACATCCAAGAGTTTTCCATCGCATGTCTCAGTCCACTCGCGGAAGAGGATTATCGTATCACCCTCTTTATAGTTGAGTTGGAACTTAACCTTGCCGTTTCCACAGCTTCCACGGAAACCGATTTTAGCCTGGAAGTGATCGCCATCCTGGACAACATAGCTCGAAAACAGGCCGGTAATAACCCCATCAGTAATTCTTTCCGGGTAGGTAGCGATCATTTTGCTGTAGGTATTGCCATCTTCGAGTTTAACATTCTCGAGGTAGGTGGCTACACCAGGCGAGTCGTCGCTCGGATCGCCCCAGGGGAGCAGTTTGCTGCCATTACGCCACTCGGCGCTGGGGGCTTTGTCGGTGAAATTGTAATAAACGACTGATGTGGGTGTAGCCGTTATCGGTATGACCACTTTGACTTTGACCCAGAAGCTGGCATTGTAACTGCTGCCAAGCCCGAAGGTTGCCCCAGCGCTGTTGCGCAGTTTCCAGAAACCCTGGTATGTACCAATCGTGGCGGGGGCTTTCAGTGATACCGAAACATCTATCTCCTGTCCAGGAGCGACAGTGCCGGTGGTCAACGGCTGAGAAGCCGGCCCGCCCATCGCATCACCTTTGTCAAAAACCAGCGCGTAACCCGATGTCCAGGTACAGGTGCCAATATTCTTCAATCGCCAGGTTTTGATAAATGTTGTTCCAGCCACGACTTCGGGTGTAGATTGTGTATCATCATAAGTCACATCATCAACAAATCCTGCCCAATCGCATGGTATTGGAATAGGAGTCGAAGTGGGCGGAAGCGGTGTAAGGGTTGGCAGCAGGGTCGCAGTCGGTGGCATTGGCGTATTGGTCACCGAGGGCAAAGGAGGAAATGTGGCCGAGGGCAGGATAGCACCCGGCGTTTGGGTCGGTACAACAATAGGTGTGCCCATTGCGGCAGCAGTCAACGTTGCTTTGACGGCCTCTGCCGCCTGGGTATGGATCAGATTGGGGTCCGCCGTCGGCTCAGGCGTCCTGGGCAAATTGCAGGCGGCCAGCAGCGCGATAATTAGAATAATTAAAGGTATCCATAGGTGCTTTCGGATGGTCAACATAGGGTATTCTCCTCTTTTTTGTTTTATTATCCCATAAAACTGTTCAAAGACGACCGACTGCGAGAAGCAGTTCCCATCTGGTGACTTTTACAACGATTGTGGGTATAATGATTCCATGACTACCAAGACTACCCTCGAAAATCAACTCAAAGATGCCATGCGCGCAGGCGACGATGTGCGCAAGCGCACCCTTCGGATGGTTCTATCGGCTGCCAAGCTGATAGAAATCGAAAAGGGCGCTGCTGTTGACGAAACCGGGATTGCCGCCATCCTTCAAAAAGAAATCAAATCCCGTCGTGAAGCGATTGCTGACGCTCAAAGGGCCAACCGCCCTGATTTGATCGCAGACTCAGAAGCCGAAATCGCTGTACTGGAAGGCTACCTGCCCAAGGCAATGCCGGCTGAAGAGTTGGAGACCCTGGCGAAACAAGTGATCGCTGAAGTTGGGGCCACATCTCAACGTGAGATGGGCCAGGTGATGAAAGCACTCGTTGCTCGAGTCGCTGGGCGCGCACCTGGAGATCAGGTTAGTTCGGTCGTGCGCAAATTGCTGGTCGGGTAAAAGCCGCAGGCGGCCTGCCTGAAAATCAACTTGTGATTCAACGATGATAACCCGGCGCAACGTATTCCTGCTGATCTTGATCCTGTCGGGCGGCGGTTTGACTTTGCTGGCGCTGGTCATCCCTTATGCGGCGCCGCTCTCGACGGTTCCGCTCCAGGAGGGCGATGTTGCTCCCCAGGATGTTGTCGCGCCTTATGCTTATGAGTATGAGAGCGCCGTTCTCACCGAGCAGCAACGCCAGCAAGCTGCCGTCCAGGTCAATCCGGTTTACAGCCCGGCAGATCCCAATATCGCCCGCGGACAGTTAGAACGCCTTCAATCGGCGCTGGCCTTCATCGCCAGTGTGCGCGCGGATGCGTATGCCACCTCCGAGCAAAAGCTTACCGATTTAGCTGCCCTCGAGGATATTCAACTCTCGCAAGATATCGCTGAACACATTCTCTTCCTGACCGACTCGCGCTGGCAATCTGTTCAGCAAGAAACCATCGTGGTGCTGGAACAGGTGATGCGGAACACCATCCGCACCGATGAGATCGAGGATACCCGGCGTGGAGTCCCTGCGCTCGTCAGTCTATCCCTGCCTGCCGATCAGGCGGCTATCGTTGCCGAATTAGTCACCGCGTATATTGTCCCCAACAGCGTCTACGATCCCGATTTGAC
>DYIZ01000060.1:26194-33349 GCA_020723385.1 Candidatus Aquidulcis sp.
TGACCGACGCTGCCCGCCAGGAAGCAGCCGTAAAAGTCGTGCCGGTTAAACGCACCTACCAAACCGGGCAGACGATTGTACAGCGCGGCCAGATCATCACACCGATCATCATCGAAGCTTTGCAAGAATATGGGTTGATCCAGGCGCAAACCCGCTGGCAGGACGCACTCAGCGCAACCCTCCTGACGCTTCTGGCTTGCGCTTTTCTGGTAATTTACTTTCAGCGCAACCCGGTTATTACGCGTGATTTGCGCGGATTGGTCGTGATCACCTTTCTGTTCCTGGTCTTTCTCTTCGGTGCGCGCCTCACCATACCCGGTCACACGATTATTCCTTATGCTTTCCCATTAATGGCGTTCAGCCTGACCCTGTCGGCGCTCTTCGGGCCAACGACCGCCTGGGTTCTCACCCTGCCCCTTGCCATTCTCGTCACTTATCGGCTCCCCTTTGCTTTCGAGCTAACTGTTTATTACATCTTGGGCAGTTTCTTCGGCATCTTGATTCTTCGGCGTGCAGAGCGGCTCACGCACTTTTTCTGGGCGGGCGGCGTCATTTCACTGGTCGGCGCGGCCATTGTGACAATCTACCGGCTTTTACAGCCCACCACAGACCTGCTCGGACTGGCAACCCTGGCGGGCGCGGCAGCTTTCAACGGGCTGGCATCAGCCAGTATCAGCGTTTTGCTGCAATTCGTTCTCGCTCAGTTTCTGGGTGTGACTACGGCCCTCCAGCTTATCGAGCTGTCACGGCCCGATCACCCACTCCTGCAATACATCCTGCGCAACGCCCCCGGCACCTACCAGCATAGCTTGTTGGTCGCCAATCTGGCAGAACAAGCTGCCGAAATGATTGGCGCTGACACACATCTCACCCACGTCGGCGCGCTCTACCACGACGCCGGGAAGGCCCTCAATCCCGGTTATTTCATCGAAAACCAGATACCCGGCGGTGTGAACCCCCATGACCGGCTGCCTCCATACGAGAGCGCTGCTATCATCCAACGCCATGTCCCCGATGGCTTGGATCTGGCGCGCAAGCATCATCTCCCTTCGCGCATCCAGGCATTCATCGTTGAACATCACGGAACACTGCTCACTCGCTACCAGTATGTGCGGGCAGTGCAGCAGGCCGGCGGCGATGAATCACAAATAGATGCCGAAAAGTTTCGCTACCCGGGGCGGCGGCCTCAATCACGGGAGACAGCCTTGCTCATGCTGGCTGATGGCTGCGAAGCGCGCGTACGTGCTGAACACCCGCCGGACGATGAAAGCCTGCGAAAGATCATCCAGAAATTGATCACTGAACGTATCGTCAATGGCGAGCTGACTGACTCAGGCCTGACATTGAAGGACCTGGAATCTACTCTCGAATCGTTTACCGCTACCTTGAGAGGCGTCTACCACCCGAGGATTCCGTATCCTGAACTGGAAGGGCCTGCTGCTCCCCAGGTTGAACCTCAACTCGAGAAGCAGCCTGCTCCACTGCTCGCCAAAAGCACCGACGCAGGCCAGAACAACCCATGATCCACATCCAAACCGCCGATGGCGTCATCTCCCCGGTCGCCGATTCTCTTGTAAAGCACACCGCACACACTGCTTTGCAGCTTGCTGCCGCGCCCCCAGACGCCGAGTTGACTATTCTGCTCTCTGATGACGCCGAACTGCAACGATTGAACCTTCGATTTCTGGGGATTGATGCGCCCACCGATGTGCTCTCGTTTCCTTCCGGTGAGACTGATCCCGAAACTGGTCTTTTATACTTGGGCGATGTGGTAATCTCGATCTCTCGTGCAACAGCACAAGCGGATGCTGCCAACCATGCCGTTTCTGGAGAAATACAACTATTGATCGTTCACGGCATTCTGCACCTGCTCGGGTATGATCACGCCGATGAGGTCGAAAAAGCCCGCATGTGGCAGATGCAGCAGCGTATCCTGAACTCGCTGGGGCTGTCTGATCTCGCCCCAAAGAGCCAATCCCAATAACTGGATTGCTGGCTTTAGCTTGCTGCTTCAGCGGCCTGAAGGCTGCGCTCCAGTGATATTCGATCCCTAACCTGCTTTTCCCTTCTCCCCTCCCTCTTGCTTTTATGGTCGCTTTTTTTAAATCCCGCGCTCGCTCGTTTCGCTATGCTTTCTCCGGTTGGTGGTACGTTATCCGCACCCAGAAAAATGCCTGGATACATACGATCGTCAGCATCATTGTGATTGCGATTGGATTGTGGTTGAGCATAGGCCCTCAGGATTGGGCGGTCATTTTCCTGGCGATTGCGATGGTGTGGACTGCCGAGTTCCTCAATACTGCTCTGGAAGCTGTTGTAGACCTGGCCAGCCCTGAACGCCATCCGCTGGCGCGCGTCGGTAAAGATGTTGGCGCAGCCGCTGTGCTGATTGCGGCAATTGCCTCAGTATTGATCGGTTTACTCATCTTCGGCCCGCCGCTGCTGGCGAAAATTTCTCAATTGATCTGACGATCACCCCCTCCCACCCTCCCCCAAATACTGCATTCCTGGCAGTATTTGGGGGAGGAGCAGCATTGCTTATTTGCTCATTTCCAGAGGTTCCCATGTCTCCTATCCCCTTCCTTTTCGGCACCGTCGGCGCGCCGATTGCCACCCCCAAGAAACCGGGCGGCAGCGTGGGCGCGATGATCTATTCGAAAGAGATCGGCCTGGCAGCCCTTGAACTGGGCTGGGTGAACTCGGTGCGCGTCACCGAGAAGACCTGCGCCGAAATCAAGGCTACAGCCGCCGAGCAAAAAATTTCTGTCAGCGTTCACGCCCCTTACTTCATCAACCTGAATGCCGATGACGAGGAGTGGCCCAAATCCCGCAAACGGCTGATGGACGCCGCCCATTATGGCAATCTGGCGGGCGCGACCGACATCGTGTTTCATCCTGGCTCGTATTTCGGGCTGCCTCCCGAGGCCGTTCTGCCCAAATCCATCCAACGGTTGGAAGGCTGCGTGACCGAGCTGTGTGCAGCCGGCAACCTGGTAACGCTGCGCCCCGAGACGATGGGAAAATCGGCGATGCTTGGCTCATTCGAGGATGCCCTGGCAATGTCGCGAGTCATTCCCGGCGTGGCCCCCTGCCTGGATTTTGCCCACCTGCACGCCCGTCCCGGCGACGGTTCGATGAATTCCTACGATGATTGGTCGCGCTTGCTCGAATCCTACGGCGCCGCGTTGGGAGTCGGAGCGCTGCAATCGCTGCACATCCATCTCTCGGGGATCGAATATGGCCCCAAGGGGGAACGCAACCACCTCAAGCTGGAGGAAGCCGATCTTGACGTGCGCGCTATCTTCCGGGCGTTGAAAGCCTTCGGGTGCGCCGGCCGCATCCTGTGCGAGAGTCCCGCAATGGAAGATGATGCGCTGCTCTTGCAGAAAATCTGGGGAGAAACGTAAGTTAGGCTCAGAGGGGACAATAGTCCCCGTGACTGCCGATTGCAGTAGATTCACGACCCAGATCTGGGGCGTCGGATGTCAGTCCGGCGCGAGCGTCTCTGCGATTCGTGATTGGTCTTATCTCCCGAATGTTGACCACCCTCCTACCCATCGTTAACGAATTTCTTGCATCAACGCGGTATCCTATGGGGGTACTTACAAGAAATAGGAGGCTGCTATGACCAAAATTATTGGTATTGACCTGGGTACCACAAACAGCGTGGTCGCCGTGATGGAAGGCGGCGACCCGACAGTAATCACCACCGCCGAAGGGGGCCGGTTGTGCCCGTCGGTGGTCGCGTTCAATAAGAACGGTGAACGGCTGGTTGGCCAGACTGCCAAACGGCAGGCGGTGATCAACGCCGAGAATACCGTTTATTCGATCAAGCGTTTCATGGGCCGCCGGTATGATGATGTCGAGACCGAGCGGAAGATGGTGCCTTACAATGTGGCGCGCGGCTCGGCAGGCGACGCCCGTGTGAAGCTGCCCATTACCGGAAAAGAATACACCCCGCAGGAAATCTCGGCGATGATCCTCGCCAAGCTGAAGGCTGACGCCGAGGCTTACCTGGGCGAGCCGGTCACCAAGGCCGTCATCACCGTCCCGGCGTATTTCAACGACAGCCAGCGCCAGGCGACCAAAGACGCCGGGCGTATCGCCGGGCTGGATGTCCAGCGCATCATCAATGAACCGACTGCCGCGGCGCTGGCCTATGGCCTGGACAAGAAAGAAAACGAGACGATCCTGGTTTTCGACCTGGGAGGCGGAACGTTCGATGTGAGCGTGCTCGAAGTGGGCGGCGGCGTGATCGAAGTCAAATCCACCAATGGCGACACACACCTGGGCGGCGATGACTGGGATGAGAGCATTGTGCGCTATGTAGCCGAAGAGTTTACCAAGGAGCAGGGTATTGACCTGCGCCAGGATCGCCAGGCCTTGCAGCGCCTGCGCGAGGCCGCAGAAAAAGCCAAGATCGAGCTGTCCAGTGTGTTGGAGACCGAAATCAACTTACCCTATATCACCGCGGACGCGGCCGGCCCCAAGCACCTGCAAACGAAGCTGACGCGCGCCAAGTTCGAGCAGCTTACACAAAACTTGCTCGATCGCTGCCGCAAACCGTTCGACGCCGCACTGAAGGATGCCAACCTGAAGGCGTCGGAAATTGACGAGCTGGTGCTGGTCGGCGGGTCGACGCGTATGCCGATGGTGCTGGAACTGGTACGCTCCCTGGCTGGCAAAGAGCCCCACAAGGGCGTCAACCCAGATGAGGTAGTAGCCATCGGCGCGGCCATCCAGGGCGGCGTGCTGGGCGGGGATGTCAAAGACATCCTCCTGCTGGACGTGACCCCGCTTTCCCTGGGTTTGGAGACTCTCGGCGGCGTGACAACAGTGCTCATCGAGCGCAACACCACCATTCCGGTCAAGAAAACTGAAACTTTCTCGACTGCAGAGGATGGTCAGACGGCGGTTGATGTCCACATCCTGCAAGGCGAACGCCCCATGGCTGCCGACAACATGCCGCTCGGCCACTTCCGGCTGGATGGTCTCCCCCCGGCGCCACGCGGCATCCCGCAGATCGAAGTCACTTTCGATATTGACGCCAACGGCATCCTGAATGTGACTGCCCGCGATAAGGCCACTGGCCGCGAGCAAAAAGTGACGATTACCGCCTCCACCAACCTGAGCAAAGACGAGATCGAGCGCAAGGTGCGCGAGGCGCAGCAGAACGAAGCTGCCGATCATAAACGCAAAGAGATGATTGATGCCCGCAACACCGCCGACAGTCTGGCTTACCAGACCGAGAAGGCGCTGCGTGACCTCGGCGATAAAGTGCCTGCCGGTGAACGCAGCAACATCGAGCGCAAGGTCTCTGAGCTGCGTGAAGCCGCCAAAGGTGAGGATGGCGTTGCCGGAAGCAACGCTGCCCGCATCAAACAACTGAGCGACGAATTGCAGCAGGCTTTCTATGCTCTGAGCCAGCAGTTGTATGCCCAGGGCCAGCCCAGCGGCGGCGCGGCTCCCGGCGACAACGGTAACGGTCACGGCTCGGTCGGCGGTTCGCATCCCGAAGGCGACGGCGAAGTCGTCGAAGGCGAGTTCCGCGAAGCGTAAAATAGGCAATCCCGTAACGGATGAATAACACAAGACTCTCGGAGTTTCTAAAACTCCGGGAGTCTTGTTATTGGACGGGGGGATATAAATCGCGGCCTCCCGCCTATGGTAAAATGACTTCAGTTAAGATCGTTGATAAGAAAGGGGAGCCGATGGCGCGTATTTTATTCGTAGATGATGAGCCTGATACCCTGGAAACACTCAAAAGAGCAGTAGAGCTTTTTGGGCACCAGGCGATTTTAGCCAAATCGGGGCAGGATGCCATCTTGAAGGCAAGCGAACTCTGCCCCGATCTTTGCATCCTTGACATGCAACTACCCGATATGGATGGTTTAGAGCTTACCGGCAGGCTGCGCGCCAATTTTACGACGGACGATATTCCGGTTATTATATTATCAGCCGGGCCGGAGATTGATTCTGCCCGGCGCGCCCGCGCCGCTGGCGCACTGACTTATTTGCTCAAGCCAGTGGCGTTGCAAACCCTGCTCGATGTGATCGAGAAATCTGTCAACCCCACGGGATTTACTGCCACATGAAATTTCGCTGGCTCCTGATTGCCTTCGCCGCAATCGCATTGACCGGTTGCACGACTTTGTTCGGCACGCCTGTGCCCACGCCTTATCCAACTGAATATATTCCTACGGTGATTGCGCTCACCGTTCAGGCTGGTTATTCACCCACGCCAACTGGCATGGTTTCCCCCACTCCGCAGGTGTCTCCTTCCCCGCAAGCCAGCGCCACGCCGTCGTCCCGCCCCTCGCACACGCCCACCCGCGTTGAATCGCCTGAACCCTCGGCCACTCAGCGCCTTATCACCACCCCGCCTACGGCCACCCGGCGGCCCTCCAGAACCCCCACAATCACGCTGACGCCCACCCTGCTCCCGGCATCAATCCAAATCATCCTTCCTGGCCCCGCATCGAGGGTGGTCTCGCCGTTGACACTCCAGACTTATTTGCAGCCAGGGGCGAACGGCCGTGTGCGGATCGAATTGCTCGGCGAAAATGGCAACCTGCTATATGGTGAGACAACGAACAACCTGGGCATCACCGAAGGGCGGGTTTACCTCTCGCGGGAGATCGAGTTCGAGATCGCGGGTGTCTCCGAGATCGGGCGTTTGCAGATTTCGACCAAGGATTCTTATGGCCGGCTGATTGCCCTCAACTCCGTTGATTTGATCCTGCTCTCGGTGGGCGAAGCCGACGTGACCTCCGGCGGGGATTTACTGGACCCCATCATCATCCGCCAGCCGGTAGCCAATACCCTCATCCAGGGCGGGACGGTTACGGTTTCAGGGATGGTGCGTCAGAGCAGTGACAAGCCCCTGCTGGTCGAGCTGGTGGATGCTAAAGGCGCTGTTGTTGGATACCGCCAGGCCAGCGTGATGCCATCTGCTGATGGCAGTCATACACCCTTTTTGGTGGAAGTAGCATACACCGTCACCGGCCCGACCTGGGTGCGGTTGATCGTCCGGGAGGAGAGCACCGGGCGCATCGCCGGGACAATTCACCTGTCGAGCGTTGAAGTGCTGCTCGGCCCGTGAGTGCATGTCAGTTTTGGGGCGCGGAAAGTGAGAAAATAGGGTTGTCAGAAACC
>DYIZ01000061.1 GCA_020723385.1 Candidatus Aquidulcis sp.
TGTTGGACGATGGCGCCGCCCGGACGCCCCAGCGACCCCATGCTTTGATCGAACGAGACCGATATGTAGCGAGAGTATATGATGGCGATCAAAAACAATATCCCATGGAATTTCCCAGCAATGTGAATATGGAGGAAGATGAAGAGACAGTTCTTTCTCATTTGAGTTCTCCCTATCAGCAAACAGGCCCCGATGGTTTATTCAATAAATACCTGGCGAGTTGGCGAATTTATCAGAGTTTATCTACCCATCTCGATGCTCCTATTCGCCGGGCGCCGGTCTCGCGTCACGAAACCCAGGTAGCCGCCGATGGCAGCAACCTGATCCAGGTCTTACATACCCTCTACACTGGCAACCGCGATTTCAAACATGACCTCGACCTGGCGATGAAAGCTGCCTTTGGGGATGATTTCGAGGAGATCGTTTTCCCCCCCGACGCCGATCAGCGCATCCAGTTGCGCTTGCGCTGGAAGAGCTTGCAGCGCGCCCAAAGCGCCGCTGATCTATCCGATGGCACACTGCGTTTTCTGTATCTCATCGCTATCCTGGCCAACCCCAATCCCCCCGCCCTGATTGCCATTGACGAGCCGGAGACCGGCCTGCATCCTTCCATGCTGCCAATCATCGCTGAATATGCCGCCGAGGCTGCTTTGCACACCCAGGTTATCTTCACGACCCACTCCGCCGAATTTCTGGACGCGTTTAGCGAGTCACCCCCAGCGACCACAGTGGCGCGTTGGGCGGATGGCAGGACAGAATTGAAAGTAGTATCCGAAGAACAATTGCGCTACTGGCTGGAAGATTACACTCTCGGCAAACTCTATCGCAGCGGTAATCTGGAGAGCATGGAATGAAGTTTGTCCTGATTGTCGAAGGCTACACGGAAAAAGAGTCATTGGGGCCTTTCTTGAAGCGATGGTTAGATCCGCGCCTGGCCCAGCCTGTACGAATGAAGATGGACCGTCAAGAGGGCAATTCTGAGTTTCTGATTGACTTGCCGCGCCGGGTTTCCAGGCATCTAGGCGCTCCCGACGCCGGGGATACAATAGCCGTGATTGGCCTGCTAGACCTGTATGGGATTCGCGATTTCTACCCCGATCACCTGCATAGCGCCGTCGAACGCCTGGAATGGGCGCGTAATCATCTTCAAAAAAAGGTTGGGCAAGAAAAGTTCCGCATGTTCTTTGCTGTTCACGAGGTGGAAGCCTGGTTGCTGAGCGATCCAGCCCTGTTCCCGGACAAAGTTCGCAAAGCCTTCCCGGGCAAAATTCGACAACCTGAGCAGGTAAACTTTGATGAGCCGCCAGCCAAACTGATTGATCGCCTGTATCGAGAGAAACTGAGTTCAGAGCGGCGCATTCGAACTTACAAAAAACGACCAGAAGGGCGCGTGAATTTTGGGCAACTAGACCCCAACCTGGTATATAACGCCTGCCCATATTTTTCCCAGATGATGGATGAACTGCTGGCGCTGGCCAAAGATGCAGGGCTGTAACCGTCTCCCTGCATGTTGCAGAGATCAACGTTGAGGTATATCAATGACCCTTCAACTCACCATCATCGGCCTGGGGCGGATCGGCGCATCGGTGGGATTGGCGCTGGCCGGACGGAAAGAGACGCTCCTGCGGGTGGGACACGACATCGCGATTCAGACCGCCCGCCAGGCTGAGAAGATCGGCGCGGTGGATCGGACGATGATCAACCTGCCCGCTTCGGTGCGTGACGCCAATATCGTTCTCCTGGCGCTGCCCCTCGATCAAATTCGCGAGACCCTTGAGATCATCGCCCCCGATCTGCAAGAAAATTCGGTTGTGATGGATACCGCCCCGGTCAAAAGCGCCGTGATGGCCTGGGCCAAGGAACTGCTCCCCGAGAATCGCTATTACGTCGGCCTGACGCCGGCTGTCAACCCTGCGTACTTCCGCTCGGCTGAGACGGGTATCGCCGCGGCGCGCTCTGATCTGTTCCAAAAGGGCCTGTTCGCCATTCTCACCCCGCCAGGCGCGCCCGCCGATGTGGTCAAGCTGGCGACGGATTTTACCGTCCTGTTGGGCGCACAGCACCTGTACGCCGATCCGCTGGAGGCTGACGGCTTGATGGCCGCGGCGCACCTCCTGCCGCAATTGCTGTCTGCCGCGTTGTTGAATGCCACCACGTCTCAGCCGGGCTGGCGCGAGGGTCGCAAGCTGGCCGGGGGCGCTTACGCTTCCGTTTCCGGGCCGTTGGCGGAGCTGGAAGGGCCGGAATCACTGTCTGCGGCGGTAATGCACTCCCGCGATAACGCGCTGCGAGCGGTGGATAATGCTATCACTGAGTTGGAAGCCATACGAAGCAGCATCCAAGCCGAAAATGCCGAGGTGCTATCTGCGTGTCTAAAAACGGCTGCCCAAAACCAGCGAAAATGGCTGGAAGAACGCCAGGCATCCAACTGGGCAGCAGATGTCAGCCCGTCAGCCAAATTACCCACGATGGCTGACGCCTTGAGCGGGTATTTGGGATTCTTGGGCAAAAAACGTAAAACGTAAGGTGCTTTTACGTTTTACGCATTACGTTTTACGAGTTATGGTTTATCCACATTGTCACAATATATCTCACCCACACGAAAGGACAAATATGTCGAATAAACTGCAATGGATCGAAACCGAGCTGCAAACCTTGAAAGACTCAGGTTTGTACAACCGTATCCGCACCCTCAGCTCGCCGCAAGGCGCATGGCTGGTGGTGGACGGCAAGCAGGTGCTCAACTTTTGCTCGAATAACTACCTGGGGCTGGCGAATCATCCCCGCATCGTCAAAGCCGCGCAGGATGCGGTGACGAAGTATGGCGTCGGCCCGGCGGCGGTGCGCAGCATTGCCGGAACGATGGAACTGCACCTCGAGCTGGAGCGGCGGCTGGCTGCTTTCAAAGGGGTGGAGTCTGCCATCACCTTCCAGTCGGGATTCACCGCCAATATGGGCACCATCCCGGCGCTGGTTGGCAAGGATGACGCTATCGTCTCCGACGAGCTGAATCACGCCTCCATCATTGACGGCAGCCGCCTCTCCGGGGCTAAGATTCTCCGTTATGCCCACTGCGATCCTGCTGATCTCGACCGGGTGCTGACCGAGAACCGCGGCCAGTTCCCCAAAGTGCTGGTCATCACCGACGGCGTGTTCAGCATGGATGGCGACATCGCCCCGCTGGACAAGATTTACGAGGTGTGCCTGAAGCACGATGTCATGCTGATGGTGGATGACGCCCACGGCGAGGGCGTGATCGGCGCGGGCGGGCGCGGCATCGTGGATCATTTCCACCTGCATGGGAAGGTGGACGTGGAAGTTGGGACACTCTCCAAGGCGTTTGGCGTGGTGGGCGGGGTCTCGGCGGGCAAGCCGATCATCGTCGAGTGGCTGCGGCAGCGCGGCAGGCCGTTCCTCTTCTCGTCGGCAATGACCGTGCCGGATGTGGCGGCCTGCCTGGCGGCGGTGGATATTTTGGAAGAATCCACCGAGCTGGTGGACCGGCTGTGGGAGAATGCCCGCTATTTCAAGGCAGAAATGAAGCGATTGGGATTCGACACCGGCCTGAGCACCACGCCGATTACCCCCATCATGCTCGGCGAGGCCCCCCTGGCGCAGCAGTTCAGCCGTGAGATGTTCGAGGCGGGCGTCTTTGCGATGGCCATCGGCTTCCCCACTGTGCCACGCGGCAAGGCCCGCATCCGTGTGATGATCTCAGCCGCCCATGCCCGCGAGGATCTGGACAAAGGCCTGGAGGCGTTCGCCGCCGTTGGGCGGAAGCTGGGCGTCATCAATGGTTGAAAGTTAGCAGGTTGAAAGTTGAAGGTTAAATAAGTGCAGGGTGAAAGTCGAGTGTTCGACTTTCACCCTGCAACCTGGAACCTTCAACGCTTATTCCGAGACCGCGAAAGGATCGTACGCCGGGTTGGTGCCGGCCCATTTACAACTGGCGCGGCCGTCCAGGTTGCACTGGAAACCCAGCGAGCAGCGATGCGCCAGAATGCGCGGCTCATCCGGGATGTGATCCGCAGGGTAGATCACCTCGGCTTCGAAGCCGACTTCTTTCTTGACGTGCTCACAGAAGCAATATTTCACCGTTTCCCATTGTTTTACAGCCATCGTCGTACGTCCTTTCACAACGCGTAAGATTACAATACCGGTAGTATTTTGCCACAGAGAGCGCTGAACTTTGTTCAGACGAGAACCCTGAGTTTGGTTATGAAACGACCCTTTTGACTCTCTGTGGTCTCTGAGGCTATTTGTCATTTTGAGTATACTCCGAAATTGACACCTCTCAAAGTGTCAGGTGTCACCCCGGAAACCGGACAAATTTCGTCTTTTATGTGACATCTATAAAGATTGCGTTATGCCGCTGGCCCAGGGTCAAGTTCTGAATAACCGCTACCGTGTCGTCAAGCTGCTCGGGCAGGGTGGTTTTGGCGCAGTCTACCGCGCCTGGGATATGAATCTCAGCCGCCCGTGCGCGGTGAAGGAAAACCTGGACGCTTCCGCCGAAGCCCAGGCGCAGTTCAGCCGCGAGGCGCTGATCCTTGCCAATCTCAACCACCCCAACCTGGCGCGGGTGATAGATTATTTCTTTGTGCCCGGCCAGGGGCAGTATTTCGTGATGGATTTCGTCGAGGGGGAGGATTTGCAGGAGATGCTGGATGGGGCGGTTAGCGGTCAGCGATCAGCATTCAGTGGTCTTCCCGAGGAACAGGTTCTGCCCTGGATTTCTCAAATTTGCGATGCGCTCGATTACCTGCACTCGCAGAACCCGCCCATCATTCACCGGGACATCAAACCCGCCAATATCAAGATCACCCCGCAAGGGAAGGCGATGCTGGTGGATTTCGGCATTGCCAAGATTTTCGACCCCAATTTGAAGACGACTGTGGGGGCGCGCGCCGTCACGCCTGGTTTCGCGCCCCCCGAGCAGTACGGCCAGGGCAAGACCGACAACCGCACCGATATTTACGCGCTGGGAGCGACGCTGTACACCCTGCTCACCGGGCAAGTCCCTCCCGAAAGCGTGGAGATCATGTCGGGCAACGCCGCGCCGCCCCCGCCGGTCGCGGCGGCTAACCCGCGCATCTCGCGCACCGTGAGCGAGGCGGTGTCGAAGGCGATGGCCCTCAACCGGACGGAGCGCTTTCACCGGGTGAGTGAGCTGCGCGCGGCGCTTTCGGAGAGCGCCGCGCCGCCTCGGGAGCCGATGCCCCATGCGGCCCCGATCGCCATTCCCACCGAGATGACGCTCACCACCCCGGATGTCGCCGCGCCGCCAATCCCGGCCGCGCCGCCGCGGCCTTCATCCCCGCGGCGCGTACCGTCTGCACGCCGCGCGCTGCCGTGGGTCGGCATCTTTGGCGGGCTGGCAGCGCTCGTCCTGTGTGTGGGCGGCATTATTCTTTTATGGAGCATCTGGCCGCGGGCCGCCACGCCGACCGCCCTCCCACCCGCGCCGACCCGCACACCCACCCTTACCCCCACTCCCCTGATACCAGGCGAAACGCCAACCGTCGTTCCACCAACACGCCCGCCGCTTCCCACCGACACTCTCCAGCCGTTCACCCATCTCTCGCTGGCCGCCGATTGCAGCTATGGCGGCGAGCTAAAATTCATCGAGACGTTGGACAACTTCACCGTGCGCTTTACGCTGTGTTACCCCGACTCGGCTTTCGCCGTCAAGATTGCGCTGCCGGTGTTTGCCATCCAGGATCGGGAGTATCTCGACCAGATGGGCGGCAGCTCGCAGCGGTTGAGCGAAGCGCCGAACGGCACCGGGCCATTCCGTTTCGGCGAATGGGTACGCGGCGATCACATCACCTTCGAGGCCAATCCCGATTATTGGGGAGCGCCGCCCGAGATCGGTACACTGGTATTCCAGTGGGAGGCGGATAGCGCGGCGCGGTTGCTGGAAGTGCAGAGCGGCAACGCCCAGGCGATGGATAACCCGGCCCCAGACGATTATGCTGCCATAATCGGCGATACCAATCTCGGGCTGATCACCCGTCCGATCCTGAACATTGGCTACCTGGGCTTCAGCAACTTCCAGCCGCCGTTCGATAATGAGCTGGTGCGGCGGGCGGCGGCCATGGCGATTGACCGCGACTGGATGGTGAATAATTTCTATCCACCCGCCTCCACCGTGGCTGAACAGTTCGTACCGCCGGAAATCCAGCCGGGCTATACACAGGGCTTGCAATGGTATGCCTACGATCCCGATGCAGCCAAACAGTTGCTGGTCGAGGCCGGCTACCCGAATGGGTTTTCGACGACGCTGGTTTATCGCAACGTGGTGCGCAGCTATCTGGCTGACCCGGTCAGTGTCGCGCAATATATTCAGAAGCAGTTGGAAATGGTGGGTATTCAGGTCACACTGGTCGAGATGGATTCGGCGGCCTTCATAGAGGCTGCCAGCGCCGGCAGCCTGCCGATGTATCTCCTGGGTTGGGGCGCCGATTACGTAGACGCCTCGAATTTCTACGATTACCATTTTGCCAGCGAGGGCAACCAACAATATGGCAACCCTTATCCTGATCTGGTTGAGGTGATCCGCGCCGCCGGGATAGAGGCAGACCCAGGGAAACGTCAAGCTCTCTATGACGAGGTCAATGCGCTGATTATGGAACACGTCCCGATGGTGCCGCTGGCTCACGGGGGATCAGCGACCGTATGGGATGTGAATATCTCAGGGGCGCACGCCAGCCCGCTGGGGATGGAGCTGTTCGCGGGGATCAGCGTTCCGGGGCAGTCGTCGCTCACCTGGGTGCAGTCCTTCGAGCCGATGTCGCTGTGGTGCGCCGATGAGAGCGACGGAGATACCTTCCGCGCCTGCGCCCAGCTTTACGAACCTCTGGTCGCCTTTGGCGCCAGCGATACCACCCTGCACCCGGCGCTGGCCGAGCGGTGGGAGACGAGCAGCGATCTCCGGGTTTGGACGTTCCACCTGCGGCAGGGCGTGTACTTTCATAACGGCGCAGCCCTGGATTCTTCGGACGTGTTTGCCACATTCGAAGCTTTGTGGAATGCGGCCAGTCCCAACCATACGGGAAACTCGGGAGCTTTCGAGTATTTTCTGGCTTATTTTGGCGCGTTTCTAAACGGGCCATAGACAACGCCACAGCCCCCAGGAGTTTCCGAAACCCCCTGGGGGTCTGTTGTCCTTCACATTTGGTCTCCCGCCTTCGGCGGGAAATGTCCCGGATATGGGGTGTATGGGAGCGCGTGGCATTCCCATATACCCCAAATCTGGGGATTCCTCCCGTGGGAACGGGAGAGCCACATTTGGTTTATAATTGCGGTACTTGACTGATCATCAAGGCATGACTTTCGGTCATGACCCAGAAAGGAGGTCTATCTCCAGCGATAGAACCAGGCAGATTCTTTCACCCACGAAACTCACAAACTGACCTATTCGACATTTGGAGGAGAACCGTATGAAACAAAAGTTGTTCGTTTTGCTGGCCCTGTTTGTCGTTGCCAGCATGGTGTTAGCAGCGTGCAAGCCTGCACCCGTCGTCGAAAAACCGCCCTACGATGAAGTCAAATTTGCCCCAATCAAAGTCGAAGCGCCTGACTGCGAATACGGCGGCGAATTCAAGTCTATCGAAGCGGTGGACGAATCCACGGTGAAATTCACTCTGTGCTATCCTGACCCCGCCTTCCCGTCGAAGTTAGCCTTCTCCGTCTTTTCTATCCAGGACACCGGCTACCTCAACTACTTCACCGGCGACTCGGTCAAGATGAGCGACAAACCGAATGGCACCGGCCCGTACTTTGTCAAGGAATGGGTGCGCGGCGATCATATCACCTACGAAGCCAACCCCAACTATTGGGGCGAGAAAGCCAAGATCAAGACCGTCATCTTCCGCTGGTCCGAGCAGTCGGCGCAGCGCTTGCTCGAGCTGCAATCGGGCACGGCTGACGGCATTGACAACCCCGCCCCCGAGGATTTCGCCGCCATCCAGGGCGACTCAAATCTGAAGCTGTATCCCCGCCCGGCGCTGAACATCTTCTACATCGGGTTCAATAACACCTACCCGCCTTTCGACAACGAGAAAGTACGCCAGGCCGTCGCGATGGGCATTGACCGGCAGCGCATCGTGGATCAATATTACCCCACGGGTTCGAGCGTCGCCGACAACTTCGTCCCGCCTCCTTTCAACCCTGGTTACAGCCCGAGCATCAAGTGGTACGACTACAGCATCGACGAGGCCAAGAAACTCCTGGCCGAGGCTGGCTATCCGGATGGCTTCGAAGTGACGCTTTCCTTCCGCAATGTGGTGCGCGGTTACTTGCCCACCCCCGATAAAGTGGCCCAGGAAATCCAGGCCCAATTGGCCGAGATCGGCATCACGGTCAAGATCGAAGAGATGGAATCGGCGACCTTCATTGACGCCACCTCCGCCGGGCAGGAAGATCTGTACCTGCTGGGCTGGGGCGCTGACTACCCCGATGCCACCAACTTCTTCGATTATCACTTCGCCAATGATAACAACAAGCAGTTCGGCACGCTTTTCCCCGACATCGTGACCGAGATCAAAGCCGCCGCATCCCTGTCTGACCCGGTGGCCCGCCAGCAGCACTACGACAAGGTCAACGAGCTGATCAAGCTGCACGTTCCGATGATCCCCGTGGCGCACGGCGGCTCGGCAACCGCCTTCAAGGCCAACGTCGAGGGCGCGCACTCCAGTCCATTGAGCAACGAAGTATTCTCTGTGATGAATAACGGCGCTGCTCAATTGGTGTGGATGCAGAACGGCGAACCCTCCTCCCTGTGGTGCTCAGACGAGACCGACGGCGAGACCCTGCGCGCCTGCGAGCAGGTTTATGAAGCCCTGCTCTCCTACAAAGTCGGCGGCGTGGAAGTCCAGGCCGGCCTGGCCGAGAAGTGGGAACCGAATGCTGACCTCACTGAGTGGACCTTTACTCTCCGCAAGGGCGTCACCTTCCACAACGGCGTCGCCTTCGACGCCGGCGACGTGGTTTCCACCTTCGTCGCCCAGTGGGATGCCGCCAGCCCCAATCATGTGGGCCGCACGGCGACCTTCGAATACTTTGGGGCCTTCTTCGGATCGTTCTTGAACGCTCCAAAGCCGTAACCAACCTTTTCAACCATGAGAGTTTGGCGGCGCAACCCGCCGCCAAACTCTCGATTTTTTATCCATAGAGACGCCATGCTACAATTCGTCACCCGCCGCTTGCTCTTGTTGCTGCCGGTTTTCATCGGCATCTTACTGGTTACATTCGTCATCGTCCGGTTGATCCCGGGCGACCCATGCAGCGTGATGCTGGGGGAGCGCGCCACGCCCGAGAAATGCGAGGCGTTCAAAGAGCGCTTTGGCCTGAACGACAACATCGTTGTGCAGATCGTCCGCTATATGGTCAACATCGCCCAGGGGGACTTTGGCACCTCGCTCCGCTTCGGGCGGCCGGTGGTGGATGTGATCGCCGAGCGGCTGCCGATGACGTTCGAACTGACCATTGGGGCGATGATATTCTCGACAACCTTCGGCATCCTGTTGGGGTTGGTCTCTGCCTTGAAACGGAACACTGTGATAGACGTGACGACGATGATCGGGGCGAATATCGGCATCTCGATGCCGGTCTTCTGGCTGGGGTTGATGTTGGCCTACGTGTTTGCGCTGGTGTTCAAGGATACTTTCTTGTACATTCCCCCCTCGGGACGCCTGACCTCCGGGATTTCTCTCCCCTCGCTGGCGACGCTGTGGGGACTCTCCGATCTGCAGGGGCTGCCCAAATTCCTGCTCGGTCTGGTCTCCAACTCGACCATCCTCAACAGCCTGCTCACCGCCAATTTCCTCATGCTGCGCGACGCCCTGTGGCATCTGATCCTGCCCTCGCTGGCGGTCGGCACGATCCCGCTGGCAGTCATCGCCCGCATGACGCGCTCCAGCCTGCTGGACATCCTCGGGCAGGATTACATCCGCACGGCACGCGCCAAGGGACTCATCGAGCGGTTGGTGATTGCCCGCCACGCCATGCGCAACGCCTGGATCCCCATCGTGACCATCATCGGGTTGGAGACGGGCCAGCTATTGGCCGGGGCGGTGCTCACCGAGACGGTGTTTGCCCTGCCGGGGGTGGGCACGGCGCTCAAAGACGCCATCCTGGCGCGCGATTACCCGGTCGTCCAGGGCCTGACGGTGGTCATTGCGATTACATTTGTGGTGGCGAACCTGCTGGTGGATATTTCTTACGCCTACCTCGACCCCCGCATCCGCCTGGAGTAGCTCATGGAAAACGCCATCCCCAAACTCTCTGCAGAAGCTATCCCCGAGCGCCGATCCCCCACGGTCGAAACCATCCGGCGGTTGTTCCGGCATCGTTCGGCCCAGGTGGGCATGATTTTGCTGGCCTTTATGATCTTGATCGCCATTTTTGCGCCCGTGATCGCGCCCTACGACCCGGTCGCCATTTTGAAAGAGGAAACTCGCCGCTCTGCGCCGTGTATTCACCTGCTCGGCTGCCCGCAGGAACAGACGCAGCACCTGATGGGTATTGACGGCAACAGCCGCGATCTGTTTTCCCGCGTCATCTACGGCTCACGGCTGTCGCTCCAGATTGGGTTCGTGACGATCACTTTTGCTATCATCATCGGCGGCATCATCGGCGCGCTGGCCGGTTTCATCGGCGGCTGGTTGGACAATATTTTGATGCGCTTGATGGATGTGCTGCTGGCCTTCCCCAGCCTGCTGCTGGCGATTGCGATTGTGGCGGTGCTCGGCCCTGGGCTAAGAAACGCCCTGCTGGCGATCGGTATTGTCTCCATCCCGATCTATGCCCGTATTGTACGAGCCAGCGTGCTTTCGGTGAAGGAGCTGGATTTCGTCTCGGCCTCGCGGGCGCTGGGCGCGTCGAAACTGCAACTGCTGTTGACCAAAGTGATGCCCAACGCGCTCACCCCGTTGATCGTGCGCGGCACACTGGGCATCGCTACAGCTATTTTGGATGCGGCTGGCCTTTCGTTCCTCGGCCTGGGCGCTGAAAAGCCTATCCCCGAATGGGGGCTGATGCTCGGCGAGGAGCGTAACAGCATCTTCAACGCCCCGCACCTGGTTTTCTTCCCCGGCCTGGCGATCATGATCCTGGTGCTGTCGTTCAATCTGCTCGGCGACGGGCTGCGCGACGCCCTCGATCCCCGGCTGGCGCAGAACCGTTCGAAATAACCTGACGCCTGTGGATCCAGAATAACCGAATTCCCTGCCGGAAAAAGCAAATCACGAATAGCACGAATGAACGAATGACACGAATTGATCCAGAAAATATTCGTGAAATTCGTCCATTTGTGACATTCGTGATGAAAATGCAAACGCCATCTTAATATCCGTATCAAAATACAGAAAAGCAATACGCAACTGGAGAAAATTGCCATGAAAATCGGCGTTGTCATCATGTTAGCCAACAGCAAAGAACCGCCCCACGCACGCCGCTACGACGGCATCAAAGACATGGCCCTGCGCGCCGAGGCTGCCGGCCTTGATTCGATCTGGCTGTACGATCATTTCCTCTACCGCAACGAGGGCCAGCCCACCATCGGCATTTGGGAATGCTGGACGATGCTGGCGGCGCTGGCGGACGCCACGCAGCGGGTGGAACTGGGCACGCTGGTGGTGTGCAATTCGTTCCGCAACCCGGCGCTGCTGGCGAAGATGGCCATCACCGTGGACGAGATCAGCCACGGACGGTTGATCCTGGGCGTCGGCGCGGGCTGGAACAAGCCCGAATACGAGGCATTCGGCCTGCCCTTCGATCATCGCGTCGAGCGCTTCGATGAAGCCTTGCAGATCATCAAACCGCTGCTGCGCGAGGGGCATGTGGATTTCGAGGGGAAGTATTATCAGATGCGGGATTGCGAGATCAACCCGCGGGGACCTCGGCCGGAGGGGCCTCCGCTGATGATTGGCAGTTTTGGCCCGAAGATGCTGCGCCTCACCGCCCAGCACGCCGACCTGTGGAATACGGCCTACCTCGGCAAACCCGAGACGCTCATCAAACCCCGGGAGGATCTGTGGGCCGCCTGCAAAGACGTGGGGCGCGACCCGGCCACCCTGGGTGTGACCGGCCTGGTGGCGCTGCTCGACCCCGCCTGGCCCGATAAACCGTCATTTGACAACGAGCCGCTCTCCGGCTCGGCGGAGGAGATCGCCGAGGCGATGCGCGCCTACCAGCAAATGGGTGTGGCGCATCTCATGTTCCACCTCGTCCCGTACACGCCCGCCATGCTCGACCGGCTGGCCGATGCGGCGCGGCTGTATCACGAGGCGGCGGGCTGATAGAAAAAATCTTCCCCGCCGCCGGTTGTCTGGTTCGCGCAGACCCCAGGGGTTTCTAAACCCCTGGGGTCTATTGCGGCCTGCGTTCGCTTTTCCCGGCATAAAAGAAAGTATTACGATCCCGTGTCTTGGGGCCCGGTGAGGTACTCGGCGACTTTTTCTTTGATCTCATGCTGCTGGTCGCTGGACAGCTTGTCCCAATTGCGCGTCACGTAACTGTAAAGTGGATCGGGTCGCTGCTTGCCGGTGATTTCATAAATTTCATCCCCAAACCGGGCAGCGATGCGGTCGGCCATCTCCTGGCTGATGCTCTCACGCTCGCCATTGATGCACATGCTGAGATAAGCCTGGCTCATGCCGAGATATTCGGCAAATTGGGTCAGGTTTTTTCTTTGGCCCTCGTGAAGCTGCCATTCAAGGAATTTGATGTTGAGCCAACGGCCCAGGGCGGTTTCAGCCATGGCGCGATTATAGCATTAATCGAACGGATGGCAAATTTCGGCTCTCAGGGACTTGCCGTGATACACCGCCAGCGGTAGGTCGGATTGGCAATCCGACCTACACTGCACCGCCGGATTTGCTGGTCAGTCACGGCGACTCCCAGTGAACCCAAATTTTCCATTGACGCAAATATTACATTGTGATAATATATAAATTGCTAATCATTGAAATTATTGTGATTTTTTATTAAAACATTGCACGGGCGGCAGTCATCGAGTATACTTCGGCGCAATTCTTGGGCTTTATTGGTGGGTCTTTTACAGGTAGCAGAAATTCTAAGCGCAGACGATTAACACAACGAAATACCCAATCCCCGCATCTTGCCGCTGTTCGCATCGCCGCCACTGAGATTATTTGGGGAAACGCCCTGGTTGCAAGGGCTCAGTGACTTCTTTTCGCAGAAGCCTCAGGCAAGGCTATTAGCCTCTGCTGGTTGATTGCAATGCGTTCCATATTCTCATCCATTTTCATCACTTCGGACTGATAGGAGTAAAACGATGGCTATCACCAGACGCCGAATTCACGCACGTATTTCGCTAGCGCTCATTGTAGCAATCATGGTCAGCGCCATAACCCCGCCGCAGGCCCAAATGGGCGTCTCGGCAGCGGAAGCCGCTCATTCGACCTGGTTATTAGATGTTGTCGAGACGGCCGAGTTCCTGCCTTCGCCGGCTGTCTCGCTCGCACAGACCCCAGGGGTTTTCCAAAACCCCTGGGGTCTATTGTCTGCCGAGAGTAAACCGGCGTTCGCGGATGAGACGCCGCCGCTGTCCGTCTCGCGCGTACAGTCAGCGTACACGCCCGGCGGGGTTTTCTCCGGTACGCTGGTGGTCACGTACACCGTCGCCAACAACCAGCTTCCGGCAGCAATTCCCAGTCTCTCCGGCGCGGCCACGCTGACGGACACTGTCGCCATCTTGCAAGCGATGGATACGCCGGGCGACGCCAACACGCTGCGAAACGTGCTGCTGGCCGATACGCTGACAGGCGGGGCAGTATTTGCGTCGTCGTCGCTTGCTCCTGACCGCAACCCCTCGCCCGGCGGGGACGAATTGGCCTGGAACCTGGGCGACATCCCGCCGATGAAGAGCATCACGGTGACGATGGCGATCACGGTTCCGGCCTCCATTGCCGGGGTCACCGCGCTCGACGGCGGCGCGACCGCCTGGGGGACGCGGCAATCCCAGGTGGTCAACGCCAGCGCCTGCCCGGTCACGTTGACGCCCGACACCCTGAGCGGCGAGCCGATGGCGGATTATCTGAGATCTGCCGTAGATGCCGATCCGTCCGACGAATATGTGTCCCGCTTTGCGGGATCGTTGTGTACGCCCAACCAGGCCTTCGAGGCGGTGCGGACGCTTGGCTACGAGGCCTACCGCGGCTCGCTGCGCGGGGCCAGGGGCACGCTGTGGAGCCAGGCTGGCAACAGCCTGGACAAGTCCAGCCTGCTGATCGCCACCTTACGAGCCAACGGCACGCCCGCCCGCTACCAGCACGGCACGCTCAGCGACGAGCGGGCGCGCGAGCTAATCCTTTCGATGTTCCCGACCACCGGCGGCGTGGTGGGCTACGTCCCGGAGGGGGCCACGGTCTCCGACCCGGCGAATGACCCTGACCTGCTGGCGGAAGCGCGCGATCACTGGTGGGTGGAAGCCTACCAGAACGGCCAATGGGTGGCGATGGACCCTTCGTTCTCGTATGCCGCCCCCGGTGCGACGTTTACAACCCCCGGGGGTGCGCCCCTCGCCGAGCCGCCGAACGACCTGCGGCACACGGTCACCTTCCGTCTCGAAATCGAACGCTATCAAATCCTGAATTACCTGATGTCAGGCTTCGAGTACCAGACCACGCTAGTCTTCACGATGACGACCGCCGAGCTGGTGGGTCAGCCGGTGACGGTCAAGCACCTGGTCAGCACGCAGTACCCGCCGGCTGGCTGCCTGATTTATTGTTGGGTGCATTACTCGTACGTGCCTTACCTGCAAATCGGCGACGGGATCGCGCCGCCGCTCGGCTCGCCGCCCGGCAGCGTGCTCCCGTCGGAAGAGAATGGGGGATCAGGGGGCTGGGTGATCCTGGGACACCCGTACTTCGAGCTGCTCTCGAATTATCCGCTGGGGCAGTTTGCCGTGACCGGCGAGTGGCTGCACCTCGACGTTCGTGACGCCGAAGGCAACCTGCGCACCTACACGCGCACGCTGGCCGACCGGGTGGGCATCGAGCAGCGCGAAAGCCCCAACAAAATCCAGGGCCTGATCCCCGAGCTGACCACCGAGGAGGTGATCTCGCGCTTCGGCCCGCAGGCGCCGCCCACCGCCACGTCGCTCGACAACGTCAGCGTGTACTTCAACCCGTCGTGGATGTCGGCGGAATACGCGGCGCACGTGGGCGAGAACCTGCTGGCGGCCGCGCCGCGCGTGCTGGCGATCCAGCCGGTGATCTCGGGGCTGGCGGACATCGAGCGCATTTTCAGCGGCGAGCGCCCCGACGTAAGCGGGCGCATCCAACTGGCCGAGGCGGCGGAGGTTGTGGAGGACACCACCCAGGCCTTCAACCGGATGATGGGAGCGTCGTTCGTGACGATGTCGGACGCGGCTTCGCAAGACCTGGCGCAGACCGGGCTGGTGAAGGTGTATCCCGACGCGCCGCGCATCACCATCGCCTCGTTCGTGATTGCGCAGCCTTTCGAGTACCCGCAGGTGATCACGCAGTCCATACCGACAGAGTCCATTGACCTGCTCTCGGACGGCGTGCGGGCAATTGCCTACCCCGGCCAGGCGAAGAGGGCCGAGCCGGTCTACCGGCTGACGCGGGGGATGAACGAGGCGTTTTTGGAGAAGATGATCGGGGATTACTTCATCAAAGCCGGCGAGCCGGAGGATGGCGAAACCGCCGTGGTGGTGAAATCTGCGGCAGGTGTGCTGCAAGCCGCCGGGGCGCAGAACATCCCGCTGATCTACGTGGACGAGGATCACCTGCAGCCCCTGGCGCAGGCGGCGATCTCCGAGGAGGCCAAGGCGCGCATCGTGCAGACGGTCAAGGGCGGCGGGTATGGGGTGCTTGTGCCGAAGCGGATGGCGACGTACAACGGGGAGGCGGCCATCGCCTGGTGGCAGGTGGATCTGCGGACGGGGGAGACGGTGGGGGTGGGGGAAGAAGGGATGCACCAGTTTTTGGTGCAGTTGCCGTTCGAGATGGAGTTTTTCTTTCAGACAGCCAATTTCCTGGATTTAGCACTCTCGACATTCATATCCTATCTTCGCCATTATGTCTGGGAACAAACTGCGATAGTAACCTGGAAAGAATTCTGGTATGCAGCTACTCTGTTGAGAAGACGGCCTGGGGAAACCAATCTCGTGTTCTACCAACGAGTATTGAAGGAAACGAAAACCTATATGAATACAATTGTATGGGGTCAATTAAAAGAAGATTGGGAAGAAATATTTGGCGACGAGATACCCGTTGATATTATTCGGTGACCAGAGACTTGTTGATAGGATAGACAAGTAGCTTGAAGGAGAACTAAAATGACGAACCTTCGAAACAAGAAAATCATTACAATCTTGATTCTTTGTGGCATATCAGCGGTCATTCTCATCATGGTTGGCTACCGGCTGCTCAATTCCAAGCCGCAGTTTATCCCGCCGCCGGTGCCGACCAGCAACGCCGGAACGCTGCTACTGGTTTCGGGAGGGCAATCGGTGGAACAACTTTCTGTGACTGCCAGCGGCGTGATTACCGGCACGCCCGCGTCAGCAACTACTGGCCCATCTGATTTGTCACCGGAATGTATCATCGGCGGGCAGGTGGCATCCCCTGACGGCAAACAAGTGGCAATCAAGATTTACTGTGATGAGCAGTCATACACTCGGGTATTGGATGTGACCACCGGCGAGGTTCAGGATATCCAAACGAAAGCAGGGCCAGAAAGCCGGTTTTTAGGTTGGTCGCCGGATGGACGAGCAGCAGTGGTCTGGAGCGGATATATCGAAGTCAGCCAGATTCAAGTCGTAAACCTGAAAACTGGCGACACAGAGATTTTAGACACACCGCCTCACACCTATAACGCAGCGATTTCCCCCGACAATGACCGGGTGCTGTTTGTTGTCACCAAAGGGTTGGGATGGGGCGGCGAGCTATGGATGATGAGGCTCAATGGCGGAAACCAACAAATGATTCTGCAGGATCCCACTCATCTGATCTCTTTTCCAAGCTGGTCGCCAGACATGCAGGCCATCACTTACATTCGCATGGAGGATTCGAGTATCCCCTTTACGATTGGCGAACTTTGCTTGGCGGATGGTGATGGGCACAACCAACGCTGCGTTGCCGCGGCCGATGCCGGGCACGGCTATCCGCCGGTTTGGTCGCCGGACAGCAAATGGGTGGCTTTCGTGGTACGTGAGAATCCGGACGATGTGGGGGCGAATAATGAGAGCAGCGCACTAATCAGCAACATCTATCTGGCCAATCCACAGACGAATGAAACGCGCCCGCTGACTCATTTTGAGAATGCAATCGTCAATGGCGCTGTCTGGTCGCCCAATGGACAACAACTGGCCTTTCGCAAAACCGAAAACGGCCTCTCGGACATCTGGCTCATAGATATTGCCACCGGCGAGTTGCAGCAAGTGACCCAAAATGGCAACGCTTCCTGGCCGGTTTGGTTAAGCCAGGGAAATGCATTGCAATCCACCGCTCAACCCACCGAGGAGAAATGATATGAACCGCTCTTTTTTACTGTTCTTTTCGTTGACTTTGATATGCCTGGTTGCCGGCTGTACGCACCCAACGACGACGGCCATTCCCTCGTCAACGGTCATTCCACGACCCTCGGCGACATCCAGCCCCATCCCGCCCTCAGCCACTCTGACCGCGACGCCTTCCGCCAACCCAACGAAATCTGCCACCCCGACACTTTCCCCCACGCCAATCGCCAGCGAAACGCCCACGGCTTCCCCTACCCCAACCGAGACGCCTACTCCTGCCCCGACCTCCAGACCGTGGAGGATATGGTTTTCAGGAGCAAAATTCGATGGGTATGACTTAAATCCCAACCCCTTGTATTATTCGGTCATCAGCGATGGAACGGGACTGTCTCAGGTTGACCCTGACACATTCCACAATTTAGCGATTACTACACCGCCATTCAGTTTACCGGAAGAAGGGCGTGCTTATCTGGAATATTCACCCGACAGAAGCCTCGCAATTGCGTTTGTTGTACGTTCTCTCAATACCTACATTGTCAATTTGAGCAGCAAACAAACCATTCCGCTTTATCAACCCAATAGCGACGATCTGAACCCTGTTATAGCAGCATGTTGGTTGCCAGACGGAACCTACTTGCGACTTGTTAGCAGTTTCGGACAAGTCTACCAAATAAAGCCAGATCGAACCGATTTGCATTTGCTATTCGAAATAACAGAGATCTCATTCAGCGGTTTTCTGGGTGCTTGTTCCCCTGATGGACAAGAGGCAGCCCTTTATGGATATTATGTTAATGACCCTATGACACAAGGTATATACATTTTGGATCTGAACACTGGCAGGTTTCATAGTGTTCTAATCCCGTGGTTTATAGGTAGGATTCTGCGAGCGCCATATCAACCCTAAAATTCTGCGAAATGAAAATATCGAGAGGTCTATTATGAGAAAACCGTCAGCCTATTGGATATTTATTGCTACGCTCATACTTCTATTTCTGGCAGCAGTCAGCCCTATAACAGCCTATGCGAATGAGCTATCAACCGGCAGCCTGCAAGACGGGGATACGCCAACGCCAACAATTACGCTCCCCGATCCTTTTTTGTATTCTCCTTATGTCGGATCGGCTGAAATTATTTCTGTATTCGATCATGATTGCCCTCTAGGGAAAAGTGAAAGTGATCCAGGTTATGATTGCGACACAACGACGGTGTTTCATAATGACGGGTATATTATTAACAAAAATTATTCTGGTCACATGGGAATTGACTATGGCCTGGCCTATAAACCGATTCTGGCTGCGGCTGCTGGGACCGTCACATACGTGGGATGGGACGATCCAGATCATCACGAGGGCGATGCAGGCATGGGGTTGAAGATCACGATTCAACACCTAGACAATTCTTACACAGGCCCCGGACCCGGGGCAGGCTCTGCCTACTATACACTCTATGGCCATATGAGCTCGGTTTCCGTGAAAACAGGGGATGAAGTACAAGTACATACCCCTTTGGGTATCAGTGGGCAAAAGGGGTATGGCAATAGTCTGCACCTGCATTTCCAGGTGATGGCTGGTTTAGCTTATGACGGCGCAGTTAATCCTTATGGGTGGAAAGGACCGGATGGCGAAGACCTATGGAAGAATCACCGCATAAGTTACGATCTTTGGGTCGCATATCCTTCTGTCATAAATCCCGAAGTATATCCGCCTGGCAACAAACCAGTGGAGGAATATGATGATTGGCGCCAGGAAGCTAACTTATTCCCAGACCCCAATAATCTGAACAGCCTTACAGTCCAACCGGACGAACCTAACCATTGTCCAAGTGTTTGGATACAAAAAGAGGCTGGCTCCTTGGTCTATTACACAGCCGAGGTCAAAAGGGATAATAATCGAGAGCATGATCTCCCTACAACAACTACTTGTCAGATTCAATGGTCTATGGACAATGTGGTGGACCATAATGGGCAGACTCACCACCCTGAAGGTGTCTACGATGTTTACGCTCGGATTCCACCACAAGAATCAGGCTATACATGGAGCGACAGCGCCTGTTATGAAGTCGCTCCAAACAGTCAATATCATTCTATAGTAGTTCAAAGTGAGGCTTTCGAAGAATACGGGAGTCAGTACCCGCGTGGGGGAGATGGTAATATCTGGATGTATATGGGTACCTTCCAGTTTTCTACTGACGATCAGGCGATCAAATTGGGAGACGGCACAAAAGATGATAACAATGTTGACCGGCTAGTTGTGGCGTCGCAACTGCTATTTATGCCATCCAATGATGCCTCTGTGTCCCCGAGTACACCCGTGCCGCCCACCAGCACACCAACACCGGAACCAGTCACACTGATCGATTCTGAGCTTGATGATACACCACCAGTGGATATTGCAAATCAACATCAGTCATTTTTATTATTAGATGGCGCGCCGGAACCCCAAAATGGAGATGGGAATCATCCCTATTACTTAAATTTTAATCCCTACATCAACAATGTGGATGGGGTTTATTTTCGCCGGGATCCAGAGTCTCCTCACGAATTCGATTTGGGTCGAACGGAATGGGATTCTCTAACTGTAGAGCTTTGGTTCCGTGCGGACACTCTTAACATTGTATCGGGGGAACAGGCAAGAACACTAGTTAATTATTCCAAAGCAACCAGCATAACAAGCTACAAAGGGTGGGAAGTAACTTACAATCGGGATACCAAAACTCTAGCTTTTAGCATCCTCAATGGGCAAAAAGATCAACCTGTCGCTCAAGTGACTCAGGTGGGAATTCCAGTTGGCAAATGGGTACATGTGTATGCCATCAAATCTAGCGCACATGGTGAACTGTTCCTTTGCTCACAAGAGGAGGGAAATGCGCCGATATTACGCAGCGGGGATCCAGTAAATGGCATCCTCTACTATTCCACCGCGTTGGATATAAACCTGGGGTTTGAATACGAAGTACCTCCGCCAGGTGTAATCCGTGAGCAAAGCTGGTATGGTGATTTGGATCACTTTTCTTACAAGAATTACGCGGATTTTGGCGTGTGTGACGGTTTTGTTCCATCAACATCAACACCAACACCGACCTATACTCCGACGAAAACCCCTGTTCCGTCAATCACGCCTACGCCTACGCAAACTATGATACCACCAACACCTAAACCCCCGGCCAGAGTCGTATACATGTCCATGAATGAAGATGGGAGGCCTCAATATATAAATCAGGATGGTCAATCATTGGATATTTCCACCTATGATGAACCTATCGTTACGCCAGGAATTGATGGTAGCAACGGCCGCCAGTTTGCCTTGGATACCAATAATCGTTACCGTATTGACAAGATTGAAATAGGGAATTCGACGGATTTCCAATTGGGTGATCAACATAATTATTCGTTCACAATTGATCTATGGTTCAGATATGATGCATTGTTCGAAGATAATAATGGTGGTTGTGAATATCGGGAAGATTACGTTGGTGTGGATTGTTTTTCATCTCTAGACAAAACGATTGCGAGTCTTGTGGGTCAACATGTGGAAGGAGAATCGTCATCCCTACGTGGTTGGTTTCTAAACTATACGCCAGCCAGAGAATTTGGGTACTTGACCTTTGGAGTTTACAATCAATATGGTGGCCTGACCAGTGTACCTCTTGGTGAAATTGCTGCGAAGAAATGGTACCATGTCAAAGCGATAAAAGATGGGAATGCGGGTTGGTTGGCGCTTTGCGTTATGCAACAAGCCGACACCAGTGGAGCTATTCCAACTTCAACGGCAATCCCGGATTGGCGCGTCGAAAACGTGTCTTATCAGGGAAGCGTCAGTTATGAGCCAGGTAGTTTTTTGCGCCTCGGGGCATCTCGAGGCTATGTTTACCATACCCAAAGTTGGCACGGCCAGCTAGACGAATTCACCTACCTCAACTACGCCGATTACGGTGGCTGCGCCAGCGTTCTGCCCACTGCAACCCCCACCAAAACTTTGACGCCGACGACTACTCCCACATCACAATATTCTCCAACGCCAACACCAACCGCAACAATCCCCCCCGCCCCGATTGGAGAATGTTCAGCGGACACCTATTACCCCTACGGTTTCGACAAGGGCATTGCTTGTGGGATTCAAATGATCCGCGACTCCTTGATACGGGATGGGTTGATTGATCCGAAAGATCCATTTGGCGACCCTCCCCTCCCCGCCATGCTCTTCACCGGCGGACAATCCCCCCTCCCCTCCGGCAGCGACTCATCCATTGTCCCCGTCGCCGCCGACCACGCTGCCGCGCCCATCGTTGCCACGCTGACCACCACCTATACCGTTCTCACGGGCGACCTGACGGCATCCTGGGTCAACGCGACCTGGGCCGCCGCCGAGTTCGAGACCCTCTCCGTTTCCTGGGCGCAGGTGTACGACGAAAACAACCTCCTCATCGCCGAGGGGCCGATTAGCGCCGCTCCACTCCCCTCTCCCAGCGGGGGAGGGGCCGGGGGTGAGGGAGAATCTGCTTTCGCCCTGGCGTTGGGCGATCCCCTCACCTACACCGTCACCGGCGCCGACTCGGCCACCTTCTACGCCCCCGCATCCAACGGCCTGGGCGCAGGCGGCGATTGGACGAGCTACACCGCCCAAATCGAATCTGGCCAAACCTTCGGCGTAGGCTTGCAAAACGCCATCGTCACCGTCAACGGCCAAACCTACACCGGCGCTCTAACCCTTGTCACCCTGTCACCTGTCACCCTATCAGGCTCCGGTCACACCCTCCTCCCCAACTTCGCCGGACAGGTCTCCATCCAGGCCAGCGACGCGTCCCTCCTCATCGGCCCCTCCACCTTCCTCACCGGCACGCTTCCGGCCCAATCTCCCCTATCCTCTATCCCTTCTCCCCTGTCTTTCTCCGGCTTCGACGGCTCGCTGCACATCGCCGAAGATTCCGCCGATACGGACCGCCTCGAGCTATCCGGCGCGGCCGACCGCGACCTGTCCCTCTCGCTCGACCCGGCAGCCAGCGCCATCACGCCCTTCGAGAGCGCCAGCTTCCAGGCTGAAATCCACACCAACCAGAGCGGCGATTACACCCTCGCCGCCATCCCGCCTCTCGGCTGGCAGGCGCAGGTGGACGAGACCGGTCATGTTACCATCCTCCCCGCCCTCGACGCCGCCCCCGGCGAGTACACCGTGCTCGTCACCGCTCAGTCTACCAACTACCAGTCTACCAATTTACTGGCCTCCGCCCTCCACACCATCACCATCATCCCCTTCCAGGGCATGGAATTCTCCGTCGCCCCCGACCCGCTGACCACCGTCCCATGGGGTTCCCCTCTCCCAGGATTGGGAGAGGGGGCAGGGGGTGAGGGAAGCATCAACACCGGCGTCACCCAAATCCCCGGCGCGGCGTACATCGCCGTCATCACCAACACATCCACTGTCGCGCACACCTTCGGCGTGCAGGTTGCGCCGGACGGCTTCCCGGCTGAGTGGATCATGATCGGCGGGGCGGGGCGCACCACGGTGACCAACATTACGTTATTGCCAGGTCACGTCGGTCGCCTGGGAATCTATCTCCAACCACCTTGCAACCTGCCACCTGCAACTTGCAACCTCCCCGCCGCCGGGACTGAGTATCCCTTCATCGTCACCGCGGCCGCCAACGACGAGCCGTCGCTGAATCAATCGGCGGCGGAAGTGTTCGTCATGCCGGCGGCGCCTTTCGCCTACCTGCAAGCCAGTCCCGATTGGGTGGTCGCGACCAACGGCGTCAGCGCCACCTTCGAGATCAGCCTGACCAACGTGGGCAACGCGGCGGGCGATTTCCCCGTGCGGATTCTACCGCCTACCGGTTGGGAAGCTGGCACAGCCTATACAGTCACACTCCCTGCCGGGGATGCCGACACCCACTCGATGACTTTCACCCCCGTGGGCGCGGCGCCCGGCGATGAAGAGACCGTCTACGCCGAGAGCCAGCCGCCGGGCAGCCCATACCGGCTGTCCGACAGCGTGCGGGTGCGTATCGTCGGGCCGTGCGTGTACGCCGCTTTCCAGGCCATGCGCGCCTCGGTCCCGTTGGACGATGTTTTCCTGACGGCTTCGCTGGACAACCTGGCGGTGCAGTTGGACCGCTGGGAGCGGGACAGCGACAACGCCGAGATGCGCGAGCGCGCCATCGCCGCGCTGAACGACACGCTTGCCTACCTGCGCGCCAGCTATCCCGGGGTGGATACCGCCTCCCTGGAGACGCTGGCGGCCGCGCCGACCGTCGAGGGGTTCTGCAGCCCGCTGGAGGATCTCGACCCGCAGTTGGACGACCTGGTGAAATACCGCCTCGCTGTCCGTTTCATCCCCGGCGCGGCAGCCACACTCGTCGGCGAGACAGTGACATATACCCTGCAAGTCGAAAACCAGGGCGATTCTGCTGCGACTTACCTGATCGCCGTCAATGCCTGGCCCACCGACGGCTTACGTTTTACGCCTTACGTTTTACAGACCACATTATCACCGGGCGAAGCGATCACCTCCACCATCCCCGTCACCCCCACCGCGCTCGGCGCTTACACCCTCGAAGCGGATGTGACCATCGTTGGCAGGGATGATCTTCCCGGCGCACAGGCGACCGCCGCGCTGAAGGCGGTGGATCGCCTGATCCAGGTTATTTCGGTGGATGCTGTTCCCGGTTTCGTCGAGGTTGGGCCGAACAGCGCAGATTTATTCGCGCTCGTCGCCAACGTGGCCGGAATCTACCAGGAGGGATTGGCCGAAGTGGGCATCCTCGCGCCTTCCGGCGAGATGGTTTATAGCGGGACAGTCTCGGTCGCGCTGGCATCTGCGCTGGATCTGCAAAGCCTGTCCCTGGGGAATGTCCCCACGGCAGGCTGGGCCGAGGGGGTTTACACCATCACATTGAGCATCACCGACCCGGCGGGGAGACCGATCCCCAACGGCGAGGGTTTCGGCCACCTGTCGGTGGGCGTCGGCGTGAACGCCAGCGCCGCCGTCTGGCCGGAGATCGTCGTTCCCGGCACGGTGACGGTGACGACTTACATCACCGCCGAGCGCACCGCGGACGTGGGGGCAGGCCATCCCGATGGATTGAACAATGTCTACACGTTCTACCTGCCCGATGACGATGTACCTGGTCGTGATGGCGGTTTCTACATCGTGGGGCTGCGGCCAAGCACACTTTATGATATCCAACGATTCGACGCCGCCAGCCAGGCATGGACGCAAGCGCTGACGGACACTGTTGTGATGGATGATATCAAACTGTATATTGCCAGTTTCCCGGTGGGCAATATTTACCGTGTCTACGCATCGGAGCCGATCTTGCTGGTCGTCACCTCCGCCGAAGGGTCGTTGGTCTCCGCCGCCACGCCGGATCTTAAATTCAAAGGGCAGCACTTCGTCTTCTTGGGCGATTACAACAATGTATTGAGTTGGACGCGCACCACAATCTTTGCTTTGGATGCCAGTACGACGATCAGCGTCGAACTTAAGACGCCCGGCGGGGAGTGGAGCGCGCCTGAAAAGATGACGCTGCAAGCTGGGGCCTACTGGTATTACCAGAAAGATACCAACGGCACGCAAATCGTGCGGGTTACCTCGGACAAGGATGTGATCGTTTACCGGAACAGCGGCGACAACGATGAGCTGGATACGGCCATGAGCGACAACGGCACCCCTTACGGCAAGGTTTTTTACTTTGCCCCGGTGCCGCGTGCTTACCCTGTTGCATTCGTTCTCTCCAACACCGAACCGGCGACAGCCAACGTTACGATATATGGGATAGACAATCCCGCCAATCCGGTCTTGATCTGGCAGGGAGTGATCTCCCCTTACGGCGCATGGGCGGTCAATGCAGAATTCAGAGCCAGTTATTTCAAAATCGTTTCTGACCGCACTTTGAGCGTCATCGGTGGAGGCGTATTCGGCGGGCAAGTGTCGCCGGGCAACGCTTCCATGGATGCGATTTGGGAAATTCTAAACAAACCGCAAGGCAGTTTCTATGTTTACCAGACCAATCTGCTCTACTCACGCGGCTTGGGGTTGATCTCAGAATACAACGAGTTCGAAGCGGATTTCTTGCAAGGAACAGTTATCTCAACCTCCATTCCATTGATTGACAAGACTACAAACAACCTGTGGTTTGGAAATGCCATCAACTACCTGTCCAGCGTCCCGGTCACACTCACGTTGGAGGTCGCTGCGTTCCCGATACCCGATAGCGGTTACCGCTACGAAGAAAACCAGGGCTTCTACTACACACCGGCCTGGGGCCGGCCTGGAAACGGGCGCGCAAGCCTGGGATATACGGCCAGCTCGGCAGCCGCCGGTGCGAATGCGCATCTCACCTTCGATGGAACCTGGGCCAGCGTCGGCTTTTTGACCGGGCCGGGCAATGGTAAAGCTCAGGTTTTCATAGATGGGGAGCTTCGGGACATTGTAGATACCTACAGCCGCTATGAAGATGTGACCAGTCTTTTCTACTCGGATTTGATCACCGGCACTCACACCATCTCGATTACCGTGATGGGCAGCCACAACCCCAATTCTGCCAATAATTGGGTGTATCTGGATTATGTGGATGTCTGGAACGGCGCGGATATGCCCGAAGGCTCCTTCGAGGAGAACGACCCACGCGCGATCTCCAGCGGCAATTGGTCAACGTACAGCAGCGCAGTCGCCAGCGGCGGCAAATACTACCGGAGCGGCAATAATATCTGGTTCTCCTTCACCGGCGAGTCGGTCACTTACCAGGCGCTGGCAGGCAATTGGGCCGGGCAAGTGGAGATTATGATAGACGGGATCAGCCAGGGTTATTTCGACCTGTACAATCCCACCGAGCAGGTGCGCGCTTTCTCTTTTGGCAATCTCTCTCCCGGCCCGCACACCTTGCTGGTCAAGGCTTATCGCGGCAATGCAGTCGTAGATGCCTTTATCACGCCGGGCATCCCGCCTTTCTACGAGCCGCCTGACCGTAGCGGCGTTATCCGCCTCGAGGAAGACGATCCTGCTCTGCGTTATAATGGCGTTCCCTTCCGCCAGACGGCCCAATCCTGGCTGATCGATTCCAACGACCGCCTCAGCGGCCGGTACGGGGCGCGATCGGCCACCGCCGATGATACCGTCAGCCTGACCTTCCACGGGCCGTGGATCGGCCTGGGTTTTCTCACCGCAACCTGGAGCGGTCAAGCGGAGGTTGCCATTGATGGCGAAAGCCAGGGGGTGATAGACACTTACGGCCGTTATGAGGATGTTACCAGTTTCTACTTCACCGGGCTGGACCCCATCACCCATACGCTTACGCTCAAAGTTTTGGGGACGCATAATGCCAATTCCAGCGGAAACTGGATTTATCTGGATTATGTGGATGCCTGGAATGGGGCCGACATGCCTCAAGGCATTTTCCAGGAAAACGATGGGCGCGTGGCCCGCAGCGGCGGCTGGCTCCCGGAAAACTCGGCCGCAGCCAGCGGGGGCAGCTACTACCGGTTCGGCTACAACGCCTGGTTTTTCTTCACCGGCGAGTCGGTCACTTACCAGGCATTATCTGCCAACTGGGCTGGGCAGGTGAATATCCTGATAGATGGGGTCAGCCAGGGTTATTTCGATCTGTACAGCCCCACCGAAACGACCCGCTCCCTGTCTTTTGGCAATCTGGCCCCAGGGCCGCACGTTCTGCAGGTACGCGCCTATCGAGGGATCGTGACTGTAGACGCGGTCGCGGCCCCCGGCGCGCCGCCTTTCTACCAGCCCCCGGCGCAGACCGGCATCGTCCGTTACGAGGAAGATGATCCTGCTCTTCGTTATAACGGCGTTTCTTTCCGTCAAACCACCAATACCTGGAATTTGGACAACAACGACCGCGCCAGCCGCCGGTACTACGCCTGGTCGCGCACTGCCGGAGATACCGCCAGCCTGACCTTCCAGGGCGAGTGGTTTGGCGTTGGATTCTTGACCCGCTCGAATACGGGACGCGCTGAGGTGTTCATTGACGGCGTGAGTCAAGGGATCATTGACACCTACAGCCAGCTCGAAAACGTGACCAGTGTCTACTTTACTGGCCTGGCGCCTGTCACGCATACCCTCACCATCGAAGTGCTCGGGACGCGTAACCCGAATTCCGGCGATGCCATCGTATGCCTGGATTTCATTGACACCTGGGATGGCGCGGCCATGCCCCAAGGTACTTTCGAGGAGAACGATCCCCGCGTTTACCGCAGCGGCGGCTGGACACCAGCCAGTCACACCGCGGCCAGCGGAGGCGGCTATTACGTTCTGGGTTATAACGCCTGGTTCCCCTTCACCGGCGACTCGACGACATTCCAGGCCCTGGCCGGTTCTTTTGGGCAAGTGGAAATCCTGATTGACGGCGTCAGCCAGGGGCTTTACAGCCTGGAAAACCCTGCCGTCATCGCACGCGCCTTTACCTTCAGCAATCTCCTACCCGGCGCGCATATCTTGCAGGTTCGGGCCTCGACGGGCGCAGCCAATATAGACGCCTTCATCGTACCCGGTGTGGGCCTGCCCACCCCAACCCCCCCCCCGACGCTGGCTCCAACGCCGACGCATACCCCGGCGCCCACGGAAACGCCGCAGCCAACGCCAACCGATACAGATACACCGGAACCGACCGGCACATTGACGCCGACCTTCACCCCTAACCCCACACCAACGGATACGCCGACGTCCACACCGTCGCCGACCGGCACGGATACGCCATCGCCGACCGACACGGACACCCCAGAAGCAACCCTCACGCCAACGCCAACGGATACGCCAACGGCGACCCCGCAGCCCACGCCAACGCCAACGGATACGCCCACGCCATCGGAGACTCCCCCCTCGCCAGCGTTTGCCGGGCCGGCCGTACTCGACGTTGTGCCGGTGCGTTACAACGCCCGCCCGGTCACGCAGTTCATCCCCGTGCAGCCAGCGCTGCGGCAAGACGATCCTCCTATCGAGAACGTCAACGTCAAGCTGAATTTCGATGGGAACGCACCCTTCCAAACCATCACGCTGCCGGGAACTTATACCATCGTGCTGCCCGCAGGAAACCACCGTCTGAACCTGGAAGCCATCTCCGGCAATGTCACCCTCACCGGGTTCGATCTCCCGCCTGCCGCTTCAATGGTCTGGAATCTGTTCGATGTGCCACCCCAGGCCTTCGACGGCCCGTACTCGCAGACGTTCTGGACCTTCATCTCGAACACGCCTTTCAGCTTCTTCCAGGGCGGCTCGGGCAACTGCTGGATTCACACCGTCCTGCCGTATTCCTACGGCGAGAGCTACCAATTGCAAATCGAACACGCCGCGCCGCTCGCCGGCGTCCAACCGGTTCCCGGCTCATTCTCCACGCTGCCCATCACGACCACCCTCAGCCTCACTCAGACCGCCTTCACCTGGCAGTACGAGCTGATCCCCAGCCAGCAGGATTACGCGGTCGCCTATCAATCCCGCCTGCCCGACATGCAGCCGGGCGAGGTGCGGCAGGTGTCGAATAGCACGCGGGTGGATTACGAAACCCTGGGCGGCAGAGGGATGGTTACCCTCCCGCCGCTTTATGTCGCCGCCTCCCACATCCTGGCGCTCACGCCGCTCACCAACACGGCCAACCCCGGCGGCCTGGCGCGCTACCAGCTCGATCTGCTCAACCCCGGCCTGACGACTGAAACTTACACTCTCACCCTCGCCGGGCTGCCTGGGAGTTGGGCTAACCTGCCCGATACAGTCACGCTGGCGACTGGCGAGTATCTGACTCAGTCCCTAACGGTGTCCGTCCCGGCGGGAACAGACCCGTCTGTCTATAACTTTGCCGTGACCGCGGCAACACAGTACGGTGGCAGCGAGCAGGCGCAGGCCGTGCTCGTTGTTGAAGATCGCCTGCGCTTGTCTATTTCGCCGTTGTGGCAGACGGCAGGTTACGGCGAAACGGTGACGTACACGCTGTCGGTGACTAACATGGAAGAAACCGACCGGGTTTACGATCTGGCTGTGATTGGATTGGATGGCAACCCGGTGACGCTGCCGGCGATGTTGAGCGTCTCCGCCCATGGGGTTGTGACTACAACCCTGGAGGTTACGGCGCGCGGGCCGCTTGGGATTCTGCCCTTCCGGGTGAGCGCCGCGTACCCGGAGGCGGGCAGCAGCTTCCTGGCTTACGCCAGCGCCGCGTTGAGCATCACCGGCGAGCGCAGCGTGGCTGGCGAGGTGACGCCGGAATCGGTTATCGCCGGCCCATCTTCTCCGGCTGTCTATACCGTCGTCATTACCAACACCGGCACGCTGGCCGACGATTACGATCTGTCCATCCAGTTGCCCGAGGGCTGGGCTTACGCCTTCTCTGCCAATGGGACGCCAGAAGCCAGCCTGTCGCTGACTCCCTTCCTTTTCGAGACAGCCTCTCTCCGGTTAGCGGTCACCCCGTCCGAGAGCGCCATCGCCGGGTCGTATCCCATCACTGTGACGGCGACATCCCGCACTGATTCAGTTATCGCCGTTCACCTGCCTGCCGAAGTGATTGTGGTTTCGCGCGGCGTGACGGTCGTCATCAGCCCGCACAGCGCCGAGATGCTCCCCACTGCGGCGCAAAGCTGGGACGTGCAGGTGACCAACACCGGCAGCCTGCCGGATACGTTCGACCTGACCGCCGGGGGAATCCTGGCTGCCGATGGGCAGTTCAGCGCCGACCCGGTTTCCCTGGGGCCGGGCGAGACGACCGTGGTGCAGTTGACCGCCAGCAACCTGGAATTTGCCCTGGCGCAGACTTACCCCTTTGGGGTGACGGTCTGCTCACAAAGTGAGCCGGCGATCTGCGGCTACGACTTTGCCGAGATCGTCTTCCAGGGCTTCCAGCAGGTGGCTGTTGATCTGCTGCCCGCCAGTATCACGCTGACGGATACGCTGACCGCTTACTACATGGTGATCATCACCAACACCGGCAACCTGGACACGGTTTTCACGCTGAGCGCGTTTGCCGATCCCGAATTGGCTCTCGACCTGGGCGTGGACGAAATCTTCATCCCCGCCCACATGAGCGCCGGTGTGCTTCTGACCGCCAGGGCCGGCGCAGCGGGCGCGTATGCTGTCACGCTGCAAGCCGCCGCCGATGCGGCCTCGGCTTCGGATACATCCAGCCTGATCATCGAAGAAGCCGCCGTTCCAACGCCTACGCCGACATTGACTCCGACGCCGACGCGCACGCCCACCGTAACGCTGACGCCTTCGCCAACGCCAACGGATACGCCAACGCCGACTCCAACCGAGACGGCCACACCAACGCCTACGGAGACCCCGACGCTCACGCCGACGCCCACGGCAACAGCCTCTCCGACCGCAACTGAAACGGCCACACCGACTCCAACGGAGACTCCCACGCCAACGGATACGCCGACCCGCACGCCGACGGCCACGGCGACATCTTCCCCGACTCCGACCGAGACCGCCACGCCGACTCCGACGGAGACTCCCATCCCAACGGAGACGCCGACACGCACACCCACGGCTACGGCGACATCTTCCCCGACTCCGACCGAGACCGCCACGCCGACCCCCACGGAGACTCCCACGCCAACGGGTACGCCCACACGGACGCCGACGGCCACGGCGACATCCTCCCCGACGCCGACCGAGACCGCCACGCCGACCCCGACGCGTACGCCCACCGCTACGAAGACATCTTCTCCGACCTCGACCAAAACCGCTACACCAACTTCGACTAGAACGCCGACCCCAACCAGTACGCTGACGAGGACTTCTACCCCAACCGGAACCGCCGCTTCGACGCGCACGCCGACGCCAACTCAAACTCGAACCGCCACCCGCACGCCCACGCCAACCACAACGACGACCGCTGCGCCGTGTTCTCTCTATCCCATTGCCCTGCACGTTGATACCCTCGTTGGCGCGGTCGCTGGTCAACAACTTCCGGATGTCTACAATGGCTCGGGGCCTGGCAATTTCGGCTGGCTGACCTGGGCCGGCGACCAGAGCACCGGCGCGCTGGCGACCAGCCTCACCCCGCCCGGCAACAGCGGCACGTACATCAACCCGAACGATCCGGCTGATCATGTTTTGTCAGTCTACGATTGGGCTTACGGAAGACCAGGTGTGAACAACTCGAGCCAGATCCGCAGCGCGCTGGACTCGCTGGAGCCGTTGATCATCGTCGTGCCCGTTTGGGATCAGGCGACCGGCCAGGGGTCCAACCTGCGCTACCACATCGTCGGTTTCGCAATGATCCAGATCACCGACTACCGCCTCCCCAGCCAGAACCGCATCTCGGCTATTTTCTGGGGTTACGCGGCCTGCCAGCCATAGCGATATAATCCACGGATAACGCAGATGACGCCGATTTTGTAGGACCTCGGCGTCATCTGTATAATCCGCGCCCTTTTTGTCCGGCGGCGAATGCCCCGAAAGGATGACTGAATCATGCCCCGCTGCACCGTGCTGTTCATCTCCCTCGCCGCCCTGCTCCTGGCCGCGGCGTGCGCCTCGAAGCAGATCTCGACACCGGCAGTCTCTCTTCCCTCACCGACGAGACCGGCGTCAACCGCGACGCCTACCGCCGCGCCCACCCGTACAGACGTTCCGCCGGAACGTCTCAACACGCCGACACTGCTACCGCCAACTTGGACGCTGACGCCCACAATCACGAACACATCCAGGCCGACACCAACTGCCACAACCATGCAAACCCCTGCTCCCACCCCGGGCACCTGGGAGATTTGGTTCGAGGGTTTTTTCTGTGGAAATCACTCTAGTTGCAATATTGGGCCTGGCCAGGAAACATTCGTTTACTCGATCTTAAGCGATGGTAGCAATTTGAAGCAGCTTTCGATCACATCTCTTCCCCCTCTGCCCGCTCTACCTGCCGGGGTTACTGCGCCCGGCGAGGGAAATACGGCAATACGCCAGTTTTCTCCAGATGGTTCATCGGTAATATCGGTTCGTCGTAAAGATTGGGGCCTCTATTCGATTGATTTGAATACCGGTTTGTCTACTTTACTTTACCAACCGAGAAGGGATTTTCAAACAGACAAGATTTTCTTTATCGCGGGTGCATGTTGGGCAACTGATGGGGCTACGATTCGCTTCTTGATTGTGACTAACGGATCAGAACCTGCAGTTGTATACCAAGTAGAGCTAGATGGGGATAATTTAAAGGAGTTATTTATT
>DYIZ01000062.1 GCA_020723385.1 Candidatus Aquidulcis sp.
AAACAGGCCGAAACCTGCAACCAGTACCTCAAGAAGGGCAGCAAAGTGTTGGTGGAAGGCCGTCTGGTGCCCGATGTCAAAACCGGCAGCCCGCGTATCTGGCAAGGCCAGAACGGGCCAGGCGCTTCGTTCGAGATCAGCGCCCAGACGGTGAGGTTCCTCTCCAGCCGTGGGGGCGAAGCCGATGGGGGCGAGTATCAGGCGGGAGGCGAGCAAGTGGCCGATGCTGCTGAAGACAATATCCCATTCTAACTAACTCTCTCATGGGGTGGCTGCTCGTGAACGGGCAGCCACCCTGCATTCAGGAGGTCCGCATGGCTGCTGTGCCCAACCGCCCGGCGGCTCCCCAGCCGCCGCATCTCGAAGTGCCCCCCGACCTGGAAGCCATTTATGTCAACCTGGTGCGCATTGCCCACTCGCCGTCTGAGCTGGTGCTGGATTTTGCACACATGCTGCCCGGCGTCGTCCCGGCCAAGGTGCGCACCCGAATCGTGATGTCACCGCTGGGGGCCAAGCTCTTGCTGCGCGCCCTGGGTGAAAACCTGGCCCGCTACGAGACCGCTTTCGGTGAAATCAAAGTACCCGGCGAGGTTTCGCTGGCTGATTATCTTTTTAAGCCCCCGCAACCGCCGGAAAATCCTCCCCCCAAGAGTGCATGACATGGATCGTCTGGAACAAATTGCCGAAAACATTCACCAATCTTTCGATATCCGCACTGCGGCGCGCGACCGCGCCCTGGCGCAGACTCGTTTGCTCACCCGTCACTGCGCCAATGCAATCCGGGCAGTTCACCGTGACGAGCACGATCTGGTCGAGCAGCACCTGGCTGAAGCTCGCCAGCTTGCCGAATTGCTGCACACCGAGCTGGCCCAATTTCCTGATCTGTTCTATGCCGGTTATACTCAGGATGCCCTCAAGGAATTTGCCGAAGCCAACCTGGTATATGCCCTGATTGACGACCGGCCAATTCCAACTCCTGCCGAGTTGTCGTTACAGGATTCCACCTACTTGCAAGGCCTGGCTGAGACAGTGGGCGAGCTGCGCCGCCGGTCGCTGGATGTGCTGCTCAACGATCATCCCCAGGAAGCCGAGCGCCTGTTGGGCCACATGGATGACATTTACGCGGTGCTGGTTACGATGGATTATCCCGACGCCATCACCGGCGGCCTGCGCCGCCTGACCGATGTGGCGCGCAGCATCATCGAGCGCACACGCGGCGATGTGACCATGAGCTTACAACAAGACCGTCTCGAACACAGCCTCGCCAAGCTGAAGGAACAGTTGGAAAGCCAGTCTTTCGAAAACTGATGAGAACCATTCGCGCCTCTGAGATTGGCACTTTTTTGTACTGCCGCCGCGCCTGGTGGTACCAGCGCCAGGGCGTCGAGAGCGAAAACCAGGCCGAATTGGTTTCGGGTACGGCCCTGCACGAGCAGCACGGGCGCACAGTAATGACCGCCGGCTGCCTGCGCAGCGTGGCATATGCCTGCCTGCTGCTGGCGGTCTTGCTGGTCATCGTTTACGTGATGGGGCGCATCTTATGAGCCAGGCTGTCCTCTACCTGGCGTTTTTTCTGGTTGCCGCGGCGGTCGTCATGCTCTTGTTGACGGCGCGCCAGCAGAAGGCTGCCGGCCTCCCGGGGGGGCGCGTAGTCTACTCGGATACGCACCGCTGGGGGCCGGTGGAGAAACCGCTTTACGATGCCACCCTGGGGCTGACGGGTAAACCCGATTACATCGTTGACCAGGAGGGGGTTTTGATTCCGGTGGAGGTCAAATCAGCCCGCAATGTCCAGGCGCCCTACGATTCTCACATTTTCCAACTGGCCGCCTATTGCCTGCTCGTCAGCCGCCAACACAATAAACGCCCGCCCTACGGGCTGATCCATTACGCCGCCCGCTCGACCGCTCCCGGCCAGGCTGGGACAACCTTCACGATTGATTACACCCCGGCGCTGGAATCAGCGTTGCTCGATTTGCTCAACGAGATGCGCGCCCAGGAATTTGCCAAGGAGATCAACCGCTCACACGAGCTGCCGCAGCGCTGCGTACGTTGCGGTTATCGCTCGATGTGCGACCAGTGGCTCGGTTGATGGCGGCTTGCTTCTCACCTGATATAATTAGCGGGTGATGCCCGAGCGTTCCCCTGGTTTTCACAATGTTGCTGTGGTTGCCCACCCTCAAGTGGTGGATGCTACCCTGGAGGCCGAGCAAATAGCGGCTTATCTCAACGCGCATGATCTTCAGGCAATTCACGGCCTGCTCTATGATGACAGCCTGCGCCAGCGTATCCAGGCTGGTGAGTACGACTTGGTGATCGCCCTCGGCGGCGATGGAACCATGTTACGCGCCGGCCACCTTTGCGCCCCGGCCGGGGTTCCCATCCTGGGCATCAACATGGGGCGCTTTGGCTTTCTGACGGAAGTCCGCCAGAGCCAGTGGAAAGAATTTTTGCCCCGCCTGCTGGTCGGCGATTTTTGGCTGGAAAAGCGCATGATGTTGATTGCTGAACACTGGCGCGGGGAAACCCACATCGGGACGTGGGATGCCCTCAACGAAGTCATTGTCGCCCGAGGGCTGATGGTGCGCCCGGTGCGCCTGCGCGCCGACCTGGATGGCCGCTTCCTCACCACCTACGTCGCCGATGGATTAATCGCATCCACCGCCACTGGCTCGACCGCGTACGCTCTGGCTGCGGGCGGCCCTATTCTGCCCCCCGAGCTACGCAACATCTTGTTGATACCGGTGGCCCCACATCTCTCCATTGACCGGGCAATAGTCCTGGCCGAGGGCGCAACGGTTTGCATCACCGTTCAGGCTGACTATCAAGCTGTCTTGTGCGTTGACGGCCAGACCCCGGTCGAATTTGCCAACACTGACCGGGTAGACATACACGCCGGCGACCATACCGCCCAATTCGTACGATTCCAGGACCCCGACTATTTCTATCGTAATCTCACGCCCCACATGAATCGCAACCCCTCAACTGGTAACCCCCAATGACCGACGCCGATCCCACCACCCTTTATTGTTCCAATCACCCTCAGACACCCACCAACCTGCGCTGCAACCGCTGTGAAAAGCCAATCTGCCCCAAGTGCGCCATTGCCACGCCCACCGGTTACCGCTGCAAAGAGTGCGTGCGCGGCCAGCAAAAAACCTTCGAAACGGCGCAGTGGTATGATTTTCCCCTCTCGTTTGCAGTAGTCGCCATCCTGTCTTTCCTGGGAAGCCTGCTCGCCTCAGCCCTGGGATTTTGGACGATCTTCATCGCCCCGGTGGCCGGGCTGGTCATCAGCGAGGCCGCCCGCTTTGTCGTCCGCCGGCGGCGGTCGCGCATCCTGTTCATCTCCGCCACCATTGCCGCGGTTGTGGGCGGATTGCCATTGCTGCTTTGGGGGCTGGCTTACTTCATCGTTGGCTTATCGCAGGGCAGCTTTAACATCAACATAATCTTTCAATTGCTTTGGCCAGGCATCTATATCGTCATCATCGCATCCACAGTCTACTACCGCCTGTCGGGCATCAATATCCGGTGATCGCCTATGTTAACTGAGCTGCACATCGAAAACTTTGCCATCATTGACCGCCTGGAATTGAGCTTCGTCTCCGGGTTGATCACCTTCACCGGAGAGACCGGCGCGGGCAAATCCATCATCATTGACGCGGTCGAGACCCTGCTGGGCAGCCGCGCCGATGTGACCATGATCCGCGCGGGGGCCGAAAGGGCCAACGTCGAGGCGATTTTTCACATCCCGGAGACGGTGCGCGGCCCCGTTCACGCCGTTCTCGAACGAGAAGAGCTGCTGGATACCCCCGACACGCTCACCCTCGGGCGGGAAATCCGGCGAAGCGGGCGCAGCGTGGCGCGGGTCAACGGGCGTAGCGTCAGCGTGAATTTACTGGGCGAATTAGGCGCCTACCTCGTGGATTTACACGGCCAATCGGAGCATCTCTCGCTGCTGATCGTCCGCCAGCATTTGGGGCTGCTCGACCGGTTTGCAGATGTGACTAACGAGCAGGCAGCCTACGGCCAGACCTACCACCAATTGCAGGCAGTGCGCCGCGAGCTGGCCGAGCTGCGCCAGGCCGAGGGCGAAGCCGCCCGTCGTCTGGATACCCTGACCTACCAAATCAACGAAATCGAAGCCGCCCAACTGCATCCCGGCGAAGACGACGATTTGAAAGCCGAGCGCACCCGGCTGGCCAACGCCGAAGGGCTTGCTTCCCTGGCCCAGGAGGCAGTGAAAGCGCTCGACGAAGGCGACCCCGAATCGCCGGCTGCCTCCGACTTGATCGGGCAGGCTGTTCACGCGTCCAACGCCTTGCTGCGCCTCGACCCCACGCAATCGGCGCTCATCGAGCAGGCGCAGCTTCTCTCCGAGTCGCTCGCCGATCTGGCGCATAACCTGCGCGCCTATCTCGAAGGCATCGAATTCAATCCCAAGCGGCTCGACCAGGTGGAAGAACGCCTGAATCTGATCCAGAATCTCAAGCGCAAGTATGGCAAAGATATTCCGGCGGTGCTGGCTTTTGCCGAAGATGCCCGCCGCCAGCTCGACGCCATCACACACGCCGGGGAGCGCATCGCCGAGCTGGAGGGGGAGGAATCCCGGCTGCTCGACCAGCTTGGCCGCGAGGGGCTGGCTCTATCGAAGAAGCGTCACACCGCCGCAGAGAAACTGGCAACAACGGTCGAAACTGAGCTGGATAACCTGAACATGGAGGCGGCACGCTTTCAAGTGGAGTTCATCCAAAAGCCTGACCCGAATGGGGTTCTCCTCGGCGATGGGCAGCGAGTGGCCTTCGACAGCCACGGCTTCGAGCACATCGAGTTCCTGGTGGCCCCCAACCCCGGCGAGGGGTTCAAACCCCTGGTGAAGATCGCCTCCGGGGGTGAAACCTCCCGGTTGATGTTGGCTATCAAAAATACCCTGGCCCGCGCCGATCAGGTGCCCACACTGATCTTCGACGAGATTGACCAGGGAATCGGCGGGCGGGTGGGCACAGTGGTAGGGCGCAAGCTATGGGAATTGGCCCGCCAGCACCAGGTTTTGTGCGTCACCCACCTGCCGCAGTTGGCTGCTTTTGGTGAGCAGCATTTGCGCGTGCAAAAGGCTATCCAGGATGGCCGCACGCTGACCCAGGTGGAAAACCTGCAAGGCGAAGATCGTCTATTGGAACTGGCGCAGATGATGGGCGGTGTGAGCGAGGGGACTCGCCGCTCGGCCCAAGAATTATTGGCCCTGGCGAAATCATGACCGGTTAACGTTCAGCCAGGGAAGATAAACCGGTTGGCTCAGCAGTGGCTGGCATGAAACCCCTTCACATCCTCCTGTTAGGCCCTCCCGAAGTTCGTTGGGGCGGCGAACTGATCACGATCCAGCGGCGGATCCCGCGCGCCCTGTTGTTCTTTCTGGCTTCACGCGGCGGCATGGTGGGGCGCAACGAACTGCTCACCCTGTTTTGGGAAGATCACCCGGATCATGCAGCGCGCGCCCGGCTGCGCGAAACCATCCACCGGCTGCGAAACTCTTTCCCCGATCCTGAAATTATATTGGTTCAAGAAGATCTGGTGGGGCTGGATTTCGACCGGGTCTATGTTGATTTACTCGAACTGGACAGACTGGTAGAAGCTGCCGGCCGCATCTCCTGGTGGACAGCCTCACACACGCCGTTGAACGAGGCCTCGCTCAACGCCATGCAAAAAGCGCTCCGGTTGTGGCGCGGCCCGCGCTTCATGTCTGGCGCCAAGCTGCCAGCTACGCAGGAGACGGAAGATTGGCTGTCCCGACTAACCCAGCATACCGATCTGATTTACCTGTCGCTTCTAGAACGGATGGCGAAGCACGCTCATGCCACCGGCGACCTGGTTCAGGCCAGCCAGTTCACCCGGTTGTGGATAGCTAACGATGGGCTGAACGAGGATGCCCAGGCCTATTTAATCGAGCTGCTTGCCGAGATGGGGCGCGTGGACGAGGCCCGGCGGCAGTTCGATCAGGCCAGCCGGCTGCTGGAGAAAGAGATGAATACCTCGCCGGGTCTTCGGCTGAGGTCGGCTTATGAAAAGATTGGCGGTGAAACGCTCAAACCGTCGCCGTTGGTCGAGCCGGCCTGGAATGTGCGCGACAGCCTCGCCGCGCCCTTTGTGGGCAGGCAGGCTGTGCTGGCGCAGCTCAACCGGCGCTGGCCGCGCGGCGGGATCGTTTTCCTGCTGGGGGAATCGGGTCAGGGGAAGACACGCTTGCTGCAAGAATTTGCCACCCAGCTTTACCCGCGCCCCAGGGTGGTGGTTGCTCGCTGCCGTCCATCGGAAGATCACTTGCCATTTCAGCCAGTCATTGATGTAGCCCGCGACTACCTTCATACCGATACCCTTCGGAAGCTCCACCCCCAATGGGCCAACATCCTCCTGCCAATGCTGCCAGAGCTGGGTAACCTGCGTATTGATCTCAAACCTCTGGCTGGTATTCTGCCGCAGCCGGCGCGCTCGCTGGCTCTGGAGGCCGTCCGGCAAACCGCGGCGTTGTTCTGCCGCAATGAAAATATCCTGGGGATTCTCGACGACGCCCAGTGGGCCGATCCAGCCACTCTGGAGGTTGCCGCTTATCTATCTGAAAGGCCGCCGTTCGATCGCCGGCAATTGATCATCCTGGCGGCGCGCAGCGAAGAGATCAGCCCACAACTCGAAGCGTTGATGTTGGCGGCGCAGAAAGGAGGCCGGGCGACGATCATCCACCTGCCGCGGTTGAGCCTGGTGGAGGTATCACAACTGGTGCGCAATGTGCTGGGAGAAACACGGTCTCCGCAGTTCATCGAGCGACTGACGGGAGATACCGGCGGCAATCCGTTGTTTATCCTCGAGACGCTGCGCGCCCTGCAGGAACAGTATCCCCAGTCGGATGTGTCGCAAACGGTTCAATTTCCCCTCGCCGAGAGCGTCGAAACTCTCATCCGAGGGCGTTTACAAACTCTCTCCCCTGTCACCCGTGAAATCCTGGAAATTGCCGCTATCATCGGCGCTGTCTTCGACCCGGCATTGATCGAAAACATCAGCCAGCGAATGCCTGAAGAATGTATTGGAGCGTTAAACGAATTAGAAGAAAAATCCCTGGTTGAGCTTGTAAATTCTCAAACAGGGCGGGGGAGTTACCGGTTCATCCACGACAAGATTCGGGAAGTTTTGCTACAGTTCATCAATCCTTTGCAGGCCAGGCTGCTGCACGAAAAAGTTGCCAGGGTTTTGGCCGCTCGCCTGGGATCACAAACGCACCCACAGGCTGCGATTCTGGCACAGCATTTTGAAAACGCCAATTTGTGGAATGAGGCTTTCGATTATTGGCTGCAAGCGGGTGCATACGCTCGCCAATTATTTTCGACACAAGAGGCCATTCACGCTTACGAAAGGGCCGAGCGATTGGTAAGCGTGATTGGACACCACTTGGCCGATAAACATCTCTATCGCCTGTATTCGGCGTGGAGCAAGATCTTATTCGAGATTGACGATCCGGTTGCTCTGAAGCGCCTGGGAGATACGCTGCTCGATTTGGGGAAAGACCGCGCCAGTCCCCAGCTCATCGGTACGGCATTAATCCGCCTGAGCGACGAGGCTTTTGCGAGAGGCCAATTTGCTGATGCGCTGGAATACGCCGATGAGGCTATTCCTTACCTATCTCGCAGCGATAATCTCTATGAGTACATGGAGGCCCATAACCGGCAGGGGTCCTATCGTTACATGCTCAACCATTGGGATAAGGCGCTTGAATCGTTCCAGAACGCCCTGGCAATTGGCGGCGATTCACAATCGCCGGACTTATTGATGGCCCGCGCTTCGGCTGATTATCACCTGGCGCTTGCGCACAACTTGAGGGGATGGCCTGGATTAGCCTGTCACCATGCGGAACGCATGTTGAGCGCTTACATAACGCTAGAGGATGTTCACGGCCAGTTAGCGGCTTACGGCATCTTATCGCTGGTGCGCTATTTTATGGGCGATTACTTACAGGCGCGGGCAGACAACCAGATCGGGATCGAAATGGCCGAGCGGATTCAGGCCTGGCGAATGTTGGGATATTTGAATGACTACCGGGGCATGATCGAGCTGGCGTTGGGGAATGTAGATGCCTGCCTGAAGCATGCCAGGCAAGCTATCCAGGTAGGAGAGCGTCACAGTCATAACGAAATTGCGTCGGTCGGCTACCGGCTGATGGGGGATGTGTATCTGTGGCTCAAGTTGCCAGAAAAATCCGTAGAATACTACCAGCGCGCCTTCCAGGTCAGCGGCGAGGGCTTCTTGGGGGTAGATCATATTTTCCGGCTCGGGCTGGTACTTTGCCTGACCGGCCAAAGGGAAGCAGGGCAATCGTATCTCGACAAGGCGGCTGAAATCTGTGATCAGGCGGGATTGGGGTTAGTGAGCGGGCTGGAAAGGTTAGCCCAAGCGCGAGTGCATCTCGTTGGGAGAGAGTATCAGCTTGCCCATCAGCTTATTACTCAAACCATCGAGGATGCCAACCAACGGGTGATCCCGCCTTTCCGGTTGTTGGCAACCAACCTGCTGGCAGCGACAGCCCTGGCAAGCGAAGAATTCGAGCTGCCCATAGAAGAATTGCAGGCAACGGCAGATGAAGCTGCCCAGATGCGCTATACCTGGATGGAATTGGATGCTCGAGTTCTGTTGAATAAAATAGAGCAGCGATTGGGGATAATCAACCCGGCAACTCGCCAAAGAATGATTCAACTCCTGGATCAACTAGAAAAGCACATCACCTGCCAACCCTTCAATGAATTCTTCAAGGCTTACCGGCAGCAGCTTACTCAATAAGCTCTCCCAAAAGCAACCATCACGAATATTCATCACGTTTGGCAATACTTTGGCAACGCCTGTATGCTATTGTATTGTCAGTACTTTTATTTCTATCTGGTGTGCAGTTTCAGGGGTTGGAGGCATCAGGGGCCTGCACAATATAGAAGCCGACAGCGGTCCGGGGGCCGTACCGCTGTCGGCTTCTAACTTTAACGGGCCACCCCTCTCGCCGCTGGTTCCTTCTCTTGCCGATTCGACCATTTGTTGTACAATTCTCCCATGCCAAATCTCTCGAATATCGTGCAAACGCGCCGGCAACGCCGGCAGCGTTCCCAACGCAGTCTAGCTGGTCGTCTCGGCCTGACGATCAGCACATTAATCAGCCTCGTCTTCGTTGGGGCGATCATTACTCTGGCGGTAGGATATATTGATCTGACGCGTGCTCTCCCATCACTGAATGCTCTACCAGTGTTATTAGATCCGCCCAATGGCTTATTACTCCAACCCACGCGCCTTTATGACCGCACCGGAGAACACATCCTTCTCTCTCTCGAAAACCCTGCGGCTGAGGATAAACGCTATCTATCCGTGGGGGAAAGCGGGGCATCCAACCTGCCTACGGCGCTCATATCAGCCACAATCGTGGCAGCAGATCCCGGCTTTTGGAGCCATCCGGGTTATGTGACGACCGGCTGGCAAGACGGCGCGCACCCTACGCTGGCGCAGCGGCTGGCATCCGATCTGCTCTTGTGGGATGAGCCGCCCTCCGTGCGCCGCAACCTGCGAGAGCGTTTGCTGGCAGCGCAAATCACCGCCCGTTTTGGCCGCCAAAAAGTGCTGGAGTGGTATCTGAACAGCGCCAACTACGGCCCGCTCGTTTATGGCGCGGATGCCGCCGCACGGGTCTATTTTGGGAAATCGGCAACGGAGTTAAGCCTGGCAGAAGCAGCGGTGTTGGCGGCAGTTGCTGAACAGCCGGCATTCAACCCTCACGATGCACCCCAGACCGCGCTGGAAAATGGGCAGCTGGTGATCGGCGCCATGTTGTTGCAGGGGATGATCACATCAGACCAGGCCTACACGGCCTCCAAAGAAACCATCGCCCTTGCCTTGCCCATCCCCCAGCGCAATCCAGCCCCGGCCTTTACGGAACTGGTTTTAGAAAAGGTATCAACTCGCCTGCCGCGCGAACGTCTCGAACGAGGCGGGTTTCGGGTGCTGACCACGCTGGATTATGATCTGCAATTGCAAGCCAGTTGTGTCACTGCCGCCCACCTGGCCGCATTGGCCGGTTCCCCCGCAGAGATGGTGACTTTCGATGGCGCACCCTGCCAGGCAGCGCGCCTGCTGCCAACGATTTCCACCGGACAACCGCAGGATTCCGGGGGGTTGGCAGCCTCGATGGTTTTGTTGGATCCCCACACCGGCCAGATATTAACCCTGGTGGGAGATGCTTCTCTAGGCCGGCCATCCGGCACTTTGCTGACCCCCTTCGTCTATCTGACGGGTTTCACACGAGGGTTGAACCCGGCCTCGTTGGTTTGGGATGTCCCGCCCGAATCATCTGACGAAGCATCTACCACTGAAGCAGAATACCACGGTCCGATGCGATTACGCACCGCGCTAGCCAACGATTATCTCGTGCCCGCAGAGCAAATTCTGGCGCAGGTTGGCGCAGACAACGTCTGGCGCACGGCCGCACAGTTTGGGTTGACTTCACTCGAACAACCTGCGGGCTCAGGCGATAATCTGGATTTTCTCATCGAAAGCCGGATTATGTTGATGGATGCGGTGCGCGCCTATGGGGTATTTGCTAACCAGGGTGTCTTGGCCGGCGGGGGATTTGATTCCGATGATCGCGGCGACCCACAGCCGGTCGTTGCTTTGAAGCTGGAAGATGTCACCGGAACAGTGTGGGCCGATTGGGAATCGCTGGCGAGTAAAGCAGTGCTCAGCCCACAGTTAGCTTACCTCATGGCGCATGTGTTGAGCGATGAAACAGTTCGCTGGCCGAGCCTGGGACATCCCAACCCATTGGAAATTGGCCGCCCGACAGGGGCCAAATTGGGGTGGACGAGTCAGAAGCAGGATGCCTGGGTGATAGGCTTCACCCCCCAGATTGTAGTGGGAGTTTGGATGGGCTATCCCAGGGTCGAAAGTGCTACAGAGATTTATCCATTAACAGCGGCGACGCTTTGGCACGCTATGGTCCAATATGTCAACCGGGACCAGCCGTTAGTAGATTGGATCATGCCGCAAGGGATGAGCCGCGTGGATGTATGCGATCCATCGGGGATGCTGCCGACTGCTTATTGTCCTACGGTGGTAAGCGAGGTCTTTCTGAGCGGGAGCGAGCCAACCCAGGCGGATACCCTCTACCGGGTGTTTCAGGTGAACCGCGATACAGGACAATTGGCGACGGTTTTCACGCCGCCTGAACTGGTAGAAACTCGAGTGTACCTGGTAACGCCGCCCCAGGCTAAAACGTGGGCGCAGCAAGCCGGCTTGCCCATCCCCCCGGATGCGTACGATACCGTCTTTCTGAACCCATCCACATCGCTGGACACCAACATTTCATCTCCGGCGATGTTTGCCAACATCCGCGGCGTGGTGGCCTTCACCGGCAGTGCGGGCGGTGAAGGATTCGAGTTTTACCGTTTACAAGTGGGGCAAGGATTAAATCCCCAACAATGGCTTCAAATTGGGGAAGATATCACCGCCACGGTGAGCGAGGATACCCTGGGAGTTTGGGATACAACTGAATTGAGTGGGTTATATGCTGTGCAACTTTTGGTTGTGCGGCAGAATCAGCGCGTAGAAACATTCATCACCCAGGTGACGGTGGATAATCACCCCCCGGAAGTGCAGGTACTTACCCCGTCCGAAGACCAGCAATTCCGTTCCGGCATCACCGTGGTATTTCAGGCCAGCGCCAGCGACAATATCACGCTGGCTTCGGTCGAATTCTACGTGGATGGCAAACTAATAGGAACGTTAGCCGAGGAGCCATTCATCCTGGCCTGGCAATCTCGAACCGGAACACATGTACTGCGTGTGCGGGCGGTGGATATGGCCGGAAACGAAAAAGAAGAAAGCGTCACTTTCATCGTGAAATAGCATGTTATCGAAAGGAGAGCATTATGAACAAGCCTCGTAATTGGTCCGGGCGGTCCCAAAAAGTCGCAAGCCCGTTTTTGCCAGTGATGCTGGCCGGCCTGTTCGTGATCGGAGTGGCGCTGGCGTGTAACCTGCCTGCTCAATCTGATAAGTCTGGCGGCGCGCCTGCTGCATCGCCGACTGCGCTGGTTGTTGTTCTCCCCACGATAACGCCTTTGCCATCTCCGACCCCACTTCCCACTGGCACGCCCAGTCCCACAGAGACCCCATCTCCCACGGATACGCCGGTTCCTTCGCCAACGCCCATCCCGCCATCGCCGACGGTTGACGTGCTGGCGCTGATGAAATCCGCCAATATCGTGCTTTACGAGGATGCCATCGGTACTGGATTGCCCCGCTATGTCAAAACAGCGCTCGACGGGATGGGATTGGGCTATACCGATACAGTTGACCGTATCGGGGATTTCAAGGAGGAGCTGACCTCAGGAAAGACGTGGGATTTGATCATCGTAGCTTCCGAAGCGCGCGGCGGGGTGCGCGGCGAATTTTTCGATTATATCGGTGAAAACCTGGATAAAGGCTCGGCGGTCATCATCGAGCTGTGGTATCTCGACAAGATTTTCGATGGCAGGATCAAGCCTATCCTGGAGAATTGTGGCATTGCTTTCCAGAAAAACTGGAACAATACCAACGAACGGGCGCAATTCTGGCTGGTTCCCGACAGTCCCGTGTTCCACGAACCCAACGATGGGGTCTACCTGACCCGTTATTTGAATTATTGGCTGGGAGACGTTGGTGATCTGATCAAGATTGCCCCCGGCGGCGACGCGACGCTATTGGCGGGTGTGGTTTCGACGACGGCGGAAACGAACGGAACACTGGCATCTTGCCATAACGGGCGTATGCTCATCCAGACTTTTTCATCTCATGATTATCGCAAGGAAGATATTGTTCCCTTGTGGCAAAATTACATCACCTACGTGCTGAAAAATCGTTTTGAGAGCAAATAGCCCATTCTGAAATGAAATCAAAAAGGGGTTTTGGAGGCAAAAGCCTATCAAAACCCCTTTTGTTGGGTGAGTTTGTATTTGAATTTAGAAGTTGCCGACGACCTCAAAGCTGTCCAAAATCGCAATCAAAGCATCAATATCTGCATCGGACAAAATATGAACTTCAACCATAATCAAGTATGCTGTGGGATCGCTCTTCGGCCGGACAACGAGCATCATGACCTGGGTGTCGTAACCGCCACAGTTTTCGTAGAGATCGTATTGGCCTTCGTATAGCGGGTCTTCATAGCCGCCATCGCGCCCATAGTCATAGCGTCCTTCGAAATCACAGTCCTCAAACCAGCCCTTTACCCCATCCAGAAGCTGAATAAAACCGCCGATTTTACCAAAATCATCGGAGGCAGCAATGAATACACCCGGTGCAGTCCAATTGTAAAGATCATCAATATTTGATGCCGCTGTAACAGCGGGGGCATTGAACTTGACACCATACCAGGTATCTGTCCATATCTCGTCGGAGACATCGTACCACTGCTCAGGAATATCAACCTGGATTGTGCCGCTCGCGTCAACATAGGTAACATAAGTATACGCGCCGCCAGGGTCATCGCCGCCACCGCCCCCGGGATCGCCGCCGCCTAAAACGCCGGTCACTTCCAACTCACGGCCGTTGATCTGGCCTTCGAGGATTGTCCCATCACCATAGCGGATGACCGCCAGGTCTACAGTGTCACCGGGGCCGTGGGTACGGATCACATCACAGTAATCAGCCATCGTCCCATCGGTCGCCAGCACCTCGCCGCCCAGATGGTAGATGATGTCGCCAGCCTGAACGCGCGCCTTATCGGCAGGGGAGCCGGGTTTTATGCTGCGCACCCAAATCCCATAGATAGGATTGCCATTGTAATCAACGTAACCGTATAGCGTAATCCCGTTAACGCCAATAGAATCGACATCCTTGTTGGCCTTCATCTCATCAATTATCGGGCGCGCCTCATCCCGGCTGATGGCAAAATTCTGGTCGGAGGATGAGATACCTGCGTAGTTGACGCCGATTACCTGCCCAGCCTCATTCACCAGCGGGCCGCCAGAGTTACCGGGATTGATCTTGGCCGAGTGCTGGATCACATAATCCACGGAGGACCAGATCGTCTCGCCTGGGGCTTCGGAAACCGAAACGATGCCGTCCGTGAGGGTATAGCGCCCTTCAGGATATCCCGCGGCGAAGACTTTATCGCCGACCCTGATATCGCCGCCATACCATTCGAGGTAGGGGAATCCATCACCCTCGATATCAATCACTGCCAGGTCCGAGCACTCCGAAACACCCAAAACGCGGGCGTTGAGAGCCTTGTCACTGCCACCAACGTAAACCTTGAGCAGGGCCGCGCCTGTAACCACGTGATTATTAGTCACTGCCAGGCCAGATTGATCGAAGATAAAACCCGATCCGCGGTAACCCACGTTAACATCCCACCCTTCAGGCTCGCGCCAAGAACCTTCGGCGATGATTTCGATGACCGCGGTTTCTACATCGCCAAGGTTATCTACGCCCCCAGATTTTTCCGGCGGTTGAGGAGTAACGGTAGGCGGAGATTCTCTTGTGGGGGGTGGTGGGGGGGGTGGCTGCGTCGGAGGAACCTGGGTAGGCGGTACTTGAGTTGGGGCCGGTGTTGGCCCGCACGCCAGGCTTACCACCAAGATGAGCAAGCCAAGCCACAATAATGGTTTAAAAGCCTTTGATCTCATACAATATTCTCCTCTCTAGCGAAATTAGTGATAAACCTGGAATTTGAGGCAAGAAATTTCTCCAGGAACCAAAGATTGCTTTAGTTATACCATAAACTTTTCTATTGCGAGTCTACAAAATCGGTGTTCTTTGTATCCAATCTCGATTTGTCTTGGCCTTGATTGAACTACGAAAGTGTCAAGCCCGAACCGCTTCGGTTTTGGTTGAACACCGTATCACAGTTTTCATGAGCTACAAGAGGCCCAATAACCGCCGGGTTGTCGAAAAAGCCAATGGGGGAAGGTTCTGGCGGGAGAAAAATGCTGCCTGGTCGGCATCATCGCCCGCTTGTAACGCACCCCCAGTGATCTCCCCCTGGTAGGCAATCAAAATGTGCGCCCCTCGTGGGTGTTCCTGCCCGGCGATCACATCTATTAATCTCAAAATGCGTATCTGCAAACCGGTTTCTTCCAAGCATTCACGTATTGCAGCCTGGGCTGGATCTTCACCAGCATCAACAAAACCGGCTGGCAGCGACCAAAGTCCCCGTTGGGGATCGTTGACACGCCGGGTGAGAAGAACGCGACTCTGATCCTCGATAAGTATAGCGGCGGCAACTTTCGGATCGGCAAAATAAACCCACTTGCACAATGGGCAAGTGGGCCTTAACCGACCGAATAGAATTTCACGAACAAGACGGGTTCCGCATTTGATGCAGAAATTCACCTCATCCGTCATCATCGAGTAGCCCGAATACGAAGAATAACCGCTAACGTGCCCGTGATGATAGCCGCGACCAATAGTGATATTTCTGCTAATCGCCACACGATTGGACTGGAAATTGTTACTGGCAGTGTCTGATATTCTGGCGGAGCGAGGGGCTGACTCTCATCAGGAGGAATTGTAGCCTCTGGGGCCTTTGCGACCGGTTGAGGCGGGGTCTCGGTTGGGGATAGGGCCGGCGTCAAGGTTGGGGCGAGCGGTGTATCGGTCGGTGGGATGAAGGTCGGCGTCATCGAGGGAACTGGTGTTGCCGTTGAGACTTCGCGCCCATAAATTGTCCCGTTGGTCGCTTCTGTAACAATCGGGTTGGTTTCAGAGACGCCAAACCCTGGATATGCCGTCGAGAAGCCCACATCACCACCTCCGGCAGGATGCGGCGTATCGGTGCATATTATGACTTGGCTGACTGTAGCTGATACCACGATTGTTCCAGTAATCTCGGTCGGCGCTGGGAGAGGCATTAATCCCGGGTTATCGGTACCGGTTATCATCAGAGTGGATGTTATCGTCCCTGAAATGACGTTGCCATCGGCGCTTTTCTCTGCCACTGCTGGCGCAGCGGTGTCCATGGCTTTTAGAGCTACATCGGCTGGCGCGTCCCGACTCTCGAATGCCGCCGGGGATAAAGCCGGCCCTGCCAGGCCGAGCAAATCACCGACCACCACCAAGATAAACATCAGACTGGCCAGGGCCGAAGCAAAACCTAATGCCGGGTAGATGCGCATTCCTGGGCGGGCTTTGACCATTGTAGGGGTCAGCGTAAACCGACGGGGGGCGCGCAATCGGGGAGCGCTTCGCAGCACGGCTCGCGTGCGGCGCAATTCTGCATAGACGCCATGCAGGATCGGGTCAGTTTTTAGACGCGTTTCGATCTGGGCTTGCTGGCGCGGCGAAAGCTGTTGATCCAGGTAAGCAGACAATAAGTCTAAATCGTGGGGAGAAATGCGGGGTTTCATGGTTTACTCTCGACTTTGAGACGAAAGGCAGATGGGAGAAGTTCCCAAAAACCCTGAAGACACTCACGCATACGCAAACGTCCACGCGCCAGGCGGCTTTTGATGGTGCCGACCGGTTTCCTGGCTGCCTGGGCAGCTTCGGTATAATCCAGCCCCTGGATGTCTACCAGAACAACTATGGCGCGGAAATGGAGCGGTAGATTATCCAGGCAATGTTGGATAGCATACCCAAGTTCGGCGCGTTCCGTTGAGGCTTCCGGCCCTTCTGCAGGATCTGCGATCCAATAGGGGGATTCGATCTCTTCGCCATCTTCGTCAGTAGGCTCTAACGGCGTTGTAGGACGGCGGTAGCGCCGGCGAAGCTCGTCATAACTGGCATTCGTTACAATTCTGAGCAGCCATGCACGGAACGATCCGCCCCGGTAGCTGCGGATATTGCGAAATGCCGAAATAAATGCTTCTTGGGCGGCATCGGACGCCGCGTCCTCTTCCCCCATCATGCGAAATGCCTGGCTATAAACCAAATCTTGATAAGCCAGTACCAAACTGTTGAAGGCGTCTAAGTCACCCTCGCACGACGCGCGAATCAAGGCTGCTTCATCCATCATAGCCACTATTTTATCGCAAGATTGTAGTTAAAGGCCAATTGAGCCAGTATTGCTCTCTATTCCAAAGGCGATTACAATCGCTGCATGTCTACTATCGCTAAACGTCTCTTGCTTTCTTGTGGGATCATCATAATCGGCATCTGCCTGTGTTTGAGCGCAATCAGCGCGCTTGGGGCAGGTTTGATTTTGCTCGATCCCGGCGCTTCAAGTGTCATGCCAGCGCAGCCAACCGCGACTTCCCCGTTGGCGGCTCCCCTGCCTACCGACCGAGCAACGCCCACTCAACGGGCAACTGTGACCCCTGCGGCCACCGTGACGCAACCTGTTGAGGATCAACCTTCTACTTCCACGCCATCTCCAGTCGAGCCAACGGCTCAACCATCGCCGACCTCCCCCTATGCAACCCTTGATGCCGATATCGCCCGTCAAATGGATGAGATCGAGCAGCAGGTTATCAGCCTGCGAGGACTACAGCCCACAGGCTTGGTTCAACGAGCGTTATTGACCAGCGACGAACTGCGCCAAAATGTCGTCACCGATTTTTTGGGGAATTACTCTCGAGACGATGCCCGCCAGGATGCCAATATCCTGGCGACCTTTGGATTACTCGAACCCGGCTATGATTTGTACAATTTGTTTATCGAGTTATATAGCGAGCAGGTGGCGGGATATTATGACAACGAATCCAAGGAAATGTTCGTGGTTCAAGGAACCGGCTTTCACGGCCCAGAACGCCTGACGTATGCCCATGAATATACCCACGTGCTCCAGGATCAAGCCTATGACATCCAGAATGGGTTGGGATACAGTGAGGATGCCTGTGAAACGGACACAGAGCGCTGCGCGGCGATAGCCGCACTCATCGAAGGCGATGCGACACTGACTGAGCTTCAATGGTTCAGCAGTTATGGAACTCAGCAAGATATGGACGAACTCCTCGCTTTCTACCAAAGCTACACCAGCCCGGTGTTCGACAGCGCCCCGGATTTCATGCAGGACGATTTCCTGTTTCCCTATCAGGTTGGGCAGGTATTCGTCCAATATCTTCACGACCGAGATGGCTGGGCCGCAGTAGATGCCGCATACAACGATCTTCCAGCTTCGACCGAGCAAATTTTGCACCCTGAACGCTATCCAAACGACCAGCCAGTCGTTGTGACGCTGCCGGATTTAAGCCTCGACTTGGGGAATAACTGGCAGGAACTCGAGCGCGGCGTAATGGGCGAATGGTACACCTACCTGATTCTGGCAAAGGGCGCCGATGAAGCCGCTCGGTTAAGCGATCGCCAGTCGAAGGATGCAGCCGAGGGCTGGGGCGGCGATGCCTACGTGATCTACACGAATGACCAGACCGGGCAAGAGATCATGGTTTTGACAACCGAGTGGGACTCGCCCGACGATGCTAACGAGTTCGCCGAGGCGTTTCTTTCGTATGCAGACGGACGTTTTGGAGAGCGGATTCAAAATAGCCCTGATTTCGAATCCTGGCAGGGCGATGATAATTACCACGAATTTCGCCGCGTGGGAGAACGAACTTATTGGATCCTCGCCCCCGACGCGGCGACAGCCCTGGCCGTTTGGGAGCAGTTACAACCCTGAGATTTGCCCATGCCCCTGGATATTCCCCGCATCCGCGCCTTGTGTTTCGACGTTGATGGCACGTTGAGCGATACGGACGACCAGTTTGTCCAAAAGCTCACTGGCTGGCTTCACCCGATGCGATTCTTGTTTTCCGGCGGCAACCCGCTCCCGTTTGCCCGCCGGCTTGTGATGACTACCGAACGACCGGGTAATATCTTGCTCGGCATCCCCGACCGGTTGGGGATTGACGACGAAATTGCAGCATTTGGCGATTGGCTTTACCGCCGCGGGTTAGGGAAAAACCCGCAGCCGTTTTTACTCGTCCCTGGGGTAAACGATTTGCTCTCCCGGCTGCAGCCGCATTTTCCCATGAGTGTGGTCAGCGCCCGCGGCCAGCGGACCACCCAGATTTTCCTGAACCAATATCAACTTGACCCCTTCTTTCAAAGTGTCGCCACCGGTCAAACCTGTCGGCGCACCAAACCGCACCCCGATCCAATCCTGTGGGCCGCAGCGCAAATGCAAACGCCCCCTGAGAATTGCCTCATGATCGGCGACACCACGGTGGATATCCGCGCCGGTAAAGCCGCCGGGGCGCAAACCGTGGGCGTCTTGTGCGGTTTCGGCGAGGAAGATGAGCTTCGCCGGGCTGGCGCTGACCTGATCTTACCCAATACCGCCGCCCTGACCGATGTTTTACTGGCATAAATTGGTAGCTGTAGGGGATTGCGCACCCCTGCCTAATTGATATATAATCAAAGCATGAAAGCCAGACTGCGACTGGTAGTTTTTCTTTGCCTGACTGTGACATTCTTGTTCACCCCAGGGGAGTCAAAAGCCCAGGGGGAGGATGGACGTTACTTTGCAGAGACGGGGCACATCGTCAAAGGAGATTTCCTTGTGGCGTATGATAAAGCTCCCAACCCCCAGCTCGTTTACGGAAATCCGATCACCGAGGAGTTTCCTATCCCGGTTGCGGGCGGCAATGAAACTGTGGTCGTGCAATACTTCGAGCGGGTGCGTTTCGAGCTGAAGCCCCAAAATCCGCCTGAATTGCGCGTCGAAATTTCCCGGCTGGGTGAATTCCTCCACCAGCCTGATCCGGCAATTCCGGTGATGGCCATGGCTCCAAATCATCCGGCTTGCCGGAATTTCCCGGACACCAATTTTCAGGTTTGTTACGCTTTCCTGGAGTTTTTCGATGCCAACGGCGGGCAGACTCAATTTGGTTTTCCCATCTCGGATATCGAAATTCGCGATGGGCGGATGGTGCAGTATTTCCAGCGCGCCCGCTTCGAATGGTATCCTGAATTACCCTCCGGCCAGCGGGTAGTCCTGACCGACCTTGGGATGCAGTATTTTCAACTTTACGAAAACCCTGAGTTGATGCTGCCCATTCCAGGCGACGGTATCCCCTTTATAACACTCGACCTGCGTGTTCATGCGTTCGCCGATCGGGCTGTTCTCTCCCCAGGCGACTCGCAAATCCTGTATGCTCTCGTACAAAATCAGACTTTACGAGCGATAGGCCAGGCGCAGGTAACATTCATCATCCGCTTGCCCTCTGGGGCGCAAGAGCGTTATGTGACTCTGGCAGATGAGAATGGTATTGCCACGCTCCCTTTCTCCACCACCGGACAGCCGCACGGGATCATCGAGGTGCTCGTTCTGGCCGATTATGACACTTTCCACGACGCAACGCTAACCTCTTACCGGATTTGGTGGTAAGCCCCGATTATGGCGGGTAAACGAAAACGGCCGGTCGAAACCGGTCGTTTTCGTTTGTCTTGCTACATGAGCCGCTCAACCCTGTCGGAGTCGCGTCAGGACTGCCTGATATTCGATCGCATTCGGAGGGTTGAGCGCCAGGATGGCCATCACCGTCTCGATGGCGCTGGCTTTGTCGCCTTTTTCCAGGAGAATATCACCGGCGATATCGAGTTGCTCGATGGCTTCCGCAATCCGGCCAGATTGGCGGAGCAAATCCGCCAGCCGGCGGCGAGGTCCAGGCAGCCGGGTGTTTTCGGAAACAAAATGCTCGACGAAACGCAGCGCCTGCTCGCTTTGTTTGTTATTGACCAGGAAAGCCGCATAATTGTCCAATTCGACCATCGCCTGTGCTTCCTGCCCCAGGCGCAGATTCAGATCAATCGAGGCCGCGCGGGCTTTTTCGTCATCGGGCTGGAAATTGCGAATTTGCTCGAATACTCGCAGCGCCTGCCGCCAATCCAGACTTTGCAGGTCAATATCGGCCATGCGATGGAGCACTTTGACTTTCCATGCCTTGTTGACATTGGCTTCTTGGGCAAGTTTCAGAGCTAACTGGTAAGTTTTACGCGCCATTGCCAGGTCAGCCAGGCTGTAATAAACATCGGCCAGTTTGAGATATTCACCGATGGCCTCATCAGGCCTGCCTTGCGCCATCAATTGCTCGATCAGCCGGTTGCGAGCGCGCATATCCATCGGGGACAGATCAATAACGCGGCGCAGCAGATCGCTTGAGCGTTTTGATTCGCCGCGCACACTGTAGCTTTGGGCCACGACCGTGAACTTCTCAACCGCTTCCGGGATCCGGTTTTGCTGTATGAGCAGATCACCCATGTAGATATGCAGCGAGAGATAGGTGGGCGCAAATTGCAAGGCGTGGAAGGCTTCTTCCATAGCCGTGCGGTATTGTCCGGCACGCGCCATTTGGTGAATGTGAGCGATGGATTCGACCACCTGGCTGCTGCGCGCCTCGGTGAGGAATTCTGCCAATGGCATCGGTGGGCTGCCGTCGCCCCCTTTCGGAAGCTGCTGCCTGGCGCGGTCCACCTGCTCCTGCCATTTTGACCGGATCAACAAACCGGCGATATTCTCGCAGAGACGTTTTTGCACATCCGTATTCGACTGTATATTTTGCGCCTCGATGATCGGCTCGTAAAGCTGGCGCAACTCATCAGCCTGGCCGGAGGGGATCAACATCGAGTCGGCGATTTTTAGCGCCTCGAGATATTCGATAGTAGCTTCTTTGGTACGCCCCATTTTTTCGTGAATTTGCCCCAGGAGCAGACGCGATCCCATCGCAAAATCCGGGTGCCTGACCGACCGCTGGAGGTTGCGGGCCGCACTTTCGAGCCGCTCACCCGATGAGAGCAGCAAACCCAGATCGTAGTAGGCCGCCGCGTGATCCAGCCCCGCTTCGATTGCCCGTTCCAGCTCGCCGACCACTTTCGCCGTTTCGTCGCGCGATTGCAAATCAACCGCCTGGCTCAAGTGGAGCATGATTTTCGTATGGTCCGATTGCACTGACAACATGCCGGTGCCTTTGACAATTGCCCCAAGCCCCCGGCGAGCCGCCTGCGTCTCCTGGTCTTCGGATGTCTCCTCGAAGACGATGCCGGCTAATGTAGCAAGCGCTTTATGTTTAGCCTCTGCAATCGGATCTAAATTGGCATCGCGGGCTTCCTTAGGCGCTTCGATTTGTTGCGGCGCGGAAGTGGGCAGCGGGCCGGTCATACCCCTGGCGCGTGGCGGTTTGGGAAGAAGCTGACCCATTTTTAGCATCGCCAGCGCCTGGTTGGCCTCGGCGCTTTCGGGTACCAGTTGAATGGCGTGGGTCACGGCCTGCACCGCTTTGTGAACTTCACCCCCGTGTTGGAATAGACTGGCGACAACCAGATATTCGTTGACTGCCTGCTGTTTACGCCCCAAATGCTCGTATACCAGAGCCAGACGTGAGCGCGCCAGGACACTCTCTGGTTTGATGATGATGACATTCGACCAGGCTTCGATCGCTTTGTTGATGTCGCGCGCCCTGGCGTAAAGCTCAGCTACGGCTAACAACGTCTCGGCAGCCTGGTTCAGGTTATTCATCTTCTCGTAGATCTCTGCCACCTTTTCCAGGGGCATCGGATCGCTGGGAGATATAGCCGCAGCCTGCCGGTAAACCTTGAGGGCTTCCTCATTTGCCTGAAGCTGGTATAGCGCCAGTCCCAGGCTGGTGAGCGCTTTGGTGTTATCGGGGAACTCTTCCAAAGCCTGCCGGTAGAAATCGGCAGCTTCATTCCACGCCTGATCCCAGGCCGCTGAGTGGCCTTTATTCATGGCTTGCTGAAAGCGTTCGGTATTTCCGGCCATTTTTTTACCTTTTCATGGATTAATCGCCCCCCAATTATAGCCTACGGAACGTGCAACAGGCAATATGATTTGCGCTGCGTGTCACGGTTTTAACGATGGTTTGTATTGCTTCACCAAAAAATCTACATTCCACTGAAAACAGGGGCCATCATAAGCGTGGAATTTGGTTGGCAAGCCATCGGGGCGAATCTTTTCCGGTTCATCTCGGTGGGCGCTCACCAGAGCCTGGATAGCATCCAGGTATTCGATCTGGTCTTGCACCTGCTCCCGCTCGCACAGCGGCCCGTGGCCAGGGACGAAAACCTCACAGCCGCTCTCCAGCAGCGCCACCAGTTCGACGCGCAGGGCTTGCGGGTCGCCGCTGCCGATCCAGGGGTGTTCGCCGGTAAAAACCAGATCGCCAACGAAGGCCACCTTTTCGGCAGCTAAGTAACCAACGATATCGCCGGGCGAATGGGCCACCTCGATCAGCTTCAGATCAAACTGACCTGTCTCTCCGTAGATATTGAAAGATCCGCTTATGACCATGTTTGGGGGGACAATCCGGCCGCGTGGGTCGGTCAGGTTGCGGTAGAAGATCAGATCATTCTCAATATCGAGCTTTTCGGTCTCGCTCACCGCCGCAGCCAGACGGGCATTCAGCTTTTGCACACCTTCTACGATCTTTGGCGCTCCAAAGTGGATCTCTTGCAGGCTTTTCACCTGCGCATCGCGCGCCGCCGCCGATGCGATGATGGGCGTACCTGGCGCGAAGACACCATTACCTACGAAGTGATCCAGGTGCCCATGGCTGTTGACGATGATAAAATTCTCATGGCCGGTGAGATCCTGAGCCGCCTGCTTCATTTCGAGCGCAGCCTCCACCGACAAAAAGGTATCGAACACCACGCACAGACCGCCAAGGTCTACCCAGCCAGCATTACTCATGGGCTGCGGATTGTTCTTGATGGCAGCATAGGCATGTTCGCTGAGCTGATACACATCGAGGTTGGGTAAAGTTTTCATCAGGTGCGGCATTGTATTTTCCATCCAGCCAGGCGTTTTTGTTTACTTTTGATTTATAGTGATTTCACCTTATCATCAACTGATCTGCTCAGCTATGGCTTCAGCGGCGTCATCTCTCCCCAATTCATCCCGGAGCGCGCCTCGGTTTCGAGCGGCACACTCATCGCGTAGGCATCTTCCATCACCTGCTGAACAACCGCCGCGGTTTTCTCCAGTTCTTCTTCCGGGCATTCCAGCACCAACTCGTCGTGGACTTGCAGCAGCATCCGCGCGGAGAGTTTGGCCTTCTCCAGAGCGGGAGGCAGGTGGAGCATGGCAATTTTCATAATATCCGCCGCGGTTCCCTGGATTGGCGCGTTGATGGCCTCGCGCTCCTCGCGATTGCGCACATTCCGGTCCCCTTGGGTTTTCAGGCCCGGGAAATAACGCCGCCGCCCAAGCAGCGTCTCGACGTAGCCTTGCTCGGTCGCTTGGTGACGAAGCCCGTCAAGAAAGCGTTTGACTCCGGGAAATTTCTGGAAATAGGCTTTGACGAAATCCTCGGATTCAGCCAGAGTCAGCTCGGTGGTGCGCGTCAGCCCGAAGGCGCTCATGCCATAGATCAGGCCGAAATTGATCGCCTTGGCGTGGCGGCGCTGATCTTTGGATACCGCATCCAGCGGAATACTGAAAACCGCCGCAGCCGTGGTAGCGTGAATGTCCTGTCCCTTGCGGAAAGCATCCAACATCGCCTCATCATTTGCCATGTGAGCGACGATGCGCAGCTCGACCTGCGAGTAATCCACCGAGAGCAGCCTCAAGCCCCTCCCGGCGACGAACGCCTGCCGGACGACGCGCCCCAATTCGGTGCGGATGGGGATATTCTGCAAATTGGGGTCCGACGAAGCCAGCCGCCCGGTGACGGAGCCGGTCTGGCTGTACGAAGTGTGTACCCGCCCGGTGGACGGGTTGACCTGTTCGGGAAGCGAATCCACGTAGGTGGACTTCAGCTTTGACAGCTCGCGATACTCCAGCACCCAATCCACCACCGGGTGTTTGCCCCTCAACAATTCCAGCACATCCGCCGAAGTCGAGAAATGCCCGCTGGCGGTGCGCCGCGTCCGGTCGGGGGGCGGCAGTTTCAACTGGCCGAACAATGCATCCGAAAGCTGCTGCGTCGAATTGATGTTGAACGGCATCCCAACGGCCTGGTGAATTTGCACCTCGATCTCGCTCAACCGGGCGCTCAATTCGCCCGACATCTTCACCAAAAAGTCCGCATCGAGAGCGATGCCGGTCATTTCCATCTCAGCCAGCACCGGAATGAGCGGCATTTCGATCTCGGCGAGCAGTTTCGTGGCATGGCTGTCTTCGAGATCTTTCTTCAGGACGGGCGCCAGCCTCAGGGTCATCACGGCGTCCGCGGCGGCGTACGCGCCTACCTGCGGGATGGGCACTTCCGCCATCGTGCGCTGATCTTTCCCTTTGCCGATCAGTTCCTCGATCTCCGTCATCTTGTAATCCAGACGCACCCAGGCCAGGCTTTTCAGCCCCAAATTGCGCGAAGTGGGGTTCGAGAGCCATTCGGCGATCATCGTATCGAAGGTGATTGGGGCGACGCGCAGCCCGTTGCGGGCCAGCATGATGAGATCGTACTTGGCGTTGTGGCCGATCTTGGCGATCTTGGGATCGGTAAGCGGGCCGCGCAGGGCTTCGATCACCGCCGCAAGGGGGACCTGCTGCCCGGAAGTGTGCCCAACCGGGATGTAGTAACCCTTGTCTTCCTCGACGGCAAGCGAGATGCCGACCAGGTCGGCGCGCATTGGGTCGGTGGCGGTGGTTTCGGTGTCGAAGGCGATGGCTTTGGCGGCATTGAGGCGGGCGACGAGAGACTCCAACGCCGCGGGGGTGTCTACGATCTCGTAAGCGATCCCGCCCCCGGTTGGCGCGGTGACAGGCGCGGGGGCCGGTTGGGATGCCTCAGCCCCGCCGAACAGCGACAACTGCTGGCCTTTCTTCGGCGCAGCGACCTTGCCATACTGCTGCTCGACGGCGGTCAGGCGCGGCAGCAGCGAGCGGAACTCCAGCTCGCGGAACAGCGCCTCGACTTTGGCCGGGTCGAAGTTCTCGGGCCGGGCGCGGTCGAGATCAATTTTGATAGGGATGTCGGTGACGATCGTCGCCAGCTTGCGGGACAGGTAGGCGCTGTCGCGCCCGGCTTCCAGCTTCTTCTGCACCGCGCCGCCGATCTCGCCGATGTGCTCGTAGACGGCATCCAGCGTGCCGTATTTTTCGAGCAGCGAGATAGCGGTTTTCTCGCCGATGCCAGCCACGCCGGGGATGTTGTCCGATTTGTCGCCCACCAGGGCTTTGTAGTCCACCACCTGGTCAGGACGCACACCGAGATATTCAACCACATCGGCGGCATTGTAATCCTTGGCCTCGGCCAACGATTTACCGGGCAGGTTGACCAGAATCCGGTCTTCGACGAGCTGTAACAGGTCACGGTCGCCGGTGATGATCTTCACGCCCAGGCCCTGCGCTACGGCCCAGCGCGCCACGCTGCCCAGCACGTCATCGGCTTCGTATTTTTCCACTTCCAGCCGAGGGATGTTGAACGAATCCACGAGCTGGCGGCAGCGCTCGACCTGTGAGCGCAGATCGTCGGGCATTTTGGCGCGCGTGCCCTTGTATTCGGGGAAGATGTCGTCGCGGAAGGTTTTGCCGGTATCGAAAGCGACCGCCAGGTAATCGGGGCGCTCCTGTTCGAGCAGGCGCAGCAGCACGCTGGTGAAGCCAAAAACGCCGGCAGTTGGCTCGCCGCCGCGCGTGGTGAAACTGGTGGAGCCGCGCGTCAGGGCGAAGTAAGTACGGTAGGCCAGGGCGTGGCCGTCGAGGAGGTAGAAGGTGGGGGGCATGGTCAATTAGGGGGAAAGGGGATAAGGGACGAGGGAAAAGGAGTTCGAGGCGCAATCAGGGCAATGGCATTAACTTCTATTCAGCCGATTGATTGCGCTCGTTTACCGCCTTCCAAAATTCTTCTTATGTATCGTAACGGTATGGCCTTCACGATGCGCTTTGTAGTGTTTACCGCGCACGCCGCCGCCGAAATCGTATTCGGGACACATATCGTTGGCTTTCTTTACCCAACAGCCACGATATATTCAGTGAGCACTGAGCGTCTCTGGCGCGCCCGTTTGGCAGTCTCGATGAGTTCGCTTACCGTAGCAATCAACTCATCCACGGTATCCGGCGTAAAGGATGCCTCATCATCATCAGGGCACACCCAAGCGGGAACGTTAGGAATGCGAATAGTAATTCCCTCATCGCTATATTCGAATGTGGTTGTGCGCCATTCTTTCGGTTTTTGGTGTTCACCACACGTTGGGGCAGTTTTAGTAATCATAAGCTTGTTACCTTTTAAGTTTGCGCCGCTTCACAGGCGGATAGCCCCATTAGGATTCATCGGGGATATAGGCTGTTACAAATTCGACGTAAACCGGATCGAAATATTCACATACGACGTGCAAATAAATACCCTGGTTTTCTTCGAGGCTTGTGCGCCCACAGACGAGCGCCCGTTTCTCGTCAGGATATTCTTCGATAACAGCGCCATTTAGAATTGCTTCACATATGACTGCGCTCGAAACCCTCTTTCAAGGCATGTTGCACAGCATGACTTTTAACGAGGTAGTTTCCGCGTCGTATTCGTTCTCGGATAATCTCAATATTCACATAGCCTCCACGCCCAATTATAGCGCGGACCGGGTTGGCAAAGCTTGCCCCTCACCTTACCTTGCGACCATTGCGTGAGGCCTGACTTCGCGTTCTAACTTCTCACCCAATAAATCCTCCGCGATATCCAAATCATACTCTCCCTGTAGCCCCAGCCAGAACTGTGCCGACATGCCAAAATAACGCGCCAAACGTAAGGCTGTATCTGCTGTGACGCTGCGCTTTTGTAGCACAATTTCGTTGATGCGCCGTGCATCAACACCAATATCAATCGCCAGACGATTCTGGCTCAAATTCATTGGCTTTAGGAATTCTTCTAGCAATACCTCGCCAGGATGAATAGGTTGTAATTTTTCGCTCATCATCATTTGCTGCCTGTTAGTGGTAGTGGGTTATCTCAACGTCATTGGCATCACTACCTTGCCAATCGAACACAACGAACTTTCACCCCCGCTGGCTTTTCGCCTTCGACGCCCCCTGCTGACGCCGCGTGCGTTGGATGAAGTCTTTCGTCACCTGGGCCGGCGGCGGCTGCGACGTGCTCATAATCAGATAGCCCGGCGCCCAGAAATCCCCCGATGGGTTTTCTTGGGCCATCGCCGGATGTTCGGCAAAGATGCGCTGCGAAGTGTGCTGGCGCATAATTCGCATCAGATAGCTCGGCGAAGTAGCAGGCGTGACGCTGACGATCCATTGCAGGTAATCAGGCCGGATCGCCAGATGCTCCAGCCGCCAGGCAAAAGCCAGGCAGAGCTGCTCCATCCAATCCGACAACTGCGCCGCCAAATCGCCAGTGAGATGGTGCTGCGGCAGCCGGGGGATGAGCATACAGGCATAATACAGGCTGCACACTGCCGGGCTGATAGGTTGAAACTCAGTTTTCCCGACCAGCTCGCCAACCACGTGCGGGCGGGTCTCTTCGAAGTCATCAACAGCGGGTGCGGGCGCCTTGATCCGTTCCACTTCGGCCGGACGCGTCTCCTCCAGCGTTTCAGCCTCGGCAACAATCGGCAGACGGATGGCTGGCAACGGCTCGACACGGATCGGTCTGACAGATGGCAAGACAGGCTGCGGCGGCTCGACAAGTTCATCCTCGAAGAACGGGGGAGTCGCCGGAACCGGGCGTTCCTGCGGGGCCGAAATACGCCCGCTCACCGTGGGCGGCGGAATATCGTCGAGCATCAAAGAAAGCGGAGGGATCTCTACTTCAGGCGGGGTTAGCTCGTCTTGCGGCGGCTGGAGCGCCGCGGGCTGGCCCGTACCGGTGGATGGCGGCGAAGCCAGGGCACGCGCCAATTGTCCGGCTTGCGAGCGCATCTTGCTGAAAGGCGTCTCAGCGTCGAAGGCCAGCGCCAGCACCATATCACTGGTCAAGCGGGTGGCATACAACATGAAATCGCCGCCCGCCTCCCCCAGGCTGACGAATCGCGCCAGATCTCGCCCGCCGCCTTTGGCCCAATGATGAGAAACCGTCTCAGATAACGCCTGTGCGGCATGTTGCGGCAATTGACCGGCGTAGGCCCACAAATCACCTTCGCGCAAAATCAAGGCCGCCTGCGCTGCCGATTCCAGGGACAGGCTGGCCAGGTGTTGCGCGGCGCGGGTTACATCTTGCAGCCAATCGGGAGAAGATGGGAACGATGCCGGCAGCAGGGAAGTCGGCGGCAGATCTACCGGCAGCGGCGGGGATTCCAGCGATTGGGCAGGGGCAAGCGCCTCAGCCAACGAGTCGAGCAGATCAGTGGGATCGCAGGCTGGCGAGACGTGGATCATCCTCAGGCCAGGCAGCGCATCCGCCAACGCCGATCCCAATTCGGCTTGGGCGTCTTTTTCCAGATCGGCGTCGAGCACACACAGGGCGAAGGGTATCGTACAGGCCAGTTGCCGCGCCATCTCCACGCTATCAGCCAGCGCGGCCTGATAATGCCCGGTTTCATCCAGAATTTTCTGAATCCGGTCGCCCAAATCAGTGCTCGAAGTCACCACCAGGATAAGTGTCATCACAATATAAGTCTATCACGCCCTGCTGACAGAAGCAAGTGGATTGACAACATCCGAGTAACATGATAATGTTACTCCAGGATGTCGCGCACCCGCCGGTTGATCCACGTATTTTTCGCGTTGGCAGTGCTCCTGGGCCTGAATGGAGGGGGTCAGGTGTTCGCGGCGGAACCGGCGCCCAAGCGGCAAGCGGCAATTGTCGTCCCCTACACGCAATACGAATGGTGGGTGATTCGCTGGTCGGACAATTCCTGGCTGTGCCAGGTTTTGACCGACCATGAAAGCTTACCGACAAGCGATGATATTCTAAAATCCTGCGGTGGGCCGATCCACGCCGAATGGAAAACAACCCCTGCTTGCAGCGCTGTCTCCGAAGAAAATGGGGATACATCCAAGTGCCTTGGCGTTTACCTGTATCTGATCAACAACAAGCCAGCCGAAAAAACGATCCTGGTTGACTTGCCCGCGCCTGAGGTGTGGGTCGAGATCACTGGCTGTTCTCCCACAACCCCTGAAAATTTATGCAGCACGATCCCCAGCCTGCGACTGACCGGCGAGGAGCCGCTCCCCAACGAGCAGATCACTGCCATCCGCGCCACCCTGGGCGGGCAGGTTTACCTGTGCGATGCGGCAACGTGCGATATTCCTCTCCAGCCCACATTGTTGGAGGGAGAAACGGTCGAGTTTTGGGCTGAGTCCAGTTTTGGAGATTCCAGCAAGCACTTTACCGCGTTGGTGCGAGTGATTGACAGCGGTGTGACGCAGACGCCATCTGCCGGGGGATGGTATGTGGATGTGTTGAGCACGCAGTGGCGCGGCAAGGAGATTGCCAGTTGCGCCCAAACCTGGCAAGCCTTCCCACCGGTCGGCGGGCCGCCTGCCTGGCTGACTACGCCAGAAGTACCAGCGCTGATGGCGACCGATGAGCCATATCATTATCTGGCGGGGCGGCTCATTGCCCAGGGGTTAGTGGATGCTTCGGCCTGCGCCGGAGGGGGTCTGCTGGCGAATGGGTACGCCGACGCCTGCGGGTTAGAGGCTGCGCTGCCGCTCGTGCAGGAATGGCAAGATCAGTTCGACGCCCAAATCATTGCGGTTGCCCAGGAAACAGGCGTCCCAGCCCAGTTGATGAAAAATCTCTTCGCGGTCGAAAGCCAGTTCTGGCCCGGCGCGTTCAAAGACCCCAAGGAATTCGGCCTCGGGCAGATGACGGAGAATGGCGCTGATGCGCTGCTGTTGTGGAATCCCACCTTCTACGAGCAGTTCTGCCCGCTCGTGCTGGATGCCAGTGTTTGTGAGAATGGCTATACTCATCTCGATTCTACTACCCAGGCCACGCTGCGCGGCGCGCTCAGCCTGGAAGCCAAAGTAGATTGCGAGGATTGCCCGGCAGGGATTGATCTGTCCAACGCCAATTTCAGCATCAACCTGTTTGCCCAATCGCTGCTTGCGAATTGCGAACAGGTGGGCCAGGTGGTGTACAACGCCACCAATCTGACGCTGATGCCCGGCGAAGTGACCGATTACGAGAGCCTGTGGCGCTTCACGATCGCCAATTATCACGCCGGGCCGGGCTGCCTGTCATACGCGATGTACAGCGCCTGGCAAGCCGGCGCTGCGATGGATTGGGAGCATGTTTCCACCTACCTGACTGACCCCTGCAAAGGCGTGATCTCGTACGTGGATAAGATTGCCCGTTGAGGCGCAGAGTCTCGAACGAAAAAGCGGAGTTGAGATCACTCAACTCCGCTTTTTCGTTTATGCGTTTGGCGGTTGCGCTACGCAGCCGGTTCGGCAGCGGGCGCTTCGGGGGCAGGAGTTTCTGCGGGAACAGCTACCGCCTGCGGTTGGGCTTCGACCGGCGCTCCGGCGGGGCTTTCACCTTCGCGGTGAACGATCACCTTGACTTCAGGGATCAAATCCACCGTCAGGCGGACACGCACTTTGTATTCGCCCAGGGAACGCAGCGGCTGCGCATCCACCTGGCGGCGGGCGATTTCTGTGCCGGCCTTCTGGGTGATGGCTTCAGCAATCATCTGTGTGGAAACAGAGCCGTACAACTTGCCAGTTTCGCTGGCTTTGGCCGAGAAAGTCAGCACGATGCCAGCCAGGCGCTGCGCTACAGCGTCCATCTCTTTGTTGAGAATGGCGCGCTGGGCGGTCGCTTTTTCACGGATGCGCTCGACCTGCGAGAGCGCGCCGGGGGTGGCGAGGACAGCTAATCCCTGCGGCAGCAAATAATTGCGGCCGTACCCATCTGCGACACGTTTCACATCGCCGGCACGGCCAAGTTTATAGACGTCTTTCAACAGTAGAACTTTCATTTTTCTCAAGCCCTTTCTAAGGCAGAATATTGCCCGTGCGAAGGGTACAACGCACCGAGCGGGGGGATTTTACCACGAATCTCACCAGTGCGCCGTTCTCCGAAACTTGTTAGCATTCAACACCCCTCGAAGAGGGGCAGTCGGGTG
>DYIZ01000063.1:0-23770 GCA_020723385.1 Candidatus Aquidulcis sp.
TTCGATACCCGCTGGCAAACCGCCTATAACTCGCCCCAAAACTGACATGCACACAACCATAACTCGAACTTGCGTTCTAGCTAAAATTCCTGTACAATGGGGATGATGCCTCTGCCACCTGCCGTGATGCGCGCCTGTTTGTTGCTATGCCTGATCGGCATGGCGATACTGGCGGCGTTCTACCTTCGTCGCAGGCGCTTGTCGGCGTTGGAATATGTGGGCTGGGGGCTGGTGGCAATCCTTTTTCCGTTGGTGGGGCCATTCATCGTAATTTTGTCGCGGCCGGGCATACCGATCCGCCGCCTGCCGGGGGAGAAACTCAAGCGGCGCAAAATCCGCCGCGGCCGCCGTTCCATTCGACTGGCATGAAACGCTACCCTGTCCCTGCCGAGGAGATCCGGCGCGAGCTGGTGATCGTCAATTCTCGCTTCATTGGCACGCTGGCGCCCGTCTTCAGCGTGGACGAAGCCAAAGCCTTCATCGCCCGGGTCAAAACCGAGTTCGATGACGCCTCGCACAACGTCCCGGTATATTTGATCGGCTTTGGGGATTCGGTCACAGCCCATTGCAGCGATGCTGGGGAGCCGGCGGGCACAGCCGGACGTCCGGCCTTGGCTGTGCTGCAAGGCAGCGGGCTGGGCGATGTGGCAGTGGTGATCACACGCTACTTTGGCGGGACGAAGCTGGGTACCGGGGGTCTGGTGCGCGCTTATAGCGACTCGGTGCGAGCGGTAGTCGAGAGCGTCCGGCGCGCCGAAAAGGTGCTTACGCACACGGTCATGGCGGCGTTCCCCTACCGGTATCTCGAACGGGTGCGGCTGCTGGTCGCCGCTCATCACGGGCAAAACCTCGGCGAAGATTTTACCGCCGACATCACCATGACGGCTCGTTTTGCGGTGGAGAATTTCCCGGGATTTCAGGATGCGCTGCGAGAGTTGACGAGCGGCGCGGTGCAGGCTGAGATCATCGAAACCAAAGAAATTCTGCTCCCGGTGGGTTAGAAATCTCGAAGAAACGGAGAAAATCGGATTGCAGGCTTCAGCCTGCGAGTTAGCGGCCTGAAGGCCGCAATCCAGTGGTAGCGGTATTTAGAGCGCCATCAACACTCGTTTGTGCTGGCTCAATTCCAGGTAGATCGCATCCAGTTGTGCTTTGCTCTCAGCCACAAAGGTCACTGTGACCGAGAGATACTTGCCCCCGCTGCTTGCCCGGCTAATCACTGTGCGCGCTGAGAGCGGGGCATGTGTATGGACAATGCCGACCACAAAATCCTCGAAGTCGTCGGCCGCGTGACCCATGACCTTCAAGGGGAAAATGCAGGGAAATTCCAGAATGGTCTCGGGAATGTCTGGCGGGTTGGTTTCATCAGGATCGGGCATGACTATTTCTTTCGTTTCTTGGGCAAGTCGAACAGCGGCAGTTCCGGCGCACCCTGGGAGCGCATCTGCCGCTCCTCAGTTTTTCGGCTGACTTTGGGGGTCTCCTGCCACTCGCCGCCGTCGAGCAGATCGGTGGCAAGCTCGACCGCTTCAGCGGGGCTGTTGGCCCACACCGGGCGGGCGAAAAGCTCAACGTCGGATGAGGTAACTCTCCCGGTTTTTTTGACCCTTTTCAGCCCAGTGCGGGTGACGAACAATCCTTCGACCCAGTATGATTCCATCTATTACACCTTTCTGACTATTCCGGCTTTAGCGTGAAAGAGGCCGGATTTTGAGGTGTGTGGGCGGCGTAGTCGCCCACACACCTCAAAATCTGGGCATTCTTAATCTTCGCGCAGGAGGCGCCGCTGGCGTTTGGTCTGGCTGTGACGACGTTTCGTTTCCAGGCGGCGCTCTTTCGATGCCTGCGTGGGACGGGTTTTCCGGCGGATTTTGGGCGGCTCGGCGGCTTTTTGAATGAGCACAACCAGCCGTTCGATGGCATCCTGCCGGTTTTGTTCCTGGGTGCGGTAGCGACGAGCCACGATGGTCAGTCCGCCATTGGCGCTGACGCGTTTTCCCGCCAGGCGGGCTAACCGCTGGCGGACATCTTCCGGCAGGGATGGCGAGTTCGTGTCGAATTGAAGTTGGGCTGCAGTGGCAACTTTATTGACGTTTTGCCCACCAGGCCCTGATGCCTGGATAAACTCCAGGCGTATTTCGTCTTCGTTGATAAAAATCGTATCGGTAACTTCAATCATCTTCAACTACCCACCAAACTTTGACCCATCTTGTGGACGCAAGGCTCTCCCGTTTTCAACGGGATGAAACCTCAAATCTGGGATATTTCCCGCCAAAGGCGGAAGAGCCGGAGGAATTATATCCTGGTAGTGAATATCTGGCGAAGGATTCGCGGTCGGTGACTGTTTCGTCCGCGAGACAGTAGTCAAATGTGCGGCCTCCTATTCCGACGCAGTTTGAGCAGTGTTCAGGCGGGTGAACTCGGCCAGCAATTCCCGGTTTTCCGGGACGTTTTCCAGGAGCATCCGCCGGGCATCCTCGTCCATCTGGCCAGCCTCCTTCTGCAATTGCAGACATACTTCGGTCAGGATAGCTTGCCCGCGCGCATCCCCCAATGCCAGCAGCACCTGCACACATTTCAGCAGAGCGCGCCGGGGGCGAACAACGCCATTCATGGTGGGATTGGTATCCAGGATCAGCAGCATTTCGAGAATGTAAGTGCGTGCCCCGGCCTGGTCGCCCTGTGCCAGGGCCACCAGGGCCAGCCCAGCCAGATTTTCCGCTATAGTGGGTGAAACATTAATCTCCCGGCTGAGGGCCAGGGCTTGCTCGCAATAGCGGCGTGCTTCAGCATAGTTGCCCTGGAAAGATGCAACCTCCCCAAGGTTGTTGAGCGCCCAACTCTCACCAATCCGCAAGCCAATACTGTGTAAGATGATCGAGGCTTGTTCATAATAGCGCTGCGCCGTGGCATAATCTTTTTGGGAAGACGCAGCATTTCCCAGATCGTTGAACACAATGCCCTCACCCCGTCGGTCGCCGACATCCTGGAAGATAGCCAGAGCCTGCTCGAGGTATTGGCTTGCCGCAGCGAGGTCGCCCAGGGATAATGCTACGTTCCCCAACATATTGAGCGTCATACCACTGCCCGCCCGGAAGCCAATTTCCCGACAGATAGGCAAGGCCTGCTCAAGGTATTGACGTGCCGCAGGATAGTTACTTTCAGAAAAGGCAGCAATTCCCAGGTTGCTAAGCGCTGCACTCTCACTCTGCCGTTTGCCAGTTTCTCGACAGAGAATCAGGGCTTGCTCATAATATTGGCATGCAGCAGCATAGGCTTCTTGGGAAGAGGCAATATTTCCCATCAAAAGCAGCGCTTCAGCTTGCAGATCCTTGCGTCCAGCAGATTGAGCCAGTTGCAGCGCGATGCGGCAGTGCTCTAACCCTCCCTGGTGATTTGCCTGCCGCCATAGCACGCCGCCCAACTGCATGTGGGCGCTGGCTTCCAGCTCTACTCCCCCAGCTATCTGAGCAGCGGTCACTGCTGCCTGCGCCTGTGCTTGCGCCTGGTCGAAGTTGCCAGTGGCGTTAGATAGCCGGGTCTGGCGCAGCGCCAGCTCGACCTGTTCTGCCGGGCGCTGGCGCTCCTCCACCAGTTTTTGCAACGCCTGCAGATCAGCCCGCTGCGCCTCCCGCCTGCCCAGCAAGTGGTAGACCGCCTCCCGCGCCAGCAGCAGCCCCAGACGCTGTTCCTCCGCCATCGGCGGGATCAGTTCCAGCGCCCGGCTGTGCCAGTCCACCGCGGCCGCATTTTCATAGCGCCCCGCCGCCCGCCGTCCGGCCAACTCCAGGTAGTGACAGGCCGGGCCACGCACCGCCTCCAGCCCCTGCCGGCAGGCTGCTTCGTAATGATAAGCGATCTCCCCATAGTGCGGCGCCAAATCGCCCCCATACAGCCGCTCCAGCGCTTCTGCCGCCAGGCGGTGCAGTTCCCGCCGTCGGGCTTTGAGTTGCATCTCGTAGGCTGCATCCCGCAGCAGCAGGTGTTTGAAGAGGTAGCGCAGCTCCGTCAGCGCCGCCCAGATCGCCTCCTGTTCCGCCGCCAGCACCTGCCCAGCCAACGCGGCGGGCACTTCCGCCCCTTCCAGATCTGCCCGCAGCATGTGGGCCAGCACACGCACCTCGAACTCGCGCCCCAGGATGGCTGCCGCCTGAACCACCTGCTGTACCTCCTTCGCCAGCCGATCCAGGCGGGCGATGAAGATCGCGCGCACTTCCTCCGGCAGCGGCGTTTCACCCTTGCCGGTTGCCAGGCTCCAGATGCCGTCCTGGCAGGCCAGCCATCCCTGCTCGCCCAGGTAGAGCAAGATTTGCTCGGTGAAGAAGGGGTTGCTCTCGGCGCGCTCCACCAACAGATACAGCATCTCCGGCGCAACCGGCCCGCCCAGACGGTCCTCCGCCAGCACCGCCAGCTCTTGCGGCGGCAAACATGCCAGCTCCACCTGCCGATAGAGACAGCCCCGCCCCAGGAGCGCGTCTGACCGCTCCGGCCGGGCGGTGGCCAGCACCGCCAGCGGGTAAGCCTCGATCCCGCGCCCCAGCCGCCGCATGAACTCCTGCGAGTCCTCGTCCAACCAATGAACATCTTCTAACAACAGCACCACCGGCTGTCTCAAGCTCTCGGCTTTGAGCAGCGCCTTGAGGCCTTGCAGGGTGTTCTCGTAGCGTCCTGCGGGATCCAACCGCGCATACAGCGAGCTCTCCCACTCCAACCCCACCAATGCCCCTAGGCAGGAGCGGGTGCGGTTCAGCTCCTGCCCCAACTCCGCATCCACCGCGGTCGCAATCACCTGATCTAGCTTGCGCCCGAAGGCGCGTTTGTTGCGCTCGGCCGATTGGTCCGGCGATTGATCGAAATAGCGCTGCAGCCAGTAGCGGAAGGGGTTGAGGGATAGGCGCAGCACCTGATCCGTTTGGCAGATGAAGACCTGGACCTGCCCTGCGACCGGGGAGCCGGCTTCCGTCAGAAATTCGTGCGCCAGGCGGCTCTTGCCCTGCCCGGCTTCTCCTATCAGCACCAGCGCCCCGGCATAGCGCCGTTCCCCGGCAGGGGCAAAGATAGGCTGGATGAAAGTCTTCAATTCGGCCAACTCAGCCTGACGGCCGATCATCCGGCCAGCAAAGAAGCTTTCCCCGATCGCCCGCCGCTCGACCAGGGCATACACAGGCTGTTTTTCGGCAAAGCCCTTGAAACTGAGATGATCCACGTATTCGGTGACAAATCGCGCCTGGGCGCGATGGGCAATGGGCTCATCCAGCCACAGGCTGCCCCACGGGGCGGCCATCATCAGCCTGGCCGCCAGGTTGATGCCATCGCCGTAACAGGTAAACTCACCGCGCGCCGAAGAACCGGACAACCCCGCATACATCAGATGATAGGTCAACCCGGCGCGAAAACTCCCCGGGGTATGGTTACCCAACTCCAGTACAAATTCCAGGGCTCGCTGGATATCGTTTTCGTGACTCGTTGGCATGCCCCAGAAAAGCAGCAGGTTGCAGCCCTTGTCGCCGAAGTCTAGCCGGTTCAGGTAGCCGTCGAACTGGTGCAGGAGTTCGAAGGTGGCTTGCATGAAGATGTCCAGGTCCTGGCGGGTCTCGATGCCCATCAGGTGGATGAAAACAGAGACCACCTGGCGAAAGTCGCCCAGGCTTTCCCGCTCCCGGATGGCGGCAGGGATGAAATCGGCTTCGGCCTCTGCGGGAGAGAAGTCTTCCAGGCGGTTTTGAGACTCTGGCAGTTCCCCCAGCACCTGCAGGAAGCGCCAGTATTTATCTGCGAGAGGATCCACTTTTACGGAGGCCTGGAGGTGGACATAGACCTGCGGGCTGAGTATCAGATCGCCGCTTTGGGCCTGGCCTTCGGCGGCCGTGGCGGCTTCGATCGCCGGCCCACTGAAGAAGTAGGCCGCACGCTGCTTGCGATGGCCGGTCAGGGTTTGCTCCGGGCGCAGGATACCCCACTCGACTTCGCCATCCCCAAGGCCAAGCTTGATCGCGAACGTGAATCCGCCGTAGGTGGTGGCCTGTAGAGCATGGGCAACCAGGTGCTGCTGGATGGCCACCGCAGCCGCCAGCGCCCGTTGGTAACTCTGTTCAGGAGATGTGCTGCTTTCCAGTGGGAACAGGGCCGTGAAGGCATCCCCCCCAAAGGTGGTGATGAAGCCCCCCTGGACATGGATCTGCGCCACCAGCGGCTCGAAAAGAGCCAGCATGATGTCGGCCATCGCTTCGACCGCCTCGTTGCCGTGCAGCATGAGGGCATGGGTCGTGGCGCTAAAGCCCGAGATATCGGCAAACAGGCTGACAGCCTGGAAACGACCGCCGCTTTCATCAAGGGCGTACTTTTCAAGGATGAAACGGGGAACGAGATTGTGCATCAGTCCCTCCGGCTGAGTTTCCCGGTCTGTCCGATAACGATCAAGACAATGATAGCATCTTACCGGTGCGGGGATTGTGGCGTATTTGCTGACACTCCCCGTTGCATGAGCAGGGGGCTTTACGGCGGTTTTTGGTGACTTCAATCATCTTCGGTTACTAATAAACCCGGCTCGTTTTGTGGAGGAATTATATCCCCGTAGCGAATATCCGTCGAAGGATTTATACGGCATGTGACTTCCGTACGGGAAACCTACGTGTATGGATTGCATCCTGGAAAGTGGCAATTACAGACAAGATTCGGAGAAGCTTTGCTGATGAAATAACAACCGTCAGACTTAACATAACCGCCGAAATTAATGTTTCGTTGGCAAAATTCTGGTATATACTCTAAAGAAGATCATTATTCTTTGATCGGGGATTTACACATCAAATAATTCGGGGGTGTTCAATGGAAATTCATAAGGAGACATAACAATGATCCCTAAGCAAATTCTCTCTCGTATTTCTGCGATCGTGATATTCTTCTTCCTGTTTGCCGGCCTGCCGCCTGCGTCCGGTTCAAAGCAGGGAGCAATGGCTGCCGGCTTAAGCCCACAAGCCCTGCCTCCCACGACTACGCTCGCATCACTCCATTCTAACGGCGCGCAGGGGAATGCCAACTCTGTGTATCCATCCATCTCCAGCGATGGACGCTTCGTCGCCTTTCTGTCCTCTGCCGACAACCTGATCAGCGACGACACGAATGAAAAGATGGATATTTTTGTTCGTGACCGGACGCTGCAAACCACCGAGCGCGTCTCGGTCTCGTCGAGCGGCCAGCAGGCAAACAATCACTCTTTCTGGCCGATGATCTCCGCCAACGGGCGCTACGTGGTTTTCCATTCTACCGCGACCAACCTGGTAGACGGCGACGATAATGATTGCGAAGACGTCTTCGTCCGCGACTTGCAGACTGACACAACGGTGCGCGTCTCAGTCCACTCGGATGGCACGCAGGGGAATTTAGGCAGCACCAGTGGCGTGATCTCCGAAGATGGGCGGTACGTGGCCTTTGTCTCCGGCGCAATAAACCTGATCGGGACCGATCTCGATCACAATGGTAGCTGCGATGTGGACTGTGACACCAACAATGCTGGCGACGTCTTTGTCCACGATCTGCAAGCCGGGACGACGTGGCGCGTTTCCGTCAGTGCGAGCGGCGCCCAGGGCAATAACGTTTCTGGGGGATTTGTTATCTCCATCTCTTCGACCGGACGTTATGTGGCCTTCGCTTCAGCAGCCACCAACCTGGTAACCGGCGATACCAACGGGGTTGGAGATATCTTTGTCCGAGACTGGCAGGCCGGGACAACCACGCTCGTTTCTGTCGCTTCTGTCGGCGGCGGATATCAATACGGGTCAGGGGAGCCTTCCATCTCAGCCGATGGTCGCTTCGTGGCGTTTACATCATCCGATAATCTTGTGGGGGATGACACCAACGGCTGTGCGGATATTTATCTCCGCGATGTGCTGACCGGTCAAACAACGCGGGTTTCTGTCCACTCCAACGGTACCCAGGGAAACTTCACTTCCCAGCATCCATCCATCTCCGCAGACGGAAAGTATATATCCTTCATTTCCGGCGCATGGAACCTGGTGGACGATGACACAAACAATTATCAGGATGTTTTCGTCCATACCCGCCTGACACACAAAACCGAACGGGTTTCGCTGCATACCAACGGATCCCAGTCAGCGGGTCTCACCGAGCAAAATGCCATTTCCACGGATGGGCGCTTCGTCACGTTTTCTTCTTATGCCAGTACTTTGGTGGATAACGACACGAACATGACAGAGGATATTTTCGTCCGCGACCGGGGCGGCACGAACGTGCTGGTACAGGACGAAACCGGCGCACCCGTGCCCAATGCGCAGGTTTACCTCAATAACACTCAGGCTGGCATCACCACCAGTGATGGTACAGTGGTCATTTTGGGCTTGCAGAATGGCGATACGCTGGCGGCGCGTTCCCTAATCACCGACCTGGGTACGGTGAAAGGCAACCACAGCCAGGACGCCGCCCAAAACTGGGCCTACCGGGTGTACATCACCAGCCTGGACATCCCCCAAAACGGCGAGCCAACTCCGCTTACCGTCACCGACTCCAATGCGACTCAGGTGTTGACCCTCAAAAAAGCCAACTCCCTGATGGGCTTCAACATCCTTGCCTCGGTCGAATGGGATGCCACCGCCGCCTATCTCAACGAGCTGCGTCAGGGCTTCGAGCTGGCTTCAGCCTACCTGTACGACGCGTCCGATGGGCAGATGCTCTTCGAGCAGGTCGCCATTTACGATAACGCCCGTTATTGGATTGACGCCGACTATCAACTGAACATCAATAACACCACCTGGCCGCAGGCTGACGCTGGAGCCGTGATCAGCAGCACTCGCAATGCCTACGTCTACCTGGGGCCATATTGGAGCGGGAGAACCTCCCGCGAGGGCAACTGGACACAGCCCAATGGCTACCGCACCCAGATCCATGAGTTCGGCCATTATGGGCTGTGGCTGTTCGATTCGTATTTTTACTATGGCTTCGACGGCAACAAACCAGAGGGCCATTGCACTTCCGAAGCCATACACCACAACACCACCGCCGCAGTCAACGCCACACTGATGGATTACCAATACAATGCCACTGAGTTTGCCATGCAAGGTGTAGCTGGCTTGTGGTCAGCCGAGTGCACCCTGACAGCCCAATACCAGCACTACGCCAAGTCCGATTGGGAGATCGTCGCCTTTTACTTCCGAGACTGGCAAAATCCGGCGCGTTGGACGCTGAAAACCCCGGCTGATTACGCCGGTGTGGTGACAGGTCCTACCGCCATCCCGGTGGGCGCCTGGACCCAGGCAAATACCTACAACACCGACGCCGGAGCCTGCGCGACGCCCCCCACCATCGTGGCAACGATCGGCGGAACCGTCGTGCCAACCGCCACGGTGGAATTGGAACACATCGGCGGGACATCGCGCATCTCCCTGGGTGTAAGCGACGCGGCGGGCCGGTTGACGATCCTGGGTGCGAGGGCTGGCGACACAGTGCATATCTTCAGACAAGTGGACAAAAAGACATGGACGCATGGCAGCGCAGTCGTCGCCTGCCCGGCGCGCCTCGACGCCAGCGAGTTCACCGGAGAGCCTGACCTGGAAATCGAGCTGAGCGTCAATCCATTCCCGCTCTCGGTTGACATTTTGCCCGGTGCGGCCTCCGACCAGATCACAATCACCGTGCAGACCACAGCCACGCTGGCCGCCCCGCCCGAAGTCAGCATCCAACAAACCGGCGTCACCACCACCCTGCCGGTGGCGATGATCTACGACAGCGGGCTGGCGGCCTACGTGGGTTCAGCCACGCTGTTGCCAGACTACCAGCAAACCGGCACGGCGCTGGTCAGGGCAACCGATGCCACGTCCCAAACTGCGACATTCCTGGCAATATTCAGCCTGACCCCAGTCGCTGCGGGCGAAGATACCACAATCTGGTCAGCCAACGGGCGGGCAGAATTGTACCTGCCCGCCGGGGCGCTCTCGACAGACGGGCGAGTGAGTCTCTCCCCCGCAGAAATACCAGGCCCCGCACCGGAGGGGATGCTGCTCCTCGGGAGTCCCTACACCCTCCGGGCGGAAGAAGGTGTGACCCTGACGGGAATTGCCACCATCTCCCTGTTTTACGACGACCTGGGCGACGCGCTGGCCCGCGTGCGCTTGTTCGGGGCTGCGATCTATCGCTGGAACGGCGCGGCGTGGGAGGCGTTGGACAGCACCTTCGACGGCGACCAACAATATGCCGCCGCGCCGGTTAACGAGTTCGGCGTCTACGCCTTGATGACTCCGTCCAGCCCGATATTCCCGGTCTATTTACCGGTTGCCATGAAGTGAAACCACCTAGGAAGAGACCTCACAGGTTTTCACAACCTGTGAGGTCTGCGCAGGCGTGTTAGCAGATATAGCCCGATCAGCGCCGCGAACAAGGCTGCCAGGCAGACCGGGATCACCTCCAGCGAGATGCGCCGCGCCAGGACGCCCACCAGGCTGGGGATTGAGGCTGCCCCCAGGCCAGCCGCAGCCATTTGCATCCCGATGGTGTTGGCGGCAAAGCGGGGTTCCACCCGCTGGCTGGTTCCCGATACCAGCCCTGGGAAGATGGGGGCGATAGAGAAACCGACCAAGCCAACTCCAGCCAGGTTGACGACAGTTGCTGGATTCCACCACAATAGTACAGCCCCCAACAACGCGCCTCCCAGGCTGCTCAACACTAACGTGTTGACGCCGACCCGTTTGGCGTAAAGCCCGGCGATCACCCGCCCCACGGTGAACATGGCCCAATAGCTGCCTGCCCAAAGCCCAGCCGTCTCGGGCAGGATGCCGCGCGATTCGGTCAGCAAGGTGTACGCCCACGTTCCCAGAGATACTTCTGCGCCAGTGTACAAGAAGAACATCAACAGGCTCAGCCAGACGCGCGGCTGGCGCAGGGTCTCGCTTAACGACGTTTGGTAATCCGTCAGGCGTTTTGGCTTATCGGCATCAGCGCGTTGGTCGCTTTGTATCCACAGCGGTAAAGTGAGCACAAAACAGGCCGCCAGGAGGAGCTGAAACCCGCCGACCGTGTCATAACCGAGTCGCCAGGATCGAAAGGCGTTCAGTGCAACGGTCATGATGAGCGGGCCAGACGTCACGCCGATGCCGTAACTTGCGTGCAGCCACTGCATCAGCCCCTCGCCAAAGTGCGCTGCCATGTACGTATTTAGCCCCGCATCAATCGCACCGGCCCCCATGCCAGCCAGGACCCCTAAAATAACCATCATCCACCAATAGGGCACGAGGGTGTAACCGATGAGAACCACACCCGTCAGGGCGCAGCTTGCAGCCAACACGCGCCCGACGCCCATCCGGCTGATCAGGCGGCCGCTTAGGAAACTCGAAGTCAGGTATCCGGTTGTGCCAGCAAAAAGCAGGCTCCCCAACGCATCCAACGGGATCGAAAAATTCCCCCGGATGGATGGCCAGGCCACCCCCAGCAGGCCATCGGGCATACCCAGGGCAATGAAGGCGACATAGGCTAATACAATCAGGCCGAGTTTAGGGTGGTTCTTTATTTTTGTGAAGATTTGCATAGTATCCGTTACTCGATTGTGGCTGAGACATGCAATATCCAGATGGACATTGGTTTTATTGATCGAACGCGCATCGGTGATGGATCGCAGGAATTATATCCACATATCGTTGAAGTTGTTTCACAGTTTCCCGGTCTACTGGACAATTTTGTCAGTCCTGTGGCAGTCGTTCTCGCTATACTGTGATCGTTTGCAGCATAAGCATTGAAGCTTTTGAATATACAGGCGGCATAACGCTGTAGAAGGAGAAGAAATTATGAAGATGACAAGTTTATTCGTTCACCTGGGATTGATCTGTTCGTTTCTGTTGTCTATGGGAATGCCCTTATTGCCCGCGCAGGCGGAAGCGGCTGACGCAGTTGCTGATTTGAGCAATACCACAGTCGCAACGCAGGCAGGTGAAACTCTGGCGACTTTAACCCGCCTGAATTTATTCGAAGGCGAAAATAGTGTCCGTGCTTCCTTCCTGGATGCTGCCAACGGGTTTGCATACTTTGCCACCTGCACCTCGCCCGGCAGGGTGATCAAAGTGCGCTTATCGGATTTCACCCGCGTCGAGACCCTGATCTTCCCGGAAGGCGAGAACTGCCCGCAGGTGGCGCTTTTGGACGCCGCCAACGGATTTGCATATTTTGGGTTGAGCACCACCCCCGGAATGGTGGTCAAAGTGCGGCTGTCCGATTTCACCCGCTTGGGGGCGATCACCTTCGAAGCCAGTGAAATCAATGCGTACGCTGGAGTGATCGACGCGGCGAACGGCTACGCTTACTTCAGCGCATGGCAAGGCGGCGGCAATCCTGCCAAGATCGTCAGGGTGCGGCTTTCGGATTTCACCCGGCAGGATGCGCTGACCCTCGGTTCCAGTGAGCTGGCTATCCTCTCGGCTGCCATTGACTCAGCCAACGGTTACGCTTATTTTGGCCTGGATGGCAATGGCGTAGTGAAAGTTCATCTCTCCGATTTCACCCGGCAGGGCGCGCTGTATTTCTGGGGGTACGGCAACCGTGTGCGCTCGGTAGCCGTCGATTCCGCCGCTGGATATGCCTACCTGGGTACGGAAGCCTCCAAAGGGGGAATTGTCAAGGTGAAACTGTCCGATTTCACGGTGGAAGCCGGCATAAACCTGAATTCCGGCGAGGGGAGTGTGATGACGCTATCTCTCGACCCTGCAAACGACTACCTGTATGCCAGCGCCAGCAACATCTCCTGGGGCGACCGGATCGTCAAAATCCGCCTCTCGGATTTTACTCGCCAGAATGTATTTACCTTACAAACTGACGAGATTGATGTGCGCGCTGCACTGCTGGATGCCAGCGCCGGCAAGCTCTACCTGGGAACCTGGGACGAGCCGGGGAGGATCGTCAAAGTTGACCTGGCTACCTTCACGCGAACCAGCGGGTTCTCCCTCTCGGCGGGTGAACCCTACCCGATGACAGCAGTCATTGATACCGTGAATGGCTTTGCCTATTGGGGCACCTACACCGAGCCTGGGCAGATCGTCAAGATGCGCCTGTCTGACTTCACACGGGTCGGCGCCATCACATTGGAAGAGGGCGAAGAGCTGCTCCATTCTTCTGTTATTGATGCCGCCAACGGCTACGCCTACTTCGGCACCGAAACCACACCAGGCAAGATCATCCGCATCCGCCTGAGCGATTTCACTCACGATGGCACACTGACCCTGTCATCTGGGGAAAACGAATTGTTGGCGGCTGCCATTGACCCGGGCAACGGATTTGCTTACTTCGGCGCCTCGACCAACCCGGGGCGCATCGTCAAAATTGATTTGTCCACCTTCACGCGGGTGGGCGTTCTCACACTGCCAGCCGGTGAAAATTGGGTCAATTCCGGTTTCGTAGATGCTGCCAACGGCTTCGCTTATTTCGGCCTTTGCGTGGATCCGGGAAAAGTTGTCAAAATCCGCCTGTCCGATTTCACCCGCCAGGCTGTGCTGACCCTCGAAGCTGGCGAGTCGCCTTACAGCACAGCCCTGTTCGACCCCCTGACCAACACCGCCTACTTCAGCAGCGTCAACTGGGGCCTTCCCGGCAAGATCATGAAGGTGGATCTGACCAGCTTTACCCGAGTAGGGGTGCTGGAATTTCCAGATGAGGACGTCATCACCTCCGGGGTTATTGACCCCGTTGGCGGCTATGCTTACCTGGCTACCTCAGGCAACACAGGCCACCTTCTCACTGTCCGACTATCGGACTTCAGCCTGGTTCGGTCCACATCTTTGCAAGACCTGGAAAAAAGCCCCATGGCCGCCGTGATTGACACAGATGGCGGTTATTCCTATTTTGCCACCTACACGCGGCCCAACGGCGTTGTCATTCGGATGCCGTTTTATGTCGAAGGGTATTCGCTTTACCTGCCGGTGGTCAAACGTTGATGAGAAGGGCGGCGCAGGCCATCCGATAAGCAAAGGAAGCCATCTATTCATTCCTGTGACACCAAAAGCCTGTGGCGGCCGCCGATCACGGTGACCGCCACAGGCTTTTGAATCAAGACGGTTGGTCGAGAGCATTTCTTTGGGAGCGCTGTAGCCGTCTCTTGTCAATCATTAACAGGCTTATTGGGGTTTGCTGTCATGCACCGCCAGCCGTAGGTCGGATTGGCAATCCGACCTACATCGCGGTGCCAGATATACTGGCCTATTTCGGCGATTCCCAATGAACTCATTATCAGGTCGGCATGCCAAATGCCTGGTATAATTCAGATAAACATAGTCTTGTTTCGAGAGTGAGGTTTACGAATATGACAGACACTCCGCGTAAAGTAGAGCATATCATCGAGCCGCAGCTTGTCATCGAAGGCGCAGGCGTTCTGCTTCGGCGATCCTTCGGGCCGAGCCGCGCCAATTTGTTCGACCCGTTCCTCCTGTTCGATCATTTTGCCTTCAACGATCCCAACGAAGGCCCGATCCGAGGGTTCCCCATGCACCCGCATCGCGGCATCGAAACGTTTACCTATATACTGGAAGGCAACGTGCGCCACCGCGACAGCATCGGCAACGCCGGCGTGATCGGCCCCGGCGATGTACAGTGGATGACCAGCGGGGGCGGGATTATGCACGAAGAGATGCCCGCCCGCAGCCCGGATGGACGCGTTCTGGGCTTTCAACTCTGGGTGAACCTGCCCGCGGCGCTAAAAATGAGCCAGCCGCGCTACCAGGAAGTCAATTCGGCTGACATCCCACAAACGGAAAGCGACGGGGTCAGCGTGCGGGTGGTGGCCGGCGAATACAAGGGGAGCCGCGGCCCGGTGACCGAGATCGCCGCTGGGCCGCTCTACATGGAGATTGCCCTGCAGCCCGGCGCGGAGATTCGCCTGCCGGTGACGCCCGGCCACGCGGCGGTTGCCTACCTTTTCGAAGGCGAGGGGTTGTTCGGGGTGGAAGACAACGGGGACGGCGAATTCGTCCAGGCGGTGCGCATGATCATCTTTGGGGATGGCGACCACCTGCGGGTGCAGGCCGGGCCAGGCTCACCCGCCCGCTTCATGCTGATGACCGGCGCGCCGATCCGGGAGCCAATCGTCCCCTACGGGCCGTTTGTGATGAACACGGTCGAGGAAATCCAGCAGGCGCTGGACGATCTGCGCAACGGCACGTTCGTCCGGGAAGGGGCGGCGATTCCATCCTGACAGGCGAATACCGCACATTGCCGGCCAGCGGCCTTCAGGCCGCTGGCATTTCGCAGGCTGAAGCCTGCACTCCAGGTTACAGAAAAATTTGGAAATTGCTGGACTGGCCTTCAGGCCGCCAGCGTTTCGCAGGCTTTAGCCTGCACTCCAGGGGGATGGTAACCCTTCACCGCCCATCGAGAGTGCGAATCTCGCGCGCGCCGCGCGTCAAAACGTCGAACCCCCGGGTGATCAACTGATCCAGGCGGGATAGCGCCTCCGGGCTGGCATCGCCAGCCTCGATCTGCTCCAGGCAGCGCAGCAGCGAGCCGCGCAGCCCGCTCGAACGGTGCGCCCAATACGAATCAACCGACAGCCGTTCCAACCGTGAAATCAACAATCGGGCGAGGGCAATCTGTTCATCGGGCATGGTGGGTTTCCAATTCAAGAATCCGCTAATCGGCGCGATGCCGTTTTTATTCGCGCCGATTAGCGAAGATTAGCGGATCATCTTTTCATCTCCCGCAATTTTACAGCAAAAAAGCCCCGCACTGGATATAATCTATCCATGCCAGAAATCTCTTCCTCCACCACCTTCATTCAATCCTTTCTGCCGCGCAGCCGGCGCCTGTCGTTGGCGCGCGGCGAATCCCTGCCGGAACACGATAGCGGCGCTTGCCTGTTCGCCGACATCTCCGGCTTCACCCCGTTGACCGAATCGCTCGGGGCCAGCCTTGGCCCGCAGCAAGGCGCGGAGAGCCTGACCGCCATCATCAACGACATTTTCGAGGGATTGATCGCACAGGTTCATGCCCACGGCGGCGACGTGCTCGGTTTCGCCGGCGACGCCATCACCGTCTGGTTTTGCTCACAGGATCAGGATTCGCTCGATTCGGGGGTGAGGGCCTTATCCTGCGCCATCGCCATGCAGTCCGAGATGGCCCGCTTTGCCGCCATCCCCACGCCGGATGGCAAAACCCACATGCTCACCATGAAAATCGGACTGGCGCACGGCCTGGCGCGTCGTTTTACCGTCGGCGATCCGGCCTGGGGGCGTTTCGACGTGCTGACCGGCGCCACCCTCGACCGGATGGCGGCCGCTGAACATCACGCCGCGCCGGGAGAGATCATCTGCTCGGCGGAGATCGTTTCAGCTATGGGCGACGGAGCAACCTGGGGGGATGACCGCCAGGGATACCGGCCCCTCCACGGGTTGTCTATCCCCCTTGGGCCGAAGACTCCGCCGGAGGCGGCGCATCCGCTGGATGCGATCCCCGAACTCCCGCTGGAGACTCTCCGCCCCTGGTTTCCCCCATCGCTTTTCGCATGGCTGGCCGGGGCGCAAGAGACCTTCCTGGCCGAGCTGCGCCCGGTGGTCAGCGCATTCATTCACTTCGATGGGATTGATTACACCAACGACCCGCAAGCCGGGGAAAAGTTAAATCAATACGTGACCACTGTCCAGCGCATCGCCGACCGCTTTGGCGGCAGCCTCGTCCGGCTGGATTACGGCGACAAGGGCAGCCTGCTGCACGTGATGTTCGGCGCGCCGCAGGCCCACGAAGACGACGAGATTCGATCGGTGGGCTTTGCATTAGATTTACAAACCGAGGTGCGCCAGTTACCCTTTATCACCGGGCAGTCAATCGGCATGGCGAAGGGACAGGTTTACGCCGGGGCACTGGGGGCAACCTCCCGCCGGGGCTACACAGTTATGGGCGACGAGGTGAACGCCTCAGCCCGCCTGATGCAGGCCTGCCAGCCAGGGCAGATATTGGTCAGCCAGCGCATCATGCAGGCTGCCCAAAAACGATTCATGTTCCACCAATTTCCCGGCTTCCAGGTCAAGGGCAAATACGAGCCAGTGCCGGTGGCTACGCCGGTCGCGCCGCTGCCGCCCATGCCGCAAATCCCGGCTGGCCCCCTGGTGGGGCGTGAGCGCGAGCTGGCGCAATTGGATGATGCGCTCAACGCATTGCTGTCCGGAGCGAGCCGGGTGCTGCGCATCGAGGGCGGCACGGGTATTGGGAAGAGCCGCCTGGCGGTCGAACTCGCCCAGCGGGCAATGATGCGCGGCGTGCGCGCACTCGTCGGCAGCGGGCAAAGCACAGCCCTGGACACCCCGTATGCCCCCTGGCGGGATGTGATCCGCACCCTGTTTGGTTTACAGAGCGCCTGGCCCGCCATGCAGCAGGCGATGCAAATCCAGGCCATGCTGCAATGGATCAACCCGGAGTGGCTCCCAAGAGTCCCGCTCCTGGGCGATTTGCTCGGCCTGGAGATTCCCGACACGCCGGTGACAGCCGCCTTCGACGCCCGCCTGCGGCAGCAGTCGCTTTTTGCCCTGTTGGGCGATCTGCTGGCGCGCATGGCATTACAGCAGCCGATGCTGATCCTGATCGAAGATTGCCATTGGCTCGACGAGGCTTCCGCGTCGTTGGTCGAGAGCCTGGGGTTGAGCCTGGCGGCGGCGCGCGTGCTGCTGGCCGTCACGCATTGCCCACCCACCGATGCCAGCCACCCGCTTCTGCCGGGGTTGAGCGGACTTCCAAACGCCGTCGAGATCGCGCTATCCGAGCTGGACGCGTCGGCCGTTGAGACGCTGGTTACCGCGCGGCTGGGAGGCGCACTGCCGCCCGAAATCTTGTCGCTGATCCAGGAACGCGCCCAAGGAAACCCGTTATTCGTGGAGGAGTTAGCCGAATCGCTGCGCGAGACCAGCCGCCTGCAAATGGTGGCCGGGCGCTGGACGCTGGTCAGCGGCGCGGGGGGGGTGCTGAAGCTGCCCGACACGATCCAGGGGGTGGTTCTGTCACGGCTCGACCGCCTCGACGAGCAAAGCAAATTGACGCTGAAGGTCGCCAGCGTGGCCGGACGGGTTTTCGACCCCCAACTGGTTTCACAGGTTCACCCGGCTCACACGTCGCCGGATGAGCTGCAAAGCCAGTTGAACGCTATGCAGCGGCGCGATTTCGTCCAACCCGAGTCTGCCGAGTCGGAATTGGCTTACCACTTCCGGCATAACGTCACACAGGAAGTGGTTTACGGTACACTTTTGGAGGCGCAGCGGCGCGAACTCCACCGGGCGGTGGGCGAGACCCTTGAAATGATTCAGCCCGAGGCGGTCGAGCACCTGGCGCACCATTTCAGCCGCGGCGGCCCGGCGGCGCGCGATAAAACCTTGTTTTACCTCGACAAAGCCGCCCGCCGGGCGCAGCAAAATTACGCCAACGAGACGGCATTGAATTATTACGCCCAGGCGTTGGCCCTTGAAGTCCGCTGGCAGTGGCGGCAAGGGCAGATCGAGGTTTTGCACATCCTCGGGCGGAGAGAGGATGAACAAGCAGCCCTGCAATCCCTGGAAGCTATGCCCGGCGCATCCCCTTATGAAATTTCCTGGTTATGGGGCCAGTATCATGAAGCGGTGGGAGATTATCCCCAGGCGCAGTCGTTCATCGAGCGCGCCCTGTCTATCGCCCGCGAGCGCTCCGATTGCACCGGCGAGGCGCAGTGCCTCGCTCAATTGGGATTGATCGCCCGCCGGCAAGGGAATTACGAGCTTGCCAAAGATTGGTACAACCAGGCGCTGAACCTGTTCCCCGGTGAGGGCGCTTGTTCCAAAGATGTATCGCGTGTTTTGGCGGATGCGCTCACTGGCCTGGGCGTGGTGCATCGGCAGCAGAGCTGCTTCGACGAGTCGAAGGCCTGTTACCAGCGGGCGCTGGCGCTCAGCCGGGATAACGGCAATCGCAAAGGCGAGTCAGATGCATTGAACAGCCTGGGGGTGACGGCTTATTACCAGCGCTTTTTTGCCGAGGCGCTCGGCTATTACGAGCAGGCGCTGGAAATCCGGCGGGAGATCGGCGACCGCGCCGGGGAAGGTATCAGCCTGATCAGCCTGGCGCAGGTCAATGTGCTGGTTGGAAATTATGACCGGGCGGAAGGTCATTTCAACGCCGCGCTGACCATCCAGCAAACAACCGGCAATCGCTGGGAGGAGATCAACGTCTGGATGGGGATCGGGGTGCTGCACATGGAACTGGGCAACCTCGATCAGGCAGAAATCAGCTTGCGAAACGGTCTGAAGCTCAGCCAGGCTATCGGCGACGAGGCCGGGCAGGCGTATGTGCTTACCAATTTAGGATTAGTCGCAAGAGACCGGAGCAATTTCGCGCAGGCCGAGCAGTTATTGGTCGAGGGTCTGGCGCTTGCAAAAGCGCAGGACGACAAAAGCCTGGAAGCGATTTTTCAGAGTTACCTGGCCACCGTCTATTTCGCCGCTGGCAGGCTGGGGGAGGCACAAGCCCAAGCGCAGGCTGCTTTGGAAATGCGCCAATCGCTTGGGCTGCGCCTTTATGCCGCCGATGATCTATCCATGCTGGCACTCGTGCAGATGAATTTGGGACAATCCGGGCAGGCGCTGCAGGCTGCCCGGCAGGCCCTGGAAATCCTCGACGAGTGCGGCGGTGAGGGGCCGGAGTTCCCCGCTCGGGATTACTTCTATTGCCATCAGGTATTAGCGGGGGCCGGGGAGACGGAGCCGGCGCGAGGCGCACTGCAAGCCGCCCACCGGTTGGTCACCGCCCGCGCCGGGCAGATCACCAATCCGGCGCTGCGTCAGTCGTTTTTGGAGAAAGTGACAATCAACCGGCAGATCACGGGAGCAGTATCCGGCCTCACAAGTTCATAAACATTTGGCGTGAATCAGGCTCAGTAGTCGAAAACTTCAGAGGATCTTGCCTTTCCGAATCAGGGAATATACACAAAATTAGTCCCATCATTCACCCAAAGCACGGGATCGCCCTCCTGCGGCTCGAGCCATAAACTGTGTCCATCCAAACCGACGTAGAAGGCGTAGCGCCCGGAAGGGTGGGTATAGACCGGTTGCCTGGTCAAATCAGGGCCAGGGAGAGGCGTAGGTGAAGGCGTGGCGGTGGGCGCAGGGGTTGGCAGCGTGAACTGATCCCACGGCACAAGCTCGCCGGTGCGGTAGTTGAGGGCGAAGAGTTCAGCGGACGCAGCGCAATCCAACCCGTATGCCAGACAATTATCCATACTAAAAAATTCACCGCCCCAGTAGCACCACCGCCAGTAAGCTCGCACCAACCACAACCAGGAATAAAACAATCCCGACCAGAATCAGCCAGCAATTCGACGAATCCGGCTGGATAACTTTATCCGGGGTCCTGACACCAGGAGCGGCTCCCGCATCCTCGCGGGGCTTGACCTCCCTCAGCCATTCAGGAATCTCATCTTGGTTGGTCGGCCTGGCGCCGGCAGATGTCGCACCGGCCAACCAATCCGGCACACCATCCCGGTTTGTATCTAGTTTGGACATGGCCGCTTCGTATTTTTGGCGCGCCTCCGGGGGCAGATCGTCGGCGCTGCTGTAAGTTTGCCCATTGTAGACAATCGTCGTGCTGGAATTGGAGATCACGTTAGCCTGGCCGCCCTGGAAAATATCCGGTGTGCCATCCTGATCCTTATCGGCAAAGATGCCCATGATTTGTTGGTAAGCCGCGCGCACATCGGGCGGCATATCGTCGAGGCTGGCGTAGTCTTTACCGTTGAAGGAAATTTTACTGGTCATTTTGTCTTCCTTTCTGAGGAGGCAAACGATGTCATTTCATCCATGCTTTCGCATAACGTTCGAAATCACCGGCGAGATCGCAGAGCTGGTCCAATAAGCTTTCCAGCGCATGATGGTCGCTATCAACCCCCCGTTTTTGAAAATATAGGCTTTGATCCCGTATCAACAGGCCGAAAAAGCCTTTCCGAGTGACGATAGCCTTGATCGTCGACTCCCGACAAAGGGTTGTGCCCAAGCTTACCGGATTGCTGAGAAAGAGCAAATTCGGGTTTTCAAGCGACTGGGCAGGATTGCCTACAATCTGCTGGAAAAATTTTCCTGGCCCCGTTTTCTTTCGTAAAAACACCACACCCCCGGATGGGAATTTAGCCTTGGGTGGATTTTCGAGAGAGATAGTAACAAACAGATCAGCGTCACCAAATCCCCAACTGCTGCGTGTATCAACGTTGACGACGACTGATCTGCCGTGATATATCCCAGATAACCTGGGAGTGGGATGCTCGAAAGTGGCGAAGAAAAAGCCAGGAATATACATCAAGCCCGAACTCCGGGCAAATTTCTGCCACGCACTGACCCAGTAGAACTGTACCAATGCCGGAATGGCGCGGGTCACAAACAAAACGAAACCCAAAAAACCAAAGCAGATCAGTGGTATCAGCCATTTTTCTACAAACATCCTATTTCCCTATCCCGACAGACTCTCCTTGCCTTAACGCCTCCACCGCCGCGAAGGTAGCCTGCGTCACGCCGAACAGATGCTCGTAAGGGATGGGCGGCGGGCCGCCGGCGGCAATCGCCGCGGCAAAGGCTGCCCACTCGGCGCGGTGGCCTTTATCCTGGCGCAGCCGCGAGCGTACTATCTCTCGCTTCCCGTCGTGAACCGTCTCCAACGAGCGAAAATCATCCAATACAGCCACGCGTCCCCCGGCGAAGACCTCCACCCGCTCCTTGGGGAAGGCTTTATCCCCGTTGGCGAGATAACTCACCGTCCCCACTGAGCCATCCGGGAAAGTAAAGGTCAGCGTCACGTTGTCTTCCCGGTAGCGGCCGGCATCCGGCAGGCCGTGCGCCGTCACAAACGACGGCGGCGCGCCGACCAAAAAGGTGAGCAAATCCACGAAATGGCAGCCCTCCCCGATGATGCGCCCCCCGCCCTGCTCGGGATCGTGCGTCCAGTGATTGAGCGGGATATACCCCGCGTTGATCCGGTAGTGCGCCGCCAGCGGCTCTTTCCGCCCGCCGATGAATTCCCGCATCCGCACGGCAAGCGGAGCAAAGCGACGGTTGAAACCAGTCATCAGTAAACAGTTATCAGTCATCAGTGACAACTGATCACTGATGACTGATAACTGATCGCTGTTCACAGCGAGCGGTTTCTCGCAAAAAACATACTTTCCCGCTTGCAGCGCCGCCACAACCTGCCCGGCGTGCAAATTGTGCCGGGTGAGGATGGCGACGGTGTTGATCTCGGGATCGTTGAGAATCTGCGCCGAGTCGCTGGCCGCGTAGCCGAACCCGAATTTCCGAGCCGCGTGGGCCGCGCTCGACCCGGAGGCCGACGCAATCCCGACGAGCGACACGGACGGGATACTTTTCAACGCCGGCAGCATCACCGCGGTGGCGAAATTACCCGCTCCCAATACGCCGAGGCTGATTGTAGCGCCATTACGTTTTACGTTTTGCGCTTTACGAGACCCGTAATCCGTAAACCGTAAAACGTAATTTTCGGCCATCGGCGGTCGGCCTTCGGCCATCGGGTACGTCAGCAGCACCCCGAGAAACGGTTCCTGGCGCTTGCCGGTGATCAGCTCATACGCCTCGGGCGCTTTTTCGATGGGGAAACGATGGCTGATGAGCGGCCTCACGTCCACTTGGCCCGAGGCGAGCAGCTCCACGAACGCTTCCAGGTTGCGGCCTTCCGTCCAGCGCACGTAGCCGATTGGGTAGTCGCGGCCGGCTTCTTCGTACCCCGGATCATACCGTCCGGGGCCGTAGGAACGCGAGTTGACGAAGGACAGCTCTTTCTCGTAGTAGATTTTGCGCGGGATGTGCAGCCCCACCGCCCCGACGGCGACAACTTTCGCCCGGTCGCGGGCAATCGCCCCGGCCAGCTCCACCGGGTCGGCGGAGGAGGTGTCGGCGCAGATCAGCACGGCGTCGCAGCCGCGGCCGCGCGAGAAACTTCGGGCGGCCTCCTCTGCCTCGGGACGCAAGACCCCTTCTGCCCCGAGGCGTTGAGCCAGCGCCACCCGCTCGGAGGCCAGGTCAATCCCCAGGACATGACACCCTGCGGCACGCGCGATTCCTACCGCCAGCAGTCCCAACAATCCCAATCCGATGATGGCAATCCGCTCGCCAAGCTGCGGCTCGGCCAGCCGGAAACCGTGCAGGGCAATCGCGCCCAGGGTGGTGAAGGCAGCATTCTCGAAATCTACGTGATCGGGCAGCGGGGCGAGCAGGTTGACCGGCACCGCCGCGTATTCGGCGTGGACGGCGAAGTTGCCGCCCGCCGCCGCCACGCGCTGCCCGACTGTAAAGCCCTGCACCCCCGGCCCAAGGGCGACGATGGTTCCCGCCGAGGAATAGCCCAGCGACATGGGTAGGTCGAGCCGGTTGAAGGCCGCCGAGAGGGTGGTCAACAGGCCCTCGCGGCGGGCCTTGTCGAGCAGTTGGCGCACGAGGTCGGGCCGCGAGCGCGCCTTGCCAACCAGTGATTTTTCGGCAAATTCGACCACCATCCGCTCGGTGCCCGCTGAGACGAGCGATGCGGCAGTTTGAATGAGCACTTCACCCGCCTGCGGGGTTGGGGCGGGTACGTCAGCGACGGTGGTGTCGCCGTTTTTCAGGTTTTGGAGGAGTTGTTTCATGTTAGTCTGATAATCGGGAGTTAGATAGTCTTATAGCACCGAGGATTGATAGCCTATCAGTCTGTCAGACTTTCGGCTATCAGACTAACGATTATAGCGCGGATTTCAGGGGCATGATATAATGATCGTGGTTCGTAACCGACAATTCTTTGTGTAAGC
>DYIZ01000063.1:23780-31872 GCA_020723385.1 Candidatus Aquidulcis sp.
GGGAAAAAGCTGTGGCTGATACTCGTGTCAACAAACTGGCCCGCATTTTAATTGACCACTCTGCGAACGTTAAACCCGGCGATAAAGTCGCCATCGAGACGACGACCAACGCTGAGCCGTTGGTGCGCGCTTTGTACGAATTGACCCTCGAACGCGGCGCTCACCCCCATTTGCTGCTGAAACTGCCAGACGAAGAAAAGATCTTCTTCACCCACGCCAACGACGCCCAGCTCGATTACACCCCCGTTTTCCAAAAACTGGTCACTGAATCGTTCGATGTCTACATTCGCGTGCGCGCTGAGACGAATACACGCGCCCTCAGCAATGTGCCCCCTGCCCGCCAGGCCCGCTTCCAACGCGCCATGTCGCCCGTCCGCAATATGATGATCCAGCGCGGCGGCGAGAACACACTGCGTTGGGTGTTGACGCAGTACCCCACCGAAGCCTACGCCAAAGAAGCCGACATGACGCTGGCGGAATACCAAAGTTTCGTCTACGGAGCCTGCCACGCCAACGGCGAAACGCAAGACCCGGTGGCTTATTGGAAAGGTGTGGAAGACAAGCAGCGCCGCATCATCGAGCGCATCCAGGGGCACGACAAAGTCAAGCTGATCGGCCCGAATGTGGATATGACCCTCTCGATCAAGGGCCGCAAGTTCAACAATTCTTGCGGGCACCACAACATGCCCGACGGTGAAGTATACACCGGCCCGGTGGAAGACTCGGTCAACGGCTGGGTGCGGTTCACCTACCCGGCGGTGACTCAAGGCCGGGTGGTCGAAGGCGTCGAGCTGACCTTCGAGAAGGGGCGCGTCGCCACCGCCAAAGCCGATGACGGCCAGGATTTCCTGCTGCAAATGATCGATTCTGACGTCGGCTCACGCTACCTGGGCGAATTTGCCATTGGCACCAACTTCGAGATAGACCGTTTCACCCACAACATTCTTTTCGATGAAAAACTGGGCGGCACGTTCCACATCGCCCTGGGAGCCGGGTATCCCGAGACCGGCAGCCTGAACACCAGCGTCATCCACTGGGATTTCATTTGCGACATGCGCCAGGATTCTGAAATCCGCGTGGACGGTGTGGTGATATACCGCGACGGGAACTTCGTATTCTAACCAGGTGTCTGACGGCCTTGCGGGGCGACTCGCAAGGCCGTTTTTTTTATTCCAACTATTTCTGAGTAAAGGAGACAATCATGAACGTAGAAATTCTGTATCGTCCATCGTATTCTCTTGGGGTTATCAAACTTGGCCCGAACGAGCGCATCCGCGTGGATGCCGGGGCTATGGTCAGTATGTCCGAGGGCGTCAACATCGAGACAAAGGCTGAAGGTGGTCTATTCAAATCACTGGGGCGCGCCGTCCTCGGCGGGGAAAGCTTCTTCCAAAATTTCTTCCAGGCCTCGCCCAGCGGCGGCGAAGTCACCGTCGCCCCCGACCTGCCGGGCGATGTCTTTCTCCTGGAACTGCAGAGCGAAAAGATGATGGTGCAGGCAGGCTCGTACCTGGCTTCCGAGCCGGGCATCGAACTGAGCACCAAGGTCAGCATGAAAGCCTTCGTCGCTGCGGAAGGCGTCTCGATGCTCGAAGCCACCGGCAGCGGCAAGCTGCTGCTCTCCTCTTACGGCGCAATTCACGAGAAGAACCTGGCCGCCGGCGAGAAATATACCGTAGACACTTCGCACATGGTAGCCTTCAGCGCTAACATGCACGTCGAGCTTAAAACCGTGGGCGGATTTAAATCCACCATGCTCAGCGGCGAGGGGATGGTGGTACAGGTTACCGGCCCCGGCCGGCTGCTGATGCAGACCCGCTCGCCCAAAGCTTTCCTGGCCTGGCTGATCCCGCAGATTCCAACCAAGAGCAGTTGACCGTCAGCTTCGATCACGAATGGCACGAATGGATGAATGCACGAATTTAAATTTATAAATATTCGTGACATTCGCTCATTCGTGACATTCGTGATAAAAAATAGCCGCACTCGAAAGTGCCCAGCAGCGATTTTCTTGATTTTTACCACCGCAGTCAGTGGTAGAATCGCTGCATGGCGGTTGTTTCCATCACAAACAAGTCAACCATCCAAAACCTGCGCCCGCTCGATCCAGGCCGCGATTTCGACGGCGTTGCCGACCTGGTTGAATTGTGCTTTTCAGACACGATGGATCCAGACGGGCAAGATTACCTGCGTCAAATGCGGGAGACGGCCCGCAATGCTCATCTATGGGGCTGGGCCTACACCCTGGCAGAGCAAGGGGGCAGCCCGCCCGGTGGATTCGTGTGGGATGAGGGGGGCGGCATCATCGGTAATTTGAGTCTGTACCCATTCAACTCACAGCGTCATAACTGCTATCTGATTGCCAATGTCGCCGTACACCCCGATTATCGCGGGCGCGGCATTGGGCGGGCCCTCACCGAGCGCGCCCTGGAATACATCAAACGCCGTCACGCGCATGCCTGGCTGCAAGTACGCGATGACAACCCCGTCGCCATCTGGCTTTATCAATCCCTGGGATTCACAGAACGCGCCCGCCGGACAACCTGGTACAACGGGTCGAGCGCTGCCCCGGCCACGATTCCGGCCGGCCTGACGATCGGATTGCGGCGCAGCCAGCACTGGTCCCAGCAGCAAGATTGGCTGCGCCGGCTGTATCCGCCCGAGTTAGCCTGGCATCTGCCGCTCAACTGGCGTATGCTGCCGCCCGACCTGGTTGGCACAGTCTATCGCCTGCTGACGGTCGAGTTCCCCCGGCATTGGGTGGTGCAGCGCGGCGATTACCTGCTGGGCGCGCTCACCTGGCAGCAAACCCACGGTTACGCCGACACGCTCTGGCTGGCGACCCCGCCAAACTTCGAGATGTCTGCAATTCAAGCTCTGGTTGCATCCGCCAGGCAGCAACTGTCTCCACGCCGCAAGTTAGTGTTGAATTTTCCGGCTGGCCTGGCATCCCAGGCCATCGAAGCCGCCGGTTTTTACGCCCGGAATACGTTGCTCTGGATGTCGGTCGAGTAGTTTATTCTTTGACATTCACCTCCTTTTTTGCCATAATGATAGCGTGACTACCGACCTGCTCCTCGGTCGTTCGTATCCTCTCGGCGCAACCTGCCACGATGGCGGGGCGAACTTTTGCGTTTTCTCGCGTAACGCCACGGCCATCGAGCTGCTGCTGTTCGACCATTTCGATGATGCCAAACCGGCGCGGGTTATCCCGCTCGATCCCGGCCGCAACCGGACGTTTTACTACTGGCACATCTTCGTCAAGGGGATCCAGCCCGGCCAGCTCTATGGCTATCGCGCCCACGGGCCGTTCGCGCCCGAGCGGGGACTGCGCTTCGACGGCGAAAAAGTGCTGATTGACCCCTACACACACGCAGTCATGTACGGCGACAACTACGACCGGGAGGCGGCCGCACATCCCGGCGACACCATTGCCCATGCCATAAAAAGCGTGGTGGATGACCCACGCGGCTTCAATTGGGAAGGCGACCTCCCCTTGCAGCGCCCCTTCGCCGGGTCGGTGATCTATGAGCTGCACGTTGGCGGGTTCACCCGTCACCCAAATTCGGGCGTTGAGCCAGCGCGGCGCGGTACGTATGCGGGGTTAATCGAAAAAATTCCCTATCTGCAATCGCTCGGAATCACCGCGGTCGAGCTGCTGCCGGTGCAGCAGTTCGATGCGCAGGAAGCGCCTTCGGGCCTGACCAATTATTGGGGCTACTCCCCCATCGTATTTTTCGCGCCCCACCGCGGCTTCTGCTCGTCCAGCGATCCCCTGGGGCCGGTAAAGGAATTCAAAGAGATGGTCAAAGCCCTCCACCGGGCGGGAATCGAGATCATTCTCGATGTCGTCTTCAACCATACCGCCGAAGGCGATCACAACGGGCCGACGCTCTCCTTTCGCGGGCTGGAAAACCGCGCCTATTACATCCTCGAACGCTTCAACCAATCTCTGTACACCAATTACAGCGGCTGCGGCAACTCGGTCAACGCCAACCATTCGATCGTGCGACGCATGATCATGGACTGCCTGCGCCATTGGGTGCAGGTGTGCCATGTGGATGGTTTTCGCTTCGACCTGGCCTCGGTGCTGGCGCGTGACGAATGGGGCCACCCGCTGAAAGACCCGCCCATCCTGTGGGAGATCGAATCCGACCCGATCCTGGCGGGCACGAAGATCATCGCCGAAGCATGGGACGCGGGGGGTCTTTATCAAGTAGGGAGTTTCATCGGGCACCGTTGGGCCGAATGGAACGGGCAGTACCGCGACGATGTGCGCTGTTTCGTGAAAAGCGATCCCGGCACGACAAGCAAACTGTCGGCGCGCATCGCTGGCAGCCGCGACCTCTACCCCCAGCCGGAGCGAGAGCCGAACCGCTCGATCAATTTCGTCACCTGCCACGATGGGTTCACGCTCAACGATCTGGTCTCGTACAACCACAAGCACAACGAAGCCAACCGCCAGAAGAATCGGGACGGGGCCGACGCCAACTTTAGCTGGAATTGCGGGATCGAAGGGCCGGCCGATGATACGGCAATCGAGGCGCTGCGCTTGCGGCAGATCAAGAATTTCCTCGTGATCCTGTTCACGTCACAGGGCACGCCCATGCTGCTGATGGGCGATGAGGTGCGCCGCACGCAGAGCGGCAGCAACAACGGTTATTGCCAGGACAACGAAATTAGTTGGTTCGATTGGGAAATTGATGGCGGTAAAGAGGGGCTGCTGCGCTTCACCCGCAAGTTGATCCATTTCTACCGGAAACATACCCTTTTCCAGCAGGAAAAATTCTGGACCGACCCCGAAGGCCCGGATGTCGCCTGGCACGGCGTGCGCCTCAACCAGCCCGATTGGAGCGCCGATTCGCACAGCCTGGCCTTCGAATTGTGCAATCCGGCGAACGGCGAACACCTGCACGTGATGCTCAACGCCTATTGGGAGCCGCTGGACTTCGAGCTGCCCCTGCTCCCCGAGGGCCATTACTGGCGGCGGGTGGTGGACACAGCGCGCCCCTCCCCCGAAGATTTCGCCGACCCGCCGGAGGCGCTGCTCGTCGGCCAAACCAAATATCGCGTCGAGGCCAGAGCGGCAGTGATATTGACAACATGAAAGTTTATCGAAAATTGGACGAGAGCGGGCGAATGCCCGCTCTCGTCCAATTTTCGAGATCATACAATTTGACCCATCACAAGCACACGATCACAATCGGTTTTCCCCGCAATTGGGTCAGAAAGATCGTGCGCTCCAGATCGCCTGACAGGCGCAGATCGTGGATCAGCGCATCCGGCTCCAGCGGCGAGCCGCGTTTTTTCACGGTCACCCGGCCAATCCCCCGCTCCCGCAGATACGCCCGCAGGCGCTTCAGCCCGAACGGGAACCAGTCTTCCACGGCCCAGGCACGCGCAAACGGGGTGGGCGTCAATTTTTCGGCAGTGAGATAGGCAATCTGTGGGTCGAGCTGCGCCGCGTCGAGCTGCGCGGCCAGGGTGGTCACGAGACCCGCCCGCAGGATGGCGGGGTCTGGCTCGTAGAGAAAGGGCAGCGGCTCATCGAGGGTGGAAGGTGCCCCATCGGGCGCAGCAACCAGCGTGTGCGGGCCGGGCAGGAGCGTGGCGCGGCGGAGGGCAGTTTTCAGCGGGCCGAACCACAGCACAGCTTCTTTCAATTCCCCGTGCAGCGAGATGAACTCGACTTCGCAATCGTATTCGGCCAGTTCGGCGAGGTCTACGCCGGGAGAAATCTTGACCCCGATGGCGGGAAAACGCGGCAGCCAATCGCGGACGATGGACAGCGGCGGCTGGTAATGGCGCACCGAGAAAGCGCGGCGGTAGTTGGCGCGGCGGGCGGGGTCGAAGAATAATGCAAGGGATAGAGGAGTAGGGGATATGGGAAGAGAGACAAGAAGATCAGCTTGTATGAAAGAAACCTTGCCCCCTACCCCCTGTTCCCCTATCCCCTGTGCGTTTGCCATCGCCAGCCGCAGGGGATCGCGGTCAATCCCGAGGGTGGGGGCGACAGCCGCCAGGGCCAGCGTATCCCCGCCAATCGAGCAGCCCAGGTCGGCTGCCCGCTCGAACGGACGGTAACGCTCCGCCCGGTAGGAGGCGACGGCATGGCTCGACGATTGTTCCAGCGCCTCTCGGGTGAAATACATCCGCTCGGCAGCGGGGAACTTGGCGGCGGCCTCCCGGCGCAGGATGGCGGTTTCCAGCGCGGCGCGGGCAATGTCGGATGGAAATTGGCGAGAAAGATTAGAGAAGTCTTGTAAAAAGGTTTCTTCACGCGGTGCGAGTGTCATCGCGGCTGCAAGGATTCCCTGACCCAGGGGCGATAATAAAGCACGGAAAGCTCGAATATCCATACTAATTTCTATGCCAAATCAGGTCTGGGTGTCAAAGTATTGCAACAGAGATTTGATCATCTGAGAAAATGGCAAATCAGGTTGAGCTAACCCCCGCAACTGTTTCAAATTCATTCGAAATGATACGTCTGCTGGCGAAATGAGCTTCCCACCGAAAGCCACACGCAAGTGAACAATATAAAGCTGTGTCAATTCTGGTCGGTCTAATTTGTAACGCTCAATTGTGTTAAGAGCAATCTGGTACATCTCATCAGATATTCCCAGCTTCGGTTCGATTTTTAAAGTTGTGTAGTTTACCGATAAGTAATCTTCTGGATTATCGCGATCCGGTTTTAAGCATCTTTCATGTGTATTCGATCCCTTTGCCTGGTTACAAGCGCCACAAATCAAGAAGAGATTTCGCCAAATGAACGCTGCTAAAGGATACCCTGTCTTTGACCGAAAATGTTCGATTTCATGTTCTGAAAGTTGACATTCGCAGAAGGCACATTTTTCATAATGCCAGGGTTTCAATGCCTCACAAACGTATTCATTCACCTTTCTACCATCGTATTGAGGCCAAAACCACCTGCCGCTCTCGCAACCTCTTGCTAGCCAGGCTTTGGTCCATTTTTTGACACGGTCACGTGTCCAAAAATCTGGCGCTTGGTCCCTTTTGAGATGAATCACAGGGTTATTTCCTTTCCAAAGTTAGCAAGCTTCTCAACCAAGGATTAACAAGAGCTAATTCGTGCATCAGTTTATCATGTTGCTTTTTTTCTTTAGATGTGGCCAGACCAGCAGCGACTTTCCTCGCCAACTCGCTCAACTCCGATAATTTTTTCTCCAATTCCAGCGGGTAAAGGCTGGGGACAAAAGCCTTTTCAAGCACCAGATCAGCCGGATATCCATATAATTCCTCGAAGCCGGCCTTGACCGAAAGGGAGCCTTGCTTGTCTTTGGCAATGCGAAAAACTTGGGCTTCATCAGTAGCACCAAGAATAAATGGACTATGGGTCGTAGCGATGATATAAGTTGCAGGCAACAATTCTGAGACAGCTTTCATCACCCGCCGCTGCCATTCGGGGTGCAAATGAACATCAATTTCATCTACCAAAATTAGCCCTGGTGCGAGTGCGCTTTCTGCAGGATCGGCCCAATTGACGCGCGATGCGCGCATTAGGTAATCCAACTGCCAACTCAGGAAACTGCGTGTGCCATCACTCAATTGATTTACAGGAAATGATAGACCATTTTGTTTCACTTCAAGGCGGAACGGGTTTAGCTCAACTCGAAAGCTGACCGGAAATTCAAGACCCTTACTAAGAAGATTTTGCACCCGGCTCTTTGATTCCAAGTAGGCCTGAGCTTGTTTAAGCTCATTTCGAGATGCAGCAATAGAATGATAGACATCTAAATTGGCTATCCACTGAAATATATCGTTGGAAGGTATTGGGGCAAAAGGGTCCAATATATCTTTTAGCGCATCACTGCTTAATTCTCGTAGTTCTTTAATGTTTTGGGTTAGTTGAAGTTCTCGGCCAACGCCGTAAGCAGCAGCCAGTGTCGTAATTTTCTTAGCTATCTGCCAGCCCGTTTTCAAAGGTAACATACTATGGGAACACACCATCCGAGCAGGAGCACCGCGTCTGGCATCACCGACACGCCCAGCATCATCCATCACGTACAACCCTTCGTTTGACCCCGACAATGTTCTAATTATCCTTTCGGTGCTCCGATCCTCTTTTGACAAT
>DYIZ01000064.1 GCA_020723385.1 Candidatus Aquidulcis sp.
GGCGTGGTGACTTCAGTCGGCTCGGGGGTTTTTGTGGTACAAGCGCCCAGCAGCATTGCTACGATCAGCAGCAAGCTAAACATGGTCCATAACTTCCTAGACATAACTTCTTCTCCTTGATTGATTAACAAAATAGGTTAAGTTTGGTTCGAGTTGAGGAACAAATAGACAAACTTCAATCACAATATTGGTTGATCGGGGCCACCTCCTTTCGATGGGCCTGAGATAAAGCCCAGTCCCATGCCGGATGGTTTATAGCACACTCCGGCAACTTTTTCAAGACAAAACACCCTTGGCGAAGTTTGCAAAGGTGCAATGCGCGATTTCTCGTGGGCGACACGATTGCCGAAAACGATGAGTCATCTGCCAGGTCGCACGGACTAACCTTTCAGCCCGGTGTGCGCAATGCCTTCAGTGAATTGTTTTTGGGTGATAAAGTAGAGAATGAGAATTGGGAGAATTGTGATCACCGCACCGGCCATTTGCAAATGGATTTTGGGGCCGGCCTCATCCAGGAAGTTGTTAAGGCCAATGGTAATGGGTTGCCAGGCTTTTTGAGTGACCAACATTGGCCAGGCGAAGGCATTCCAGGATCCGATGAAACCGAAAATTACCACCGTCATGATGGCGGCCTTTGAGAGTGGTAAAACAATCTGGATGAGAAACCGCAAGTGGTCCGCGCCATCAATTTGAGCTGCGTCCCACAGATCGTTGGGAATCTGGGCGAAAAACTGCCGCAGCAAGAAAATATTGACTGTTGATGCCATGAAGGGAATGGTCAATGCAGGCCAGTTATCTGTCCAGGGGATGGGGCCAACACGACCGAGCCAGGTTACGGTCAGGAAATTGGGTATCAGCACTACCATTTCGGGTACCATGAGGGTCATCAACATCAGCGAGAAGATAACGTCTTTCCCGACAAAATTCATCCGTCCAAAGGCATACGCAGCCAGGGTGCAAAAAACAACTTGTCCGCTGACGGTGATCACAGTAATGATAACGCTGTTTTTGAAATGCTCAGAAAAGTTGGCTTGCTTCCACGCTTCCAGGTAATTTTCGAAGTGCGCTTGCTTGGGAATTAATCGCGCCGAACGAGCCTCGCCTTCGCTCATGATCGAGGCAGAGGTCATCCATAAGAATGGCACTATGGCAATGAAGGAACCTGCCATCAACAGGAAATGTGTCACGAAATGGCTGATACGTTTTTGCCAGCCAGAACCTTGACGTTTAGTCGGAGAGGGTTTAGCGGAGAGGGCAATTGCATTAGCCATAGAACACCTTTTCGCGGGCAATCCGATTATTGATGAGGGTCAGTGTCAGAATGATGCCAAACAAAACGAAAGACAACGCTGATGCATACCCGTAACGAGCGTTTCGTTTCATCTCCTCGAAAATAACAACGCTGAACGTATCGGTATTCCCGAGTGCGGCCGCTTCACGCAGTACCCAAATGTGGTTGAAAGCTTTGAATGTACCAATCGTCGCCAGTAAGGTCAGGAAATACGTGGTTGGTGAAAGCAAGGGGAAAGTGATGTGGCGGAAAATTGACCACCGTCCAGCGCCATCTACAGCAGCAGCTTCGTACATTTCTTTTGGGATGGATCCCAGGCCAGCCAGGTAGATCACAGTGTTATATCCCACATAAGTCCAGATGTTGAAAATCATGATGACTACCAGCGCCAGGCTGGGGCCGGCCAGCCAGGAGGGAAAATCGGTCAGGCCGAAGCGTTGAGCGAGAACGGTAAATACCCCTTTCGGCTCGGCAAGAAATTGGAAAGGCGATATTCCTACCACCGTGAGCAATGAGTTGACAGGAGCGGCGGGCTGATTCGAGAAGAGCACCCGGAAGATTGCCGCTGAGGCAATGCTGGGCGTGACGTAGGGCAGAAAGAAAACCATGCGGTAAATAGATTTTCCTCGGATTTCCTGGAACAATAGCGTTGCTAACACCAGGCCAATGCCCAATTCGAATGGCACGGTACCCACTGAGTACCACACCGTGATTTGCAGCCCCTTCCAAATATCTTTATCGCCTGATGCACCGGCCGCGGGCACTTCGCCAATGAGAATCCATCCTGCGACGATCAACACCGCTGCGGCTGCCAGTCGGATGAAAGTCGCCTTGGTTGAATCGGCGCGTTCTGCGCTGCGCCAGACGAACCATGCAGCCAACAGCAGTATTAATCCACCGCTGATCGTGCCGACCTGCGGCCAAATATCTACACTCTTTTCAGCCTCGATAGCCACCACGTAGGCCTGCACGATCTCGCGATAGGTAAACCAACCCAAAAGTGGGCCGATGATTGCCATGCTGGTAGCCAGCATACTGTAACTGACGTACTCACCCCCATGGATGCGGGCAGCCTGACCGCCTAGAAAATAGGCAATCACAGCCAGCACGAGCGCTAATCCCAGGATAAGCAGGAACCAATTGCGTGCCGTAACAACCTCGGGTGCGGAAAAAACTTCTCCCAGGAGTTGAGCGTAGACTTCGCGGGTCTTAACCGCTATGCCTCGAATCTTGTCTGCAATTCCCAGAAAATTCGGCAATACCGCAACAATGAATTTGACAAGTAAGGCAATGGCTGCCCCTCCTGCAATGCCAGTGGGGATCCAAAGCCAGGGCGATTGCCCGCTTTGCCGGTAAATGCGCCACAATCGGCGGGCAAAAACCACAGCCGCGATGATCGCGCCCAAAGCCAGCCAAAATCCAGCGACGTATGCCAGATTCCCGATGGCCTTAGTGTAATTACCGAAGCCAAGGAATTCTTTTTGTTTGATGATCCATTGGAAGAGACTGACGTAGATAGCAAAAGCTACCGGCATGATGCCGAATATACCGATGATGATGACGGCCGGTGCAATAAATAAATATGCGGTGACATTTTCACGGATGCGTCTCCCCCTCCGGCTGGAAAATATAGATTTTTTTTCTTGGGTCGAGCTGGTTACTTGGGGGTGGTCCAGGGTGGTTGTGGCCAAAGGTACCTCCGCGAGCCATATTCTACCGTTGTCTGACAATCATATTATAAACCATTCGACCCTGCAAGGATGATTTTTATTTTACTAGAATCCCCTTGTCGGGTTGGGTTGGCGTGGTTATACTGTATTCTCTAAAAGGAATGATCTGTGACGATTGATGAGTTGATGCATTCTCTTCCCGAGTATTATACACCTGCCGATCGTGAGCAGATCCTGCGCGCCTACCGGGTGGCGGAACGCGCCCATCAAGATCAGAAACGGGCTTCCGGCGAGCCATATATCAATCATTGCGTGGCCGTTGCTTCGATCCTGGCGGATATGAGTGTCCCGGCTGCCGCCGTAGCCGCCGGGCTGCTTCACGACACTGTCGAAGATACGACGATTACTTTGGATGACCTTCGTCGTGATTTCCAGGATGATATCGCCCGAATGGTTGACGGGGTTACAAAATTAACCCAGTTGCCGCGCGTCTCACGGGGCGACCAACATCCGAATGAAGAGGCTCGTGAAGTCGAGATGCGCCAAATCGCCGAGCGGCGCGGCGTCCCCAGCCCCGAAGAAGAAGCCGAAAACATCGCCCGCAGCCGACGTCGTGATATTGTCTCCGAAACCCTGCGGAAGACCTTCATGGCGATGGGCGACGATGTGCGGGTTGTGTTGATCAAGCTGGCCGACCGGCTGCACAATATGCGCACTCTAGGTTATATGCCTGAGCACAAGCGCCGCCGCATCGCACAGGAAACGCTCGATATTTTTGCTCCCCTGGCAAACCGCCTGGGAATCTGGCAAATCAAGTGGGAATTGGAAGACCTGGGTTTTCGGTACGTCAACCCCGAAAAGTACAAAGAAATCGCTACCAACCTGGCCGAACGGCGTACGGATCGCGACCGTGAGATGGAGACGATCGTCGAGCGCCTGCAAAGCATTTTGCTTCAGTCTGGGATTCAAACCGAAATCTCGGGACGGCCCAAACACATCTATTCGATCTATCGAAAAATGATCCGCAAGGGCGTTCCTTTCGACCTGGTTCATGATGTACGCGGGGTGCGCATCGTTGTTCGTGATGTGCCGTCGTGTTACACTGCCCTGGGGGTTATCCATACCACGTGGCGGCCAATCCCCGGCGAGTTCGACGACTACATTGCTGTTCCGAAGGATAACTTCTACCAATCGCTGCACACAGCGGTCGTTTACGATGACGGCCGCACCCTCGAAGTGCAGATTCGCACCCCAGAGATGCATCAAAACGCCGAGTTGGGCATCGCTGCGCACTGGATTTACAAAGAGGGAACCTCACGGGATGATGCCTACGAGCGGAAGATTCTCTGGTTCCGCTCGTTGATGGACTGGCGGCAGGATGTGCAGGATGCCCGTGAATTCGTAGACAGCCTGAAGAGCGATGTGTTCGAAGACCGGGTTTACGTCTTCACCCCCAAGGGCGACATCATTGATCTACCCTCCGGCTCCACTCCCATTGACTTCGCCTACCACGTTCACACCGATATCGGCCACCGCTGCCGGGGAGCCAAAATCAACGGCAAGCTGGTATCGCTGGATTACTCCCTGAAAACCGGGGAAAAGGTCGAGATTCTGACGGCCAAGCGCGGCGGCCCCAGCCGCGACTGGCTGAATCCCAACCTGGGATTGGTGAAAACCCAGCGGGCCAGGAACAAGATTCGCCAGTGGTTTTTGAAACAGGCCCGCGAACAAAACATCGGCCAGGGCCGCACTCAATTGGAAAAGGAACTGCATCGCCTGGGTTTGACTGGCGTCAACCTGGAGCAGTTGGCCCACGAGCTGGATTACAAGAGCGTCGAGGATATGTATGTCGCCATCTCTTGCGGTGAGTTGACCCTGGTACGAATTGGCAACCACCTGATGCAGCTCGAGGAAGACGAAGAAGGCAACAAATTCGATTCCCGCCAGACCGGGGTGCCGGGCCGTCTCGCTACCGATTCCATCTCCGTTCTCGGCCTCAAAGGGATGCTTACCGTTATGGCGCGTTGCTGCAATCCGGTGCCCGGCGATGATATTGTCGGTTACATCACCCGCGGGCGTGGCGTCACCATCCATCGCGTGGACTGCCCCAATGCCTTGCGCTTGATGGAACGTGAGCGTTTCATCCGAGTGAATTGGGGCCAACCGAAGACCACTTACCCGGTGGCGGTTCGCATCAAAGCCTATGATCGCGACGGCTTGATGCGCGATGTTTCCACGCTGGTCGCCAACGAAGGCATCAACCTGGGCCAGATCAAAGCCGATGTCAGCCACGATCACAAGCTCAATTTGGCGATATTCGACATGATCCTCGAGGTCAAAGATGTAAACCAGTTGGCCCGCGCGCTCACCCGCCTGGAAGCATTGCCGAACGTCATGGAGGTTCACCGTGTAAGACCCGGCTAGGGTGGTATAATTGCCCCCCAAGACCCGCCAGGAGGCGACTCGATTGACCGGATTGCTCGGAGTCAGTGAAGCGCTCGGACGATTACTTGGTGAATTTTCACCAGTAGATAAAATATCACTGCCATTGGGGGAAACCGTTGGCCGTGTCCTCGCGCAAGAAATCATTGCCGTTATAGACCTGCCGCCATTTGCAAATTCGTCAATGGATGGCTTTGCCGTGCAAAGCCAGGACATTGCCCGCGCTGGCCGCGACCACCCTGTTGTCTTACAGGTGATAGAGGACATCCCTGCTGGACAAATTGCCTCCCGCCAGATCGAGCCTGGCCAGGCGGCGCGCATCATGACCGGCGCGCCGATCCCATCTGGCGCTGATGCGGTTGTACCGGTCGAAGAGACGAGCTTCAATGATCGCCGGCCGGGGCAGCCCGCGCCTGCTCACATCGAAATCTATCATCCGGCGCGCCCCGGCGACCATGTTCGCCCGCGGGGGCAGGATATTCGGTCTGGAGCATTAATCCTTTTACCGGGTATCCGCTTACGTCCGCAAGACGTTGCTCTGCTGGCCATGCTTGGAATGGCGACGGTCACTGTCTATCGCAAACCACGTGTGGCAGTCCTTTCCACCGGCGACGAGCTGCTGCCGGTGGGCATCGCCCCTCAGCCGGGTAAAATCTACGACTCGAATGCTCTGGCCCTGGGGGCGCTGGCGGCTCAATACGGGGCGGAGCCGATCTCCCTGGGCATCGCCCCCGACCGGGCAGAAGCCATCGAAGCCTGCCTGGAGCAAGCCGCCGACCTGCAGGCGGATCTGATCCTGTCATCTGCCGGGGTCAGCGTAGGCGCTTTCGACTTTGTTCGCACGGTTGTCGAGCGGCGCGGGCGTTTGAATTTCTGGCGGGTGAATATGCGCCCCGGGAAACCGCTGGCGTTTGGCGCGTACCGGGATGTGCCGCTCATCGGCTTGCCCGGCAATCCGGTCTCGGCTTTCGTTGGCTTTGAGGTATTTGTCCGCCCGGCGCTGCTCAAATTGGCCGGGTTGAACAATCTGATACATCCGACCCAACGGGTCACGCTGGCCGAGCCGGTAGAAACCGACGGTCGTGAAAGTTACCTGCGGGCGGTTGTCGAACAACATCCGGGCCGGTTGATTGCCCGCCTTACCGGCCATCAAGGTTCTGGAAATTTGCTATCACTTGTGCAAGCGAATGCTTTGCTGATTGTCCCTTCTGAGGTAAAATCACTGCCGTCTGGAGCCGAGGTAGATGCATGGCTCTTCGGCACCGCATATCATCAATTTTAGGAGGATACGATGCCCCGAATTCGATGCCATTACGCTGATTGTGTATTCCTTGACGATGGCTACTGCGGCGCAGCCGCGGTTGAATTGGATCCAGACGTCGGGTGTATGACCTATTCCCGCGCCGATGATGCTGATGTGGAGGAAGATTGGGAGGACGAAGAAGAAGACCTGGAAGAATGGGAAGATTCTGACGCCGATGATGAGGAAGACGAGCTTTGGATTGACGATGACGAGTTATAGCCATTGACTTGCTTCCTGCTATGAAATAGACCAACCCTTCGACCTGGAGAGCCTTCGGTTACTGGAGGCTCTTCTTTTATCTGGCTCTCCCATTGAAGCCGGAAGAGCTTTTTTTTATCTGAATGATGGATGCCGTCGTTTTTGGGAATGTGACCCTGGATGTGGTGTGCTACCCGGTGGATGATGTGCCCCGCCGGGATTCGATTGCATTCGAGCAGGCGGTTATCAGCCCTGGGGGGTGCGGCTCCAATGTCGCGATTGGGTTGTGCGCCCTGGGGATTTCGACAGCCCTCGTCGCACGATTGGGCGGAGGCGAACCGGGCGATCTGGTGCAGCGCTACTGGCAAAGGATTGGCTTGGACACGCGCTATGTGCGCCATAATCCGCACGGCCCGTTTGCGGTGAGCGTTGGCCTGGTGGATCACGATTACCAGCCGCGCTTTGTCCACACGACCGGGTCGAATGCCCTCCTGACGGCGGATGATCTGGATTTGGATGCACTGGTTTCGGAAGGGACGCGGGCGCTCCACGTGGCGGGATATTTTGTCCTGCCGGGGATTCTCGATGACCGGTTTCCCCTGGCATTGCAGAAGGCGCGCGCCCTCGGGGTGAGCACATCACTCGATGTGGTCAACTCGCCCCGCATGGCGAACCCGGCGCCGCTCTGGCCGTGTTTGCCCCATCTCGATTACTTTCTGTGCAATGCCCATGAGGCTTCCCGCTTGACCGGGTACAGCGTCCCCACCGATGCGGCGCATGCGCTTCGGGAGCGAGGCGCTCACACAGTCATTGTCAAGTTAGGCGCAGAAGGCTGCCTGGTGGATACGGAGTCGCAGGTTTTGCGTGTCCCCGCACCCAATGTGCCGGTGGTGGATACGACTGGCGCAGGCGATGCCTTTGCTGCCGGGCTGGTAGCGGCTTTGCTCAATGGGGCTGACCTGCCAGAAGCCTGCCAGCAGGCGAACGAGGCGGGTGCGCGCATGGTTGGAGCGCTTGGCGCGGTGGCGGGGTGGTTATAATTCAGTGGGGCGCTGAAGCGCTCACTACGAACGGTTCGTAGTGCGCACTTCAGCGCGCTAATGGGTTTTCTAAGAATGAGGAGGCGGTGATGATGACATTTCGTCGTATTTTGATCGGCGCGGGGGTGTGCGTGGTACTGCTGGCAGGCTGCACGCTGCCTTATCCAGCGCCTCCGTCTACGCCCGCGCCCACAGGGGTGATCCAGCCAACGGGTGATGTATCCCCTTCGGTCACGCCCGGTGGAAACCCCACGGGAACGCCTATCTCACCAACGGTTGAATTAACTCCTACGGGAACAGAATCCTCGCCTGAGGTGATACCATCGGCAACTGCGGCTCCCCGAACACCCGTCCCGGTAATCGTTGCCACTCCTGAACCGGTCACACGCCTGGTTTATCTGCCCCAGGCTGGATCGCCGGTGGCTATGGCGAATTTCATCCACCCCGAGCTGGGTTGTGATTGGATGGGGGTAGCCGGGCAGGTTTTTGACCTCGCCGGCGCGCCAATGCAATCGGTGTTCGTGGAGGCGCGCGGGATGCTGGATGGACAGCCGGTCACGCAGCTTGGGTTGACAGGTACCTCGCAGGCGATTGGGGAGGGTGGCTTCGAGCTGAAGTTGGCCGATAAGCCCGTGGCTTCGACCCGCTCGCTCTGGCTGCAATTGTTTGACGAGGCGGGCAAGCCGCTCTCGGCGCCAATTTCCTTCGATACCTATAACGGCTGCGATCAGAACCTGATTCTCTTCAACTTGAGCCAGGTTTCGTATACCGTCGCGTTTTGGCTGTTTTTTCCGATGGTCTTGCGGTGATGATATGCCGATGAAAATCGAAAGCTGGTTCGTTTTGACGCTGATGACGCTGGTGCTGTGGGGCCTATGGGGCTTTTTTACCCGCCTCTCGACGAAATATGTGGACCCCAAGAGTGCGTTGATCTATGAGGTCATCGGAACGGTTATTGTTGGGGTCACCGTGATGGCGCTGGCGGGATTTAAACCACAGCTTCACCCCCGGGGGGCGTTGTTTGGGATTCTCACGGGCGTGGTGGTTACCCTGGGGTCGGTGACATTCCTGTACGCTGTCTCGCAAGGCAAAACTGCTGTGGTGGTGACGGTTTCAGCGCTTTACCCGGTGGTGACGCTGGCGCTGGCGTTCGCTTTTTTGCACGAGCCAATAACGTTCAAGCAGGTGATGGGTATTATTGCCGCGTTGATAGCGATCGTCCTATTTGCGACATGATCGTTGGGCAGTTGTATTAAACCTGTAAACATTCTACCGATCTGAATCCCTTGTCATCGCCCAGATTGGGGGAAACAAAATCCCTGCCAGTTCGGCAGGGATGGAAATTGCCTATTCATTGCAGGTTGTACGGACTCGAGGGTTATTTATTGCGCCGTACAATACCCTGCTGCCAGGCGTAGACGGCGGCTTGAGTGCGATCATCGAGGTGAAGTTTTTTCAGGATGTTGCCGATGTGTGTTTTGACTGTGCTTTCGCCAATGACAAGCGTTTCGGCAATTTCAGCATTGGATTTTCCGGCTGCAATCAGGCGCAAAACCTCGAATTCACGCTCAGACAGTTCGGTAAATGGATTGACTTCATCCTTGCGAATGCCTTGCAGTTCCAAAATGATGCGTGATGCCACCCGCGAATCCAATACGGCTTCGCCGTGAGCGGCTTTACGGATAGCGGCGGCTAGCTCGTCAGGCTCGACATCTTTGAGCAGGTAAGAAATCGCCCCGGCGCGCACCGCAGGGAAGATATATTCATCCTGGTGATGGGATGTGACAACGATGACTTGTGTCTCTGGTCGAATTTTACGGATTCGGCGGGTGGCGGCGATCCCGTCGAGTTCGCCGGGCATTTCCAGATCCATCAGGACAACATCGGCGGAGTTTTGCTCAACCGCGGCAACCGCTGAGACGCCATCGTCGGCTTCACCGACAACCTGAATATCGGTCAAGGTGTGCAGGTAAGCGCGTACTCCTTGGCGCACTATTTTGTGATCATCTACGAGGAGGACTTTAATCGGCATGGTGTGGCCCTTTCTCTACGAGGAACCCAAAGGGGTACGAAGTTCCCTGGGTTACTTTGCCCCCGTTGACATTAATCGAACTTCGGCAATTACCTTGGTGCCGGTTGAAAGCGTGGAGTCGATTTTGAGGGCGCCGCCGACTTCGCTCAGGCGCTGTTTCATGCTTGCCAGGCCAAGCGAGTGCGGCGCAACATCATTCGGTTCGAAGCCGCGCCCATTGTCGGCGATTATCAGATTCACCCTGTCGGGAGATGAACTGAGTGTGAGGGCAACTGAATCTGCTTCGGCATGGCGGGCCACATTGGACAAGGCTTCTTGTACGACACGGTAAAGCGCCTGTTCTACCTCCAGCGGCAGGGGACGTTCACCACTCACAACCGTTGTTACCTCTATTCCAGTATGTTCTTGCCAGCGCTCGACGTAGTCTTTCAAAGCCTGCGCCAGCCCTTTGCCCTGTAATGCAGCCGGACGCAGTTCGTCAATAATGAGCTTGAGCTCCTGCTGTGTCTCACGGTTGAGTTGCAGGGCAGTTTCCAGGTGCTCTGTGGCGGTCTTGGGATCGCTCTCGATCAGATTTTTAGCAGCAGAGAGCTGCATGCGCGCGGCGTACGTTTGTTGTTTGACAGTATCGTGAAGGTCACGGGCGAGCCGGTTGCGCTCTTCGATGCGGGCAAGCTCGTCACGGGTGTGCAGGAGGGCAAGCAATTGTTCTGCCATCCGGTTCAAATCGCGGGTGAGCTGACCGATTTCATCTGCAGATTTGTCGCGTGGTGAAATAGAAAAATCACCTGTGGACCAGGCTTTGGCAGCGACCGAAAGGTTCCCGAGTCGTTTACGCAGCCCGTGCGAGGCAAGCCAGCCAAATATTGCCCCCACGGGCAGGGAGACCATGAACATAATCACCGTTGTCACTTCGACAAAAGTGGTGTAAACCGAGAGATTGGTCAGGGTGGCAAAAACCACTGGCTTGAGTGTATAGATGACAATGGCGATGATGGGATCTTCATCGGTTTTGCGTAGAGGAAAAGCGACAATGTAGCTGCCATCGGGCTGCGTGAAACTCTGGGCGTAATAATTCTTGTCGCCAACCAGGGCCGCATCAATGATAGAGTCCATGCTGATACTGTTAGGTCTGCGAGCCTGGAAGAGTTTACCGACGGCAGATGGGTCATCCAGCGGTGCAGCGGCGATGAGGTTCAGGTTGGCATCCAGCACGTAAATAGGTTGTGTTCCAGTCACCAAAGTGTTGGCATAATCCAAAGACTCACGGACAACGTAGGATTGGAAATCTGTCCAGATAAAGCCTTGAGTCTGTACCCGCTCCAGCCATTCTTGCAGAGCAACTGGGTCTTCAATGAGGTAGGGAATGTTGTCCTGGAAGGCAGTTTTTGACCAGTAGAAACTGTCGAATACTCGGGTGGTGACCCGGCTTTCAGCGTAAAGCGCTATGCTCACCAGAAAAATGGAGAGTACAACGACTGTCCCGGCGGTGACTACAGCATAGGACAGGGTGAGTTTCCATTGGAGGCGTTGGAAAAAAGAAAAGATGGATCTCATGGTAGGTTTTCCTTAGAAGCATTTGTGAGTATAACCTAAATCAGCAGCGATTATTTCCGAAGCATAATGATTCCCCGCATGTCATCCGTAATTAACAGCGGGCAGATGCTTCCAAGGATGAAAAGGATTGTGAGAAAGATTATGGTGACAGCGATCATGATCGTCTCCTTTGCGCCAGAACGGTCTGTGTTCCGGCTTCGAATGCCCCAAGTATAGGAGACTTGCTCGCTTTGATGCTCAACCGCCAGGATGATTAAAGGTCAATCTGGAGGATGAAAAACCAAAATCCAGGTCTATGTTACCAGTAATGGTGGACTTGTTCGCGAATATACCGATCATAGATGGCGCGGACCTGCGCCATCGTTTCACCGGAAAGGGGAGCTAAATCTGCTGCAGTGAAATTGATCTCGGCTTGTGAGGGACGCTTCGCACCGGGGATGGCGCACGTCACCGCGTCGAACATTAAAATCCAACGCAAGGCAAACTGCACCATACTCACCCCTGTTGGGCAAATGGCCTTCAGCTCGCCAATTGCTTGCATGCCAATGTCGTAATCAACGCCGGAGAAAGTTTCACCCCGGTCGAATGCTTCACCGTGACGATTGAATGCTCGATGATCGTCAGGCGCAAAAGTTTTGTCTGGTTTCCACATGCCAGTGAGCATCCCGGATGCCAGCGGTACGCGCACCAGGATACCCACTTTCCGCTTCTTGACTTGCTCGAATAGAAGCTCGGCGGGGCGATGGCGGAACATGTTGAAGATAATTTGTACACTTTGCACATTGGGGTACTCGATGGCTTTTAGCGCTTCTTCCACCTTTTCCACACTCACACCGTAATAGCGAATTTTGCCCGCCTTGACCAGATCGTCGAATATGCCAAAGACCTCTGGCATATAGTAGACCTGGGTCGGCGGGCAGTGGAATTGAAGCAAATCGAGGGCGTCTGTCTCCAGATTCTTGAGACTGCGCTCCACAAAGCGTGTGAGATTCGCCCGATTGTAGCCGGTCGCTGTGTGGGGATCTAACCGCCGTCCGGCCTTGGTGGCAATGATGATCTCGGGATGTTGTCGGCGAAGCTGCGCCAGGAGCCGTTCGCTGCGACCATCGCCATAGACATCGGCGGTGTCGAAGAAGTTTACCCCTAGCTCAACGGCCCGATGTAATGCTGCCAACGATTCGCCATCCTCTACCGGGCCCCAGGTCCCCCCAATGGCCCACGCGCCAAAACTCACGGCAGAAACTTTCCAACCAGTGCGTCCCAATTCTCGGTATTGCATATAAAACCTCCTGCTCTATCGGTTGATAATTGTGCGACTGTTATATTTTCTGGGGGTGTAGGGTCCATCAGTCTCGCTTTGATGGATAAGCCCCAAGTCGGCGGCAAGTTTGTAATATTTTTTCGATTCAGCAATATTGCCCAGCATCTCATGGGAGTGCCCCATATTGACATAGAGCGACGGATAAAAATCTCGCACTCGTTCATCACCGACCAAGTCTGCCCGCGACAATGCTTCCTGATTCCAACGGAGTGTTTCTTGTGGACTATCTTGATATCGGGCAATGTAATGTGCGGCAATGCAGGCTTCGTAATCGTCGCGGGCGGCCTTCCATGCCTGGACGAATAATTTGCGTGCATCTTCGTTCCGACCTTCGAATTCTGCACGAGTGCCTTTGATGCAGAACGTTATAGCTTGGCTGTTCACAACCTATTCCTTTGAGATAGCGGTCAGATTCATCGTCACCAAGACTCCGGGCTTGGGCAGCTCATTGACCCCGATCACTGTACGCGCCGGGCGGTGAGGCCCCATTTTCTCGACATAGGCGCGGTTCATGTCTTCGAAATCCTGCATATTCTTCAAAAAGACATTGACGTGTAGAATATGGCTCATGTCCGATCCGATGGACTCCAGCATGGCGCTAAACGACTCGAGTATCTGCCTGGCCTGCGAATATACATCCGGGCCAGCCAATTGGCCGGTTGCCGGATTGACCCCAGCAGTGCCCCCGATGCTCACGAATGATCCAAACCGGGCAATATGATTGTATGGCCCGATTGGGGTCGGCGTGTTGGGCGGTGTGGATGTCTCGACGATATTTGTCATGCGGTTTTCCTTTGCTCGATATGGCGATCCAGTAATTCGATCAGCTCGTCACGGGAGTAATTATGCTGGGGGTTATCATTCTCGTCGAGCAATTTTTGGATCAAGGCATTGATCACCCGGTTCCCTTCCCAGTGGGTACCGACCAGGTACCTGAGCTTGGGCTTTTCAGAGAACAGCGCATCGTAAGCTGCAACGGATACGATCTCCGGCGAGGATGGCTTGCGATTGGAGGCTGATTCTGGCTCGTCTGGGTGTGGCTCATCCGGCTGGTTGAAACCGGCCAAAACCTGCTGGGCCTCATCTCGAAATGGGGGCTCGGCCCGCTCGAAGTGGGCCAGTGTTCCGGGAAAGGAATTATTGCCGATGTTCGAAATGATCCCGCCGGGCTGGACGATGCTGACCCAAACCTGATAAGGGCGCAGTTCGTCGTTCAAAGCGACCGTGTACGCTTCCAGAGCGTGCTTGGTCATCGTATAGGGGCCGAAATATTTGCTAGAGATCATCCCGCCCTGCGAGCCGATGTTGACAATGCGGCCGTGCGCCTCGATGATCAGGCGCACAAAGGCATTGGTTACGCGGTGCGGGCCAAAAACATTGACATTGAAAATGTCGAATAGGTCTTCGTCGGTCCAGGTGCTGAACATTCCCAATTCGCCCACCCCGGCATTATTGACCAGCCCATATAATCCCAGGCCGGTTTCCATCACCTTCAGGAGGGCCGCCTCGACCGATTGGCGGTCGCGGACATCCATTTGGAGCGGGATCACCCGCTCGATTTGTCCCAATGATTCCATATCCTGCGCTTTGCGCACCGTGGCGAACACGGTATGTCCGCGCTCGGCCAGGTAGCGCGCCAGGTGGTTACCGATGCCGGTGCTGGCGCCAGTGACAAGAATAGGGGGTGTTTTCATGTTGAAAGTTTCTCCTTTTCGGGGATTGGTAAGTACAGGCTGATACCCTCGGTGAATCCGGCCGGCGGGCAGCCCAGGCCCTGGATCAGGCGTGCCCAGTAGTTCACTTGCGCTGCGGTGGTCGCCAAAATGACGATCTCGCGCTCGGTGAAGGCTTGGGTCAATTGCTGGATGAAATCCTGGGGGAAGGTGAGCGGCGTGCTGGAGATCAACCGGGAGTAGCGAACCGCCAGCCGTTCACGGTCGGTGAAAGAAGCCACATTTTCCAATGATTGCCGGCCTTGCAAGGCGGCCAATTCATCTCGAGTGAGCGACTGCTCCCAACCAGCGGAGTTCATATCTACACAGAACGGGCAGGCCACCGCGAACGAGGCTGCCATGCGCACCAATTTCAGAATTCGCACATCTAGTTTGCCATCATGGTGGGCAATCAGGCCCTCGAGCACCCCTGAACCGATGACCGCCTTGGGATACCAGGCCAGCAGGCGCGCCGGTAAAAGGTCTTTGCCGGTGATTTTACGCGCGATCCATAGCCCAAGCCGCAGGAACAGGGGTATCTTTTGGGGTGCAGGAATGAAAGCGGGAGAAGAGGTTGACATTGGATATCCAGAATTTTAAAGGCGATTATACGCCATTCTGGAAATATTTCCCCCGTCTCCGCTCGGGGCGGCGCCGAATTTCAGCAAATCACGCATCTTGTTCGTAGTGGGCGCTTTAGCGCTTTCATTTGCCCTAAAGCGCCCACTGCGAACCTAGATCTTTCTGGTTTACAGCCCTTTCGCCAGGTGATAATACATCTCATTCCAACGCAATTTCTCGCGGAAATCTTCGAGTTGGGTATTTTCATCAATGAGCAGAAACTCAATCCCGGCCATATTGGCGAAATCTTGCAAATGCTCGGCAGAAACAGAATAGCTGAAACTGGTGTGATGCGCGCCGCCAGCGTAAATCCAGGCTGCGGCCGCGGTTTTCAAATTGGGGCGAGGCAGCCACAGGGCGCGCGCTACGGGTAGTTTGGGCAATGGCTCGTCTATGGGGACAACATCCACTTTGTTCACGATCAGGCGGAAACGCTGGCCCATATCCACAAGGGATGCGCCAACCGCCGGGCCGGTGTTCGCCTCGAAGATCAGGCGCAGCGGATCGGCTTTGCCGCCGATGGAAAGCGGCAGGATTTCCAGTTTTGGCTTGTTCGCTGCAATCGACTCGCAGATTTCGAGCATGTGAGCGCCCAAGACCTTATCGCCCGAGGCGCTGAAATGATAAGTGTAATCTTCCATAAAGCTGACGCCGCCCGGCAAGCCCGCACTCATCACCTTCATGGCGCGTACCAGCGCCGCAGTTTTCCAGTCGCCTTCAGCGCCGAAGCCGTAACCGTCGCGCATCAAGCGCTGCACCGCCAGCCCCGGTAACTGCGCCAGCCCATGGAGATCCTCGAAGGTGGTTGTGAAAGCCATGAAGTTGCCAGCCGCCAGGAAGTTGCGCATCCCGACCTCGATGCGTGCGCCTTCCCGCAGGGCAGGGTGCTTCCCGCCGGTGGGCATTAACCCCGGGGAGACATCATACTCATCGAGATAAGCCTGCACCATCTGGTCAACCTCAACCTCTGTGGCCTGGTTCACCGACTTGACCAGATCGCCCACCCCGTAGCCATAGACATCATAACCGAGCCGAATCTGCGCCTCGACTTTATCGCCCTCGGTCACGGCTACATCCCGCATGTTATCGCCAAACCGGGCTACCTTGCCGCCCTGGGAATCTGCCCAGGCGCAGGCGGCGCGCACCCAGATGCCAATATCGGCTTGCACCCCATCATCCTGCCAGTGCCCTACCACCACTTTGCGATTCAAGCGCATACGGCTGCCGATAAAACCAAATTCGCGATCCCCGTGAGCGGCCTGGTTCAGGTTCATGAAATTCATATCAATCTCTGACCAGGGAATCTCGCGGTTGTATTGCGTATGCAGGTGTAAAAAGGGCTTTTTGAGCAAGCTCAAACCGGCAATCCACATTTTGGCGGGCGAGAAGGTGTGCATCCAGGTGATCAACCCAACGCAGTCGCGGGTGGAATTGGCTTCCAGGCACAACTCGCGGATGGCTTCCGGGGTGGTTAGAACGGGCTTGAAAATGACTTTTACCGGTATGTGCGTCGAAATATTCAAAAAAGCCGCGATTTCGCGTGAATGATCGGCAACTTGTTCCAGTGTTCTGGGGCCATAGAGGTGCTGGCTGCCCGTTACAAACCAGACTTCGTATTGTTTAAAATCTATCATAATTGCATCTCCCATAAATTATTGCGGCTTTCCCGCCTTCGGCGGGAACTGTCCCAGATTTGAGGTGTGTGGGAGTGCATAGCACTCCCACACACCTCAAATCTGGAGATTCCTCCCGTTGGAAACGGGAGAGCTATTATTGCCCGTAAATGTGGGTGTAGCGATCATGTAATAGGGCCACGTATTCGGGGGGTATGATTTCGGGCGCGCCAATCTGCAGCGCCATCCAAACGGTGGCGGCAATATCCTCGACCATCACCGCCGCTTTCACAGCAGATTCGGCATTTTTGCCGATGGCAAAGACGCCGTGGTTTTTCAATAACACCGCCGATGATTTGCCAATCTGCTCGATCACCTGCCTGCCGATCTCTTCGCTGCCGATCAGCGCAAAGCCGGCGCATGGGATCTCGCCGCCGAATTCGTCGGCCTGCGCCGTGAGGTACACCGGGATTGGCCGCCCAACCGCCGCGAAGGCGGTGGCGTAGCGCGAGTGAGTGTGTACAATTCCACCCACGTCCGGGCGATTACGGTAGATATATAAATGGCTGGCGGTATCGGATGAAGGTTTCAAATCACCCTCCAGAATATTACCCTCCAGGTCCAGCACAACCATTTTTTCGCCGGTCAAATGCTCATAACGCACCCCGGAAGGTTTGATCACCACCAGCCCGCTTTGCGGATCGCGTGCGCTGACATTTCCTCCAGTCCACACGACCAGGTGATTTTTGGGCAATTCGAGGAGCAGCTGAACGAGTTCATCCTTCAAGTTTTCGAGCATAAGTTCTCCGAGGGGAGGTAGGTAATCAGGCAATCAGGCAATTAGGCAATTAGGTAATTAGGCAATTAGGCTATCAGGCAACCCGGTATTTGGATTTACATGTGTCACCTTGTATACCATTTCACATTTTTACCTGTTTACCTGTTTACCTGCTTACCTGTTTACCTGCTTACCTGCTTACCTGCTTACCTGTTTACCTGCTTACCTGCTTACCTGCCTCATATACCTGATCTCCTTCAACCGTTTCATGACATCGTTAGCGCCGCGCCCGAAGTAATCGTGGAGGGTGACATACTCAGCGTACAGGCGTTCGTACGCTTTCTGATTCTCGGGATTGGGCAGATACTGCTCGTCTTTGAGATGCGCCATCACCTGCGCTGCCTCGTAAATCGAATCGTACCCGCCGGCGGCTTTGCCAGCCGCTACCGCTCCGAACATTGCTGATCCCAGAGCCGGCGTCTGCTTCGAGGCGCTGACCCGGATGGGCAGGCCGGTCACATCGGCATAGATTTGCATGAGCAATTTATTCTTTTCGGGCAGGCCGCCGCAAGCCACCAATTCGTGGATAGGCACGCCGTTCTTCTGGAAGGTCTCGATGATGATGCGTTTCCCGTAAGCGGTGGCTTCGATGAGGGCGCGATAGATTTCCTCCGGTTTGGTGGCTAATGTTGCCCCGATGAGCAGCCCTGTCAAATTGACATCCACCAGCACCGAGCGGTTGCCGTTCCACCAATCCAGCGCCAGCAGCCCGCTTTCGCCGACTGCCAATTTCGCCGCCTTTTCTTCGAGCAGTGCGTGGATGTCCATGCCGCGCGCTTGCGCCTCAAGCTCGTACGCCGCTGGAACGCAGTGCTCCACAAACCAGGCAAAGTGGTCGCCTACACAGGATTGCCCGGCTTCGTAACCAAAGAAACCCGGAACGATGCCATCTTCAACGTAGCCGCACATGCCGGGAACAATGTGTTCCTCGGTACCAAGAACCATATCGCAGGTGGAGGTGCCCATGATCATCACCATGCGCCCCGGTTCGGTCACCGTCGTGGCGGGGACAGCCACATGAGCGTCAACATTGGCAATCGCCACGGCTGTGCCGGGTTCCAGGCCAGTCCAGCGGGCCGCTTGCTCGCTCAACCCGCCGGCTTTCTGCCCCACGGGGAGAATCTCGCAGCTCATTTTTTCCTCGATCACGCTGGCAAGCCGGGGATGAAGCGCGCCGAAATATGCTTTCGATGGGAAGCCATCGCGCTTCGACCAGATGGCTTTATACCCGGCAGTGCAGGCGTTGCGCGTCTCCACACCCGTAAGCTGCCAGACCACCCAATCTGCGGCTTCGATCAGCCGGTCGGCAGCGGCGTAAATTTCCGGCGACTCGTTCAGGATCTGCAGCGCCTTCGAGAAAAACCACTCGGAGGATATCTTGCCCCCGTAGCGGTCGAGCCAGGCTTCACCCATGGCGCGGGCCGTGGCGTTGATTGCGTCGGCCTCCGGCTGGGCGGCGTGGTGCTTCCAAAGTTTGACCCAGGCATGCGGGTTCCCGCGAAATTCGGGCAGGAGACAGAGCGGGGTGCCATCAGTTTTCACGGGCAGCATGGTACAGGCGGTGAAATCTATTCCCAGCCCGATCACCTGCGCCGGGTCAATGCCGCTTTGCTCGAGCACTACCGGGATTGTCTGCTGGAAGGTGCGGAGGTAATCTTCGGGGTCTTGCAGCGCCCAATCTGGCTCCAGGCGCACGCCGCTCTCAGGCAGGCGCTCGTCAATCACCCCGTTGGCATACGGGTAGACAGCGGTGGCAATTTCCCGGCCATCGGATACATCTACCAGAACAGCCCGGCCAGATTCGGTTCCAAAATCCACGCCAATCGTATATTTCGACATAAGTCCTCTTGCCCTCATGGTTCAACGATGATTTTCAAGCCTTCACGCCGTGCGGCCGTGCGAAAGGCTTCGCTGACCTGGTCCAACGGGAAGCGATGCGTCACCAATGAGCGAACGTCAACCAGGCCCCTGGCAACCAACTCGATGGCCCGCGGGTAGGTGTGTTTCATGCGCCGTACGAGTTTGATGGTCAGGCCTTTGCGGCGGGCGGTGGAGGCAGAAAAAGAGGTATTATCGGATTCCGGGATGCCCGCCAGGATGACTTTCCCGCCTGGAAGAACGGCGGACAAAGCGTTATCCACAGCTCCCTGCTCTCCAGCGGCTTCGAAGGCTACGTCAATGCCCCGCCCGCCTGTGGCGGCCAGTATCTCGCCATCGCTTTGTTTACCGGCGGCGAAAATTGCGCGGCTGGCGCCGAAGCTTTTGGCTGCCTCGAGGCGATGCGGCAAGATGTCGGTTGCCACGATCGTGGCCGCGCCCATCAGCCGCGCCAACTGCACGATGAGCAGCCCAATCGGGCCGCAGCCAAACACGCCCACGGTCATGCCGGCCCTCAATTTCCCGAGATCAACCGCATGGAGCGCTACCCCCAGCGGTTCCAGCATCGCCCCATCGGCATAGGTGAACGAATCGGGGATCGGGAACAGGCACTTTTGATTCCAGGCCATCGCTTCACGCAACGCGCCATCCTGCTCGCCGTGCCCGGCAAAGATCAACAACAGGCACAGGTTTGGATGCCCGCGGCGGCAAAACTCGCATTGCCCGCAGGGGATGGCCGGGTCTACCGCGACGCGTTGACCGCTTTCTGTCTCTCCAGCAAATTCGTGCCCCAGTACCAGCGGCCGTTTTAGGCTGGAATCTCCAATCTCGCCTTTCGAGAACCAGTGTAAATCTGAGCCGCAAATGCCGACCGCTTTGACGTGCACCATTTGTTCACCTTCGCCCGCCATGGGGGTGGGTTCGTGGTGGGGTCGCAGGTCTCCAATTGCGTGCAGGCGAACGGTTTTGATATCCAGTTCTGTCGTCGCGTCAGTTCGGTCTGTTTTCATGATTATTTATCGCTGATATTGACTGCGTAATTGGCGAAGAGCCGCGCTTTCCCAGACTCGACGCTGAGCATGATGTAGAATCCCTTTACATCCTGCGGGGCTGACACGGAAGTCGTCCATTCGGCCTTGTCGCCCGCTGGCGTGATGGGGATGGATACAATATCCGGCGTCTCATAGAAACCGTAAAGGATGCCGTCATCGCCGATCACCGGGGGGTTGCCAATATGAACGTAGGTGGGATACTCGCCGGGATTGGCCGTTTCCCAGGTAAACTCCAGCCCGTCTGCGGAGCGCTGTACATCTTTGAGAGTCAGGGTTACTTTATTGAGGGCGATAATTTCACTATCGGGATTTTGGATCAACCCTTCGACAGATTCAGCAACCGGATAAACCAGCCCCTGGGCGATCTGGTCGAGATTGATTTCCATTATCTCGTCGATTTTATTCTTATCTTGTTCGTAATAGTTATACTGGCCGGTAACGTAACTGTAACCGATAGATAGTTTATCCCCAGGGTTGGCCTGTGCGGCCTGGCACTCCACATAAAGAAGCTGGATTTTAGGTTCGGATTTTGTTCCGCCTGTGTAACCCCGCATCTGGAAACCCGGCGCCAGGCGATGCCCGCCCGTGCTGACGAATACGGTCTCACAAGGGGTAGATTTACCGCCAGAGATGAGCGCTGCCGGTTTGCCTTCCTCGGTTTTCATGGCGCTCCAGTCCCCCGTTTCATTGCGGAGGGTGAGATCAATGTGTAAATTTCCGGTATCAGATTTTGTTATATTCGTAACCACGGCGCTCCACCCTTTGGAAGTAGTGGTCACGGGGCTATCCAGATCCGCTGGCAAAACGATGTAGGCGCACGCGAAGAGAAACAATGTGGAAGGCAGAAGCAGCAGAATTAATACTTTATTACGAACCATCACGATTTCTCCTAAAACTATTTTGAACAATCGGTCAAATCGCAGCAGGCGGCTATGCGCGTATTATGGCGCAATGGCGAAGGCCGGCACAATCCCTTTGACGAGCGAAATCACCTGCCAATAATCGGCTGGCGCATCTGTTCCGCCATCTACGCCGCGGATCGTCTTTTCCTGCCCTTCAAAAGAAACTGTGAGATAGTACCCATAGCATTGCCCGCAGGGGGTATGCCAGGTGCTGTACATTTCATCGGTGAACCATTGGTAATCGCGAATTTCGAAGAGCAATTGATCAACATCCGCAGAGGCGACCAGTTTCTCGATCTGCTCTGCGCCATCGTCGCCGACAATTCGACCATCGGGGAAAATCGCATACAGTTCGTCAATACATCTCGGGCCGCCGTTGCGCTCGTAGGTGATCACCGCGCCGCTGGCTAAAAAGTTAGCGGCTTGCTCCTGACGGAATGGCTTGAAGGTGCAATGCTCGGCTTCGGCGTTGCCAGCCGAGCCATTTCCTCCCGGCAGCAGGTTCACGATGACCGCTCCGATCAATATGATCACGACGACTGCCCCGCTGCCGAAGAGCAGAAGGCGCTGTTTACGATGCTCAGATGCCAGCGCCTGCGAGCCGGCTCCTTTTGCCCGATGGCGGCCAATCTTCCGGGTGGACAGGATGCTCTGCACCCCAATGAACATGAACGTCAATGCGCCGATGACGATCTTGGTCCACCAAGAGCTCAGGCTCCCGTTGAACTGGATCAGAGTTTGGGTTATCCCATAAATAAGTGTACCGAACAGGGTGCCGAAAGGGTATCCCACTCCGCCGGTCAGCATCGTCCCGCCCATGACAACCGAAGCAATGACATCCATCTCGAAGCCATTGGCATACGAACCGTGCCCCGACATCACAAAGATGCTCCAGGTTACACCCGCTAATCCCGAACAAAATCCGCTCAAGGTGTAAACCAAAACCTTGGTGGAATTCACCGGCAGCCCCATCAAGCGCGCCGACCGTTCATTGCCCCCGATGGCGTAAACAGTACGGCCAAAGCGGGTGAATTGGAGAACATAAATTCCTATCGCCAGGATGAGAAACTCAACGACAACCAGGATGGAAATGTAGTCGCCTGTTTGAGTGACGGGATCGCTCAAGCCTGGGATCAAGAGTTTTGTCTGCCCGAGGATGCGGAAAATCCGGTTGTTGATCGCGATGGCGTCGTCGCTGATGAAGTAACACATTCCGCGGGCAAACCACATCCCGGCCAGGGTGGCAATAAACGGCTGCACTTTCAAAAAAGTGATAAAGCTCCCCATGATTGCGCCCAAAGTCATACCCATGAGCAGCATCAAAAGGATCACGAGCCAGGCGTTCCAGCCCTCTCGCAGTAGAGCGGCGGCGGCGACCGTTGTCAATGCCACGATACCGCTCACCGAGAGATCAATGCCGCCCGATATGATGACGAATGTCATTCCTACCGCGCTGATCAACAAAAATGCATTGCTGCGAAAGATATTGAGGAAAACTTGCGGGTCCCTCATCCCTGGGTAAAAAGCAGCGCCAACCCCATAGGCGACAAAGGCCAGTACGGCGGTTGCAATCAGCGGGAGAAATCTTTGGTTTCTGGAAAGAAGAGCGCCTATTTTTAAGTTCATGGTTTTGCTTCTTTCTGCACGGTGAGTTTTCGGATAAAGCCGCGGACCTGTTCGGAATACAGGAGAATAACAAAGATAACTACCAGGCCCTTGATCGCCTGGAGAGCAAAGGCCTGAACGCCGATTGCGTACATCGAAGTCGTGATCGCTTGAATGACGACTGCGCCAATCAGGCTGGCCAGCAGTGAAAACCGGCCGCCTATCCCCATGACCGTTCCCCCAATGACCACGGCGAGAATGGCATCCAGCTCGAGGGTCATACCAATGTTGTAGGCATCGGATGTCTTGATATTCGAGCTGGCAACCAGCCCGGCGATACCGGCGCATAGCCCACAAAATGAATAGGCCAGCAGTTTGATCTTCTTTTCATCAATGCCGCTGAAATAACTGGAACGAAAATTGATACCCACCGATTCGATGAACAGCCCAATGGCCGTTCGACGCGTGATAATCCAGGCAATGACGAACACAAAAGCTACAAGATACAGGGAAAAAGGCAGGATTTTCCAGCCCTGCCCGATAAAAGCATAAGGCTCGTAAAAGATCTGTATCCTGACCCCGTTGGTGATCAATTGGGCAATCCCGCGCCCGGCGATCATCAGGATCAGGGTGGCCACCATCGGCTGAATTCGCACGTAGGCCACCAGCAGCCCATTCCACAAGCCGCAGATCGTGGCGACAATCAATGTTACGATAATGACTATCCAGAGCGGCTGATAGGTGAACTGCGGATCGTTGATTAGTTTCATCAAGTGCGGCGGCAGCTCCGTAGCCAAAACGTATGGGTTCATCAATAAAGCTGCAACTGAAGCTGCAATCGCCATAACCGCGCCCACCGAGAGGTCCACGCCTCCCGTTGCGATGACCAGCGTCATGCCGATGGATAGCAGCATCACGGCCGAAGCGTTGCGAAAAATATCAATCAGGCTTCCATACAAATTGCCATTTCGGATTTGAATTGAAAAAAAATTGGGTACTGTAATCAGGTCAAAGAGTAAAATGAGCGCCAGTGTCAGAGTTGGGAAAAAGAGCTTGCTTTCTGTGATTTTTCTCAGCGAGGGCGAGAATTTCGTTTGCTTCATAATTCACCTGCCATGGAGTGCATGATCACGTTCTGGTCCACTTCTCCGCTATATTCCGCTACCTTCTTCCGGTCACACAGCACGGCAATCCGATGGCTGCAGCGCATGACTTCCTCCAATTCTGAAGAGATGAAAATGCATGCCTTGCCGTCTTCTGCCAGTGAAAGTACGAGCTTCTGAATTTCAGCTTTTGTCCCAACGTCAATTCCTCGGGTGGGTTCATCCAGGATCAACACCTGGGGATTCGTAGCCAGCCAGCGGGCCAGGATCACTTTTTGCTGGTTACCGCCGCTCAAGTTTTTTACGATCTGGTCGGCGGATGGTGTGGCAATATCCAGCAAATGGATATATTTGTCTGCAATTTCTTCTTGTTTTTGCCGGCTGATATATTTGAACCAACCCTGGCCGGCTTGCATGGCCAGGATGATATTCTCGCGCACAGAAAGGTCATCCACAATCCCGGCGGCCTTTCTGTCTTCCGGGGATAGGACCAGCCCTCTCTTGATCGAGGCGTTGGGGGAAAATTTCTCGACCCTTTTCCCGGCAATCGTAAGCGAACCGCTGTCCGGCGTTTCGAGTCCAAATAAGAGGCTGGCGGCTTCGGTGCGCCCGGATCCCATTAATCCGGCAAGCCCTACCACTTCCCCGGCGTGCAGATCCAGGTCAAAGGGTTCGATCTCACCGGTTTGGCCCAATTCTCTTGCCTGGAGTACATTTTCACCGCGTATGTGTTTGACGGTTTCTGCCTTGGTCTTCAGCATTTCGTCCAGCACGGTAATGCTTCTGCCAATCATCTTGGTGATCAATTCCATGCGCGACAGAGTAGACGTATCGAAGGTACCCACCAATGTCCCATTTCGAATAACTGTGATGCGGTCAGAAATCTTGTAAACCTGGTCAATGAAGTGGGTGATAAAAATAATGCCTACCCCCTCGCTTTTCAGTTTACGCATCACCCCGAAGAGCTGTTCAGTCTCATGGGTAGAAAGACTTGAAGTAGGCTCGTCGAGAATGAGGATTTTTGCAAATTCGATCTCCAGCGACCGGGCGATTGCCACCATTTGCTGGATCGCTACCGAATAGGAGCCAAGTGTTCGAGTTACATCAATGTCAATTCCCAAGATCCGCAGGAGAATCTCTTTGGCCTGGGTGTTTAACTTTTTCCAATGGATGCTTCCCCATTTCATTGGTTCCCGGCCGATCAGGATATTCTCTGCGACGGTCAGATTTGGGCACAAATTAATTTCCTGATAAACGGTGCTGATGCCCAATGATTGCGCATGTTGGGGGGATTTCACTGATACTTCTTTTCCCAACAGTAAAATTTTGCCACTGTCTGGCCGCTCGACGCCGGTCAACACTTTGATCAGGGTTGATTTACCAGCCCCGTTACCGCCCATCAGCGCATGGATTTCACCATATCTCAGGTCGAAATCCACGTTCTCTAACGCCTGCACCCCGGGGAAAGCTTTATTGATACCCCGCATTGAGATTAGAAGATCGCTGGTGTCCTTGTCTGCCATTGCTGCCATCCGAGTTTGGGTATTTGAGGAGCGGCGTATTCCGCCGCTCCTCTCTGTTGCTCTATATGATTGGTAAGAATGGATCTCCTGAAAATCTGCTGAAAATTGGAGGGGAGTCCGCTCGTGATTTAGTATTTACGGCCATCAGCGATTTGCTGCAAATTCGGGTCATCGGCGCTGAAGACGCCTTCCTGGGAAGGAACCCACTTGGGCAGTTCGCCGCCATTGGCTGCCTTGAGAGCGGCTTCGTAGACCTGCGGGGCGAGCAGCGGATTGCATTCCACGGTGACACTCAACTCGCCAGCCAACATGGCCTTGAAAGCGCCTGCGGTGGCATCAAAGGACAGGACCTTGACATCCTCGCCGGGTTTGAGGCCGGCTTCTTTGATGGCCTCGATGGCGCCCAGGCCCATTTCATCATTCTGGGCGAAAATACCCTGGACATCCTGCGTTTCCTTCAGCCAGGCTTCGGTAACCTGTTTACCTTCGGTGATGCTCCAGTTGCCCGTTTGGCTCTTGGCGATCGTGATACCACACTCTCCCATTTTCTCGCGGAAGCCCTGGCCGCGGTCTTTGGCGGCTGATGATCCTACGTTGCCCACCAATTCCCAAACTACTTTCTTCTCGCTGCCTTCGAGTAGTTTGCACATTTCGACGGCGGCCTTGCGGCCTTCTTCGGCAAAGTCAGAACCAATGTAGGTGACGTACAAATCTTCCGGCGCATCAATGCGGCGATCTTCCAGAATGACGATCTTGCCGGCTTCCTGGGCTTCCTTCAACACATCTTCCCAGCCTGTGGTCTCGAGGGCGGCCAGGACGATGACGTTTACTTCAGGATCCTGGATGAATTGGTGGAAGCCCGCGACCTGTTTTGCAAGGTCATTCTGAGAATCGTAGAACTTAAGGGTAAGCCCCAATTGTTCCGCAGTTTCTTTGAAGGATGCGGTATTAGCTGCACGCCAGCCGCCTTCGGATCCGGTTTGAAGGAAGCCGACCACCAGATCTGAGTATTTACAATTGGGCGTGCAGGCAAGGCCAGTTTTGGGCAGCGGCACATCAGTAGGGGGTACTGCCGTCGGAGCAGGCGGTTTTGTTGCGGTGGGTGGTACAGCCGTGGCTGTTTTGCATCCTGTCAACAACATCGAAAATACGATGAGTAGATAGGCAAGTGTCTTGAAGCGTAACATGATCCTCTCTCCTTCTGGGGATTTCATAATTTCTCCTTGCGGAGATTACTGGTGCGATAGAATGGTGCGTTATAATGGTGGCAAGCGAGGATGCCCTCTAACCAATGGGCTTTATTGACTCGCCCGGGAGTGCTTGCTTTGGGACGCCAATCACTGAGCAAGCACTTCTCTTTTTGAGTACAATCGTTTCTTATTGAAATTCACCTCCTTTACTGCCCTACCTCCTTGTGACGCAATGAGCTTTGACGGATAACCAGCGTGGGTGGTAAAACAATGGATTTCGGCTCAATAGGCTCGAGCCCTTGATGGCCCGATTCGATGATTTTGATGATTTCTTCCACGGCTAATTTGGCGACAGTATATTGATCTTGCTGCACCGTGGTCAGCGGGGGCCAGAAGTAAGCAGATTCCGGCATGTTGTCAAACCCCACCACCCCCAGATCTTCAGGCACTCTGATCCCTTTTTGACACGCCACCTGCATAACGCTCAATGCCATCTGGTCATTGGCAACGAAAATCGAATCTAAATCGGGATATTGGGCGATGAGTTTTTCGACCGCCAGAGCCCCGCTTGCTGAGGACCAGTTTCCCTCCACCCAATACTTGTCCTGATAATCAAAACCGGCTTCACCAAGGCCGTCTTTCCAGCCCGTCATACGTTGGCGGGCTTCCCACCAATCCAAGGGGCCTGAGATATGCCCGATATGGCGATATCCTTGTTCGAGCAAGTGAGCGAGTGCTAATCGCCCGCCAAGATAGTTGTCTACGGATACGACGGTAATATTCTCTTGCGGCTCCATCGTTAGATAAACGATAGGGATTTCTAAATCGAGGGGAAGTTCATTCAACCAATTGCGGTTTTCGCCCACCTCGGGAACGGCCCAGATAATTCCATCCACGTGGTGGGAAATCAGCCCTTCGAATAACGGCACAATATTATTGGCATCGAAGCGGGGCAGTTCTTTCAAGAGCAAGGAATAACCAGCCTCCTCCGCCGCATTTGTGATGCCGCTGAGTGTGCGTGATGGGCCGATATACTTCAAGCCAGCGGTAACAACGCCAAGCGTATAGCTGCGTTGACTGATCAAGCTGCGCGCCAGGGCGCTGGGGCGGTACCCTAATTTTTCAATGACATCTTGAACACGCTGACGGGTCTCAGGAGAAACGTCAGGTCTCTCATTGATGACCCGCGATACGGTTTGTGTCGAAACGCCCGCCGCCGCGGCAACTTCTTTTATGGTCGCTCGTCCAGCTCTCAGGTTCATTGTTATCGTTCCCGTTATCGTTCCCGTTACCGATAACATAATAACAAAAAATCAAGCTGGAGTCAAGTACTAATCTCGCACCAGGATGAACTGGGTTCAAATAGCGGTTGTTGGCATAAATCTGGGAATGGCAGCGCAAGCCCCCCGAGTTATAGGACAATGGAAGGATGACTCAGGTATCGCTGAAGTCCACAAGCCCATACCGGATTGCGGCAATGGCTGCCTGAGTGCGATCAGAGACCCCCAATTTTTTGAAGATGTCGCTGGTGTAATTGCGAACTGTCCCCTCGGTGAGATACAACTGTTGGGCGATATCTGCGTTGCTCAAGCCTTGAGCCAATAACCTGAGCACCTCGTATTCACGCTCGCTAAATTGAAAATTTGAGGGGGGCGTCTTAGGGGCAGGGTGATTGTTGTAATCCCCCAGTACTTTGCCAGCCACATTCGGGTCCAGGTAAGTTTTGCCCTGAGCGGTTCCCTTGATTGATGCAATCAAATCAACGGGGGGCGTATCCTTCAACAAGTAGCCGGCTGCCCCGCTTCGAATGGCGTCGAACAGCCACTCATCATCATCATAGGTTGTCAGCACCAGCACGTAGATCTCCGGGTATTTCTCTCGGATTTTGCGCGTCGCCACGATCCCGTTCATCAGCGGCATCTTCAAATCCATCAATACTACCTCGGGCTTGACTTTGGCGATCAAGTTTAATGCATCTAGCCCATCGTGAGCCACCCCGACAACCTCGATTTCAGGATTCGAGCCTAATATTTTGGTCAGTCCCTCGCAAACGATTAACTGATCGTCACAGATCAATACCTTGATCATCTGGCGCCTCAACCGAAAAGCGGATCGTCATACCTTGCCCTGGCTGGCTAAAAACATCGAATTTGCCTTGTATCTCTGCCGCTCTTTCCCGCATCCCTTGCAGACCGAGTTTATCATGCAAATCCAGCTCGTCGAGATCAACCCCAACGCCATCATCGCTGATCTCCATCTGCAAGCGGTTGGTCTCGATCCCCAGGCGCAGCTTGACCCGGTTGGCATTGGCGTGCCGGACGATGTTCTCCAGGCTTTCCTGGGCAATTCGAAAGACACACTGCTCCACATCTGGCGGCAGTTCAGGCAGTGTATCGGGAACATCCAGCCTGATATCGAATGGCGCTCGTGACGCGGCGTCTTTAGCTAGATTGCGGATAGCCAGCGCCAGCCCCATATCTTCAAGGGGCAGCGTCCGCAGGTCTTTCAGGGCGCGGCGCGTCTCGTGCAGTCCGCTGCGAGTGTTTTCCAGAGCCTGGTCGAGCATGCCCAGGATTTCGGTTTGCTCGGTGGGGATCATCAATTTGAGGGCTTCCAGGTTGACAGCCTGCCCGCTGAGGGTGTGGGCCAGGGTATCGTGCAGCTCACGCGCCAGGCGGTTGCGCTCCCGGCTGACCGCCAATTGCTCCAGGGTTTCGGCATGAAGGCTGAGCCGATAGTTGGCTTTGAGCAGCGCCTTACTTTGCGCTTGCTGGGTGGCAATCAGGTGAGCGACGATACGCCCGACTGTGCCAAAAGCAAAGGCCCGGATCATCGGCAGCCCCAGGAGGGGCAACGTTTCGAAGTCAATCTTCCCAACCACGGGATATAAGACTCCTAATTCTACGATTGCCGTGACCACCGTAAATGCCATCACATACCGAAAACCATATTGCCAGGCGATCAATACCAGCGGCACAAGCAAAATGGGAAACAACAGCCAGCTCCTCACGATGATCAGTGATAGATCTTTGATTACCGGCTCGGCCAGGTAAAACAGATTGCTGAAAATGGGGATGATCGTGGCGGCCAACAGCGCGATCGGCAGATATAAACTTTTGATTTTTCGCTGGAGCCATGACCAGGAAAGATACATTAACAGCCCGATATTCGTCACAAGGTTGATGTAGAGCGGCATTCGGGAATTGCTGATCCCCTGACCGCTCAGAAAAATAGTGAAAATCACCAGAATGGCGTAGTACCCCATTGCCACCCCTGTGAAATACCGAAAGATACGCAACAGCCCGGGCTGGATTGGTGTAATCACAACCTCATCATAACATAATCATTGGCCTGTTTTGTCGGTTAGCTGATTATGCGGTAAAAATTGATGACGCGCATCACCCTGCAGGTGATGCGCGTCAAATGAGTTGATGGCGCGCCGCATCTGTCAGGAAAAACGCCCCGGGGATATAACTCGGTCATCACCCAGGAAAGGTTTCCAATGGAATTTGTCATCGAAGCTCGAGACATCTATAAAAAATTCCCCTCCCAGAAAACGCTCCCCGCCGTCGCCGGGTTGAGCCTGGCTGTCCCAAAGGGTCAACTGTACAGCCTGGTCGGCCCGGATGGAGCTGGCAAAACCACCACCTTGCGCATCCTGGCAACGGTGATGGAACAAACCAGCGGCAGCGCCTATGTGATGGGCTACGACGTTCGCTCCGAACCGGAAAAAGCCCGCCGCCACATCGGCTATATGCCGCAGAATTTCAGCCTGTATCCTGACTTGAGTGTGCTGGAAAACCTGAATTTCTTTGCTGATATCCACCGCATCCCCGCCGAGCGCCGGAAAACGCGCATCGCCGAGATGCTGGGTTTCACCCGCCTGGAACAGTTCGTCACTCGACGGGCGGGCGCGCTTTCGGGCGGCATGAAGAAAAAGCTGGCCCTGGCGTGCGCCCTGGTTCACGATCCGGCAGTTCTGCTATTGGATGAACCTTCGACCGGGGTAGACCCTGTCTCGCGCCGGGAGTTGTGGGTGATGCTGGCCGATGTCGTTCAGCAAGGCGTCACCACCCTGGTCAGCACCCCTTACATGGACGAAGCAGAGCGCTGCCATCAGGTGGGCATACTCTACGCTGGGCGGATCCTGGTATCCGGCACTCCAGCCGAATTGACCGCCCGCCTGCCGTTCGAAATCATCGAAGTCAAAGCCAAGCCTCGGAAAGCGATGCGCCAGATCGTCAGTGAGGTCGAGGGTATCCGGGAATGGCGCCCGGTGGGAGACCGGCTGCGGCTGGCGGTTGCCAACCACAACGGCGATGTCGAGCGGGTGATGGAACTGCTGTCCGGCCGTTTTCAGGAGGCTGCTTTGGATGTGCGCCTGCTGCGCCGGACGAAACCCTCGATGGAAGATGTTTTCGTCCACCTGGTGGAAGAACAGCGGAGCCTGCAATGACGGATAACGCTATCGAAACGGATTTGCTGACCAAACGCTACGGCAATTTTACCGCCGTCAACCAGGTCAGTTTTTACGTGCCCACGGGTGAAATCTTCGGGCTGCTAGGCCCTAACGGGGCGGGCAAGACCATCACCATCCGCATGTTGTGCGGCATCACCCTGCCCAGCGCCGGGCGAGGCCACGTGCTGGGGTTCGACATCGCCCGCCAGCCGGAGGAGATCAAGAAGCGCATCGGCTACATGTCGCAGAAGTTCTCGCT